>CAZWRT010000004.1:0-61278 GCA_964636375.1 uncultured Lachnobacterium sp. | reverse complement strand
GTCGATAAAGCTCATGACTGTCGCCTCGTCGTAATCGGTGGTAAAGGAGGTTGACAGCCACAGGCCAAACGTCCACGGCGCGGGCAGGGACGGTTTCCCGGTCAGATCGGTATAGCGCATCAGCACTTCTTTCATCGTCGGGCCGTTAAAGAAGAAATAATCCAGTGCCCCGCCCTCGACGCAGAATGCCGTCTTTGTCACGTTCTCCGTGGCAAATTCGAAGGAAACGCGCTCCGGGTGATTTACCAGCACCCCGTATCCCCTGTTGGAGAGGAAGAACGGGATATTTTTGTAGGACTGCTCGGTGCTCGTTCCGCCGTCCTCGTTATAGATCTCGACGGACTGCCCGTTTTTCACAAAGGGCGTAAATCGCTCGCCCGTACCGTACAACAACTCTCCCACGCCGATCGAGAGCTGCTGGCGCATATAGGTATTCCGGCAGTCGCCCTCGGTATCGTAGTAGTCCCCGCGCCAGTCCGTCTTCATGAGCGCCAGGTCGCGCATGCCGCTCTCCGTGATCACTTCCCCGTCCCTGAGATACTGCATGGACCAGTTTTTCTTCCCGATTTTCAGCGTCAAAGCTCCGCTGGAGACCGTGATAGTCTCATCGTCGTCCTCCGTGCGCAGCGGCTGCTGATTCAAATTGAGGTCAAAAGAAGGCTTTTTCGGCATAACACCCCTGTGGTGACAGGTCCGCACCCGCAGGACATCCGGTGCAGGCGACGTGATGCATATGGTCAGGTTGATGCCTCCTAAGGTGTTTCCCCGCCCGTAAATTCTGCCGGTGGGCGCGCACAGCACCACAGAGTACTCATCTATTTTGTACTCAAACACCTCCTGCGGCGAGAAGCACGCCACGCCCTCCTTCAGCAGCCAGCAGCCATTTCCAAATTTCATATTATAGATCCTTTCCAAGACATTTCAGTCGCTCAGGGTTTGACCTTGTAATAATCAAAGTCCGCATAGCCTCCTGCTTCCTTCGTCGCATAAGTAAAGAGCCAGCTCCTTGTGCCCATGAAGGTCGTGGAGGTAGAAAAGCCGATTTTTAAGGACTCACCCAGAGTTTCCCAATGCTCTCCGTCCAGACTGTAGGAGAAATTAGCGACATCGGCCGACCGGAACTGGTACACTATCCGCAGCCACACCGGCTGCTCCGTTGTCAGCTTTTCCTGTACCGTGGCATTCGGCTCAGAAAATGCCGTCTTGAACTCGCCGTTCGCCTGATAGATATAGCGGTCGCCCTTCTCGTCACAGAGCACACCAATCATTCCGTAGTGGTCCGCCACGGCACATAGGCCCGCGTAATCACCCGGTTTCAAACCGTCCGTCTCCAGCTTAATCTCAGACTGGCAGACCGGTCCCACCGTGCGCTGGGTCAGGGAATTGTGCGCATAATAGACATTGTCCACCACCTGATCCGTCTTAATCCGGTAAAAGCCCGGACGCTCGGTGACGGACCAGTAATCCTTTTTGGGATTGTGGTTCCACTGCCACACCTTGGAGAGCCCTTCGCCCTCCTTGTAGTCAAAGTCGTCGCTGCCCGTAAATGCGTTTGCCGTTCCCGAGTCCGGCAGATTCAGCGTCTCATTAAATGCAATGCCCAGCGTATTAAATTTGCCGCTGGAAGTATAGACGCCCAGCATAGGCCAGCCGTCCTCCCAGTTGACGGAAATCACAGACGGCACTCTTCCAACTGCCCCCATATCCTGAAACAGAAACGCATACCAGTCTCCGAACTGGGTACACACAATCCCGCCCTGCGCAAGACCGGCCTTCGAATCTCCGATACCGGCCTGATAGACGACTTTTTCCTCCCATGCTCCGGGCGTCAGGGTTTTGGAGCGATAGCAGACCTGCGTCCGCATCCAGCGGTCCTTCGGGGAAGCGATGACGAACACATAATAGTAGTCATCCACCCGGTACGCATGCGCCCCCTCCCACAGCGACCAGTCTGAACTCGAAAACAGCGTAAGGCCTGCGCCTGTCTTTTCGATGGCGCCCGACTCGTCATTCAGCTTCAGCTGCTGCATCCGGCAGCTGCCGCCGCTCGCGGAAATCACGTAGAGATTTCCGTCCTCTATGTACAGTGCCGGGTCATGGAAGCCCTCCCGGATGGAGTGTTTCACCCACTTGCCGTTCTCAATGTCGTCGGTCGTATAGATATAAAAACCGTGATTGTTGCTGCTGAATCCCACATAGAACAGCCCGCCTGCCTCGTCATATTTCAGAGAGGCCGCCCAGGAGCCGCGGCCGTACATATCCTGGCCGTTTTCCAGATTCGTGATGTTGTCATCCTCAAAGGTGTCATAGACATAGTTGACGATCTCCCAGTGAACCAGATCGGTGGACTTCATGACCGGAACACCCGGACAGAGATTCATTGTGGTGCTGACCATATAATAGTTTTCATTCACACGTATGATGTCCAGATCCGGAATATCCGCATAAACCGTGGGAAAGGTCGCGCTCACCTGACTGGCGCCCTCCTGCTCCGTGCCGGCTGTGTCTCCCGGCTGTGTCTGCCCGGTCTGAGTCGGTTGTGTTTCCGTCTGCCCGGTTGAATCCTGCTTTTTCTCCTCCCCATTCTGCCCGCAGCCGGTCGCAAGCAGGGCAAGCAGTATCGCCAGCACACCGGCAGCCCGTATCCTCCGTCTGGCTGCCGGATACTTATTTTTTTGAATTCTCCATCCCATAATCTTCCTCCTCCATACATTGCATAACAGCCGCCCTTTCTCTTACCCGAGAGGGCGGCTGTCAATCATTGTTACAGTTTTACGAAACGTTCGGCCTCTCCGGAGAGACTGCCTGCAATCTGCCGGTTGTCGGTCATGGCCTCGGCAATCTCGCCGATATCCTTCACCAGATCCGAGGTGTTGCTCGCAACCTTGGTGGTTCCGACGGCGCTCTCGTCCACGGCGTTGTTGATATCACTGATCGCCTGCGTAATATTGTTCATCAGCTGGTTCAGATTACCGGACATGTCAGTGAATTTCTGAACAATCTCGTCGATATGTATGGCATCCTCACTGTACTGCTTTCCGGTATTCACAAAGCTCTCATAGTCCGGAAGAATACTTTCATTGATGTATTTGACGATGCTGTCCGCGCTCTCAATCAGCTCCTGCACTGCCTGAATCACCAGATTGTTGATGGTCTGGATATTGTTGGCCGCTTCGCGGCTGGAGTTCGCCAGCTGGCTGATCTCATCCGCAACTACCGCGAAACCGCGCCCTGCCTCTCCGGCTCTGGCGGCTTCAATCGATGCATTTAAGGACAACAGGTTAGTCTGACTGGATATACTTAAAATATCGTTCGTCAGGTCGTTGACCCGCTCGACGCTCTTGCTGCTCTCGATTGCCTGATTCAGCTTGTTGATAATGCCGTTGATGACATCACTCGCGTTCTGCTTATTCTCGATCGCACCCTTTTCCAGTTCCTCCGCGCGCTGCTTCATGCCGGTCGCATAGTCATTCAGACCCCGGGAAGCATCGGAGAGCTCAGTGATATTCTCGTCCGCGACGTCCACGCTCTCCTTGATACCGCTGAGCGTAGAGGAAATTTCCTGCATGGACGCGGAAAGCTCTTCCATGATGGAGGAGATGTCGGTGGAATTGTCATTCGCAGTAGAGACCTTTCCTGACACGAGATTCACGATGGAACCAAGCTGCCCGGAGCTGGTCGTAATATGTCCCATAATCTTCTGCAAAGTCTCGATAAACGTGTTGATCCCTGCGGCCAGCGTGCCGATCTCATCCTTGCAGAAGCACTGCACGCGCTTGGTGAGATCGCCCTGACCGGCGTCAATCGTCGCGATGACGTCGCGAAGCTGCTTGTTGATGTTGATGAGTCGCTTGCATGCCCATTTCCAGCACACCCATATCACCAGAATAAAGACGAGCATGCCGAGCACCAGAATAACCGCGATCGCGACGACCGCCCGATTGTACGCCACTGTCTGCTGTTTGGCAGCGTCCTCCATGTCCGCCTTCGTGATGTTGCTCAATTCCTCCAGCTCCGCAGTGAGTTTTACGCCGGCATCCCGCAGGTCATATGTTGCGATCTGGGTCGCCTGCTTGCTGTCGTTTGCCTTCACCGCCGCGAGTACCTGATCGAGTATTTTCACGTATTCCTCATAATTCTTCCGGAACTGATCAAAGCTTGCCTTCTCCTGCTGGGAATCCAGCTCCGAACCGTAGGCTGCTGAGAGCTCCTCAATCGCCGCCTTCATGGAAACCGCCTCCGCGTCCAGATCTTTGAGAACTTCCCAGTCATTGCGGGAGACGATCTCCGCGAACGCGACCCTTCGCAGGCTCTGGTAAGAGATCGTGATATCGTCCAGCTGTTCGATCCGCACCGCGTACTTGTCGGAGACATCCTTGCTGGCATCCATGATTGTGCCTGCACTCAGAAACGCAATTGCGCCGAGCGCCAGCAGCAGGAAACCGAGAAATGCAACGGGCACAAGAATCTTAAAGCGGATACTCAGATCTTTTAAAAATTTTGTCATAAAAAAACCCCCCTAACCACAATTATGTTGAATTATAATAATTATAGTCCATTTGGAGGGTATTGTCCATATTTTTTCGGCACATTTTATTCTTCTTTGCACAGTCGGTTCAGACACTGTTCTATGGTCGCCTGATCCTGCAGGCCGACCATGCGGTTCTGAAACTGGCCATACTTCATGAATACCAGGGTAGGTATGCTGGCAATCTGATAGTTCATGGCGAGCTCCGGCTGCTCGTCCACATTGACCTTGCAGATTTTGACAGCATCCCCCATCTCCGCCGCCACCGCGTCCACGACCGGCGACTGCATCTGGCACGGGCCGCACCACGTCGCCCAGAAATCAATGAGCACCGGCACCTTTGCCGCCAGCACCTCCTCGTCAAAATTGTTCTTCGTAAGCTCAATTACACCCATAGTCTCCTCCTTTTATTATTTTTTATGATACCACGGTATCAATTCCTTCCGAACTCCTCCAGTATCAAGCCTTTGTTTCGGTCTAATGTCATGCCGACGCTCCATGCGTTGACAAACAAAAGCAGCGGATTTCCCTTCATGTCGATGACCTTTTTCATGTCTGAGGTCCCGGTGAGGTTGTCCACATCCGTTTCGTCCCTGTTCGCAATCCAGCGGATATGCTCATAGGGCAGGTTTTCCAGCCGGATCTCCACATTGTACTCGCTCTCCAGCCGAAACCGCAGGACATCAAACTGCAGCACTCCCACCACTCCTACTATAATCTCCTCCATGCCGCCTTTATATTCCTGAAAAATCTGAATGGCGCCCTCCTGCGCGATCTGGGTCACGCCCTTGACAAACTGCTTGCGCTTCATGGAATCCATAAGGCGTACCCGCGCGAAATGCTCCGGCGCAAAGGTCGGAATGCCCTCAAAGCAAAAATTTTCCTTCGACGAGGTCAGCGTGTCGCCGATGGAGAAAATGCCGGGATCGAAAATGCCGATAATGTCCCCCGCGTAGGCCTCCTCCACCATCTTGCGCTCGTCCGCCATCATCTGCTGCGGCTGAGAGAGGCGGAGCGCCTTTCCGCCCTGCTGCATGTGGCGCACCTCCATCCCCGCGGTAAACTTCCCGGAACAGATGCGCATGAAAGCGATCCGGTCCCGGTGGTTCTTGTTCATGTTCGCCTGAATCTTGAACACGAAGGCGGAAAAATCCTCGGCCATCGGATCAATCATTCCCGTGTCCGCCTTACGCGCCGTGGGAGAATAGGTCATCTGCAGAAAATGCTTCAGGAAGGTCTCCACGCCGAAGTTCGTCAGCGCCGACCCGAAGAATACCGGGGAGAGCTCTCCCCTTGTGACCTTTTCCATGTCAAATTCCGCGCTCGCCCCGTCCAGAAGCTCGATTTCCTCCAGAAGCTTTTCCCTTTTCTCCTCCCCGATCTCGGCGGCGAGGTCAGAGCCGTCCACATCGAGAAGCTTCTCCGTGCCCTCCTTCGTCCCCTTCTTCGTGTCCGCAAAGGTCATGACCTGCCTCGTGTTCCGGTCGTACACACCCTTAAATTCTTTGCCGGAGCCGATGGGCCAGTTGACGGGGCAGGTGGCAATTCCCAGCTCGCTCTCGATTTCGTCCAAAAGCTCAAACGTATCCTTTGCCTCACGGTCCATCTTGTTGATGAAGGTAAAAATCGGGATGCGGCGCATGACGCAGACCTTGAAAAGCTTTCGGGTCTGCGCCTCAACCCCCTTGCCCGCATCGATGACCATCACTGCGGAGTCCGCCGCCATCAGCGTCCGGTAGGTATCCTCGGAAAAGTCCTGATGCCCCGGAGTGTCCAGAATGTTGATGCAGAATCCGTCATAATTAAACTGAAGGACCGAGGAGGTCACGGAAATTCCCCTCTGCTTCTCGATCTCCATCCAGTCTGACACGGCGTGTCTTGCCGTCGCCTTTCCCTTGACGGAGCCGGCTAAATTGATTGCCCCTCCGTAGAGCAGAAATTTCTCGGTCAGAGTCGTCTTGCCCGCATCCGGGTGGGAAATAATCGCAAACGTGCGTCTTTTTTCAATCTCTTCTCTCAGGTTACTCACTGTCATACTTCCTTTTTCATTCTCGTTTTTTATCTCCTCAAAAGCATTTCCTATTGTACCCTAATTATATCCGTTTTTCAACCGGGATTTCTGAGTAAGCGCTGATTTTATCACTGCTTCCCTGTATATGCACTAATTGAATCACCGTTTCCCTATGCTATGTATGCCTACTTCTTCTTGTTTTCAATCGGGGTGATCACGATATTTTCAGCCGCGACATTTGTCTTGCGCTTCACGATATCCTCTACCTGCGCGCGTTTCTGATCCGTCACATCGCCCATATCGAGCACGACGTCGCAGCAATCCTCGCTGATGGAAACCACCACATTGGTAAAGCCCTTCGCCTCGAGCATCATTTCGGCTCCGGCCTCACGCTCCGCTATATCCGTGAGTGCGAGCATCTTGTCGAGCGCCGCCTGTTTCTGCGCGTCTTCCAGAGTCTCGTTGTCGATGATCGACTGGAGCGTCTCACGATTTTTCGAGCGCACCTGTTCGCGGTTTAAGCGCACCTGCGCCGCGTAGCTCGCGAGAGAAACGTCCGCACTGGTCAAAACAACCTCCCCCGGATTCAGATCCTCCTCGGTATTGTTCTTCTTGATCAAATCCTCCTCGCTTATGTCTGTCATCAAATTTTTGTCGGAGCCCAACAGGTCCGTGTTGGCAACCATCTGCGCATCATCGTCGGCACTGCCGCCCTTTCGGTCGTAGCTCACATACCCCGCGACCGCGATCAGCACCGCAAGGCTGGTTATGACTATCTGATTTTTATGAAATATTTTTTTCACAGCGAATCCTCCTGCACTGACATTTTAACTACTGTTATCTTATGCGCCTCAAGTCCAAATAATGACATGACCGCTCTGGAAATATTCGATACCACAACCGGGTCTGCGCCGCCCTGCGCTACCACCATGACTCCCGCCACCTTCGGGCGCTCCCTGCGGAGGACATAGGGGCTCTCCCCTCCTCCGTTGTCATAGATCACCGTGTGCTCCTCCCGGCGGTCACTCCCGCTCACGACATCCCGGTCTAAAAAAAACTGCCCGTCGTCCTCCAGGGTGATCATCACGCTGCATTTCCCGACTCCGTCCATACCGCAGAGCATGGCGGCCAGCTCCTCCTTAAGCTGTCGGACATACGCCCCGTTTTCACTCTCGGACACGGTGGACTCACCCGCCGTCTTCTCAGGCGTCTGCCGGATCTTTTTCCCTCCGTTTCCCACCGGGACCGCGACGATCAGAACCATCACTCCGATCAGCAGGATCACAATGTAATCCGTGCGGCTACGGCGCCCCACTATTTTCTTCAATAACTCCTTTGTGTTCCAGAAACCACTCAAAGATATCCTCCCCCTCCCCACTGTATTCCAGATTCTCGATATCACGAAAGATCGACTCAAGCTCCGTGCGCACCCGCGCCTCCCCGTCACCCGCAAAAAAAGCAAACACCGGACGCATCAGGATCGCAACCATGAGCGCGCCTATAAAAAACTGAAAATATTTCCGGTAATCCTCCCGCGGCGTCAGATAGGAGAACAGGAACAGAACCAAAAGAAACACAAAATAGTCGCGAACAAAGTTTAAGACAGCATTCATAGGCGATTCCCCCGTATCAGTAGATAAAGCTGGTTGACGCGCTGATCATTGAGATCGTGATAAAAAGCAAAAGCATCGCAGATCCCACAATCTTCAGATAAAGCCCGCATGCGCGCCCAACCTCGTGAACGCACTCACTGATGCGCTTATCACAGAACGGCTGCAGACACGCGCCGATCAGCCGGTACATCACGTGAAAGCACGCCACGGAGACTGCAGGCGCCGCGCTCAGCACCACGAGCACCACAAGGGCCGCCGTCCCCACGCTGTTTCGGATGAGGATACCGCAGCCCACCAGGATCTCCCCCGCCGCCCCGAAGGTGTTGCCGACCCCGGGAACCGCCTGCAGGGTCTGAAAGACACTGTTTGCCGAGATGCGGTCCCTCGCCGGAGCGATGAGCGACTGCACGACGCCGAGTCCCACCACCGCCGCCAGCGACATTTTAAGCGCCGCCTTGATGCCGCTCTCGATCATGTCCGCCAGCTTGGACAGCTTCGCCTCCTCAAAGAGATTGTCCATCATCACAAGCAGAACGAAAATATGTACGCCCGGGATAAACACGACCCGCATCAGAAGCTCCAGAATATAAATCAGGGCATAAGCCATCTCGTAAAACACGCCGGCCGAGGTCAGATTTCCGGAAAAAAGCAGTGCGGCGGCATAGACCGGGACAAAGGCAGTCATAAAGGAGAGCATTTTTTCCATCCCCGCCTCCACCACATTGTTCACAAGCAGAAACGAGTTCAACAGCAGCATCATGATCCCGGCGTACACAGCAAAAAAGCTGAGGTCGTTCACATAGCCGAACCTTGTCACAAGCAGCCTGCCAAACAGCGCAAAGAGCAGGCAGACACAGAGAATCTGGAGGAATATCGGCTTTGCCGCCGCAATCTCATAGAAAAACAGGTCGAGAAGATAGTCCGCCACGAGGCGAAGGCTCATGCCCTCTCCCCCGTCCTTTGTCATGGCAGACACCAGCGAGGAAAAGGTAAGGCGCTCGGGCAGCTCCTGTTTCAAGACCTCGTCCGTCTCCGCAAGGTCCAGTTCATCCAAAATCTCTTCAATCCATTTTTCCTGCGTGCTTTTGCCACGTTCGGACGCCTGCACGGGCTGTGCCGTACAGACAATCATCGCGCACAGTAAGAACAGAAACAGCCTACGCGAGAAATTCATCCAGCACCTCCACAAAATAAGTCAGCTGCGGAATGCTCAAAGCAATGATCGCAAGCTTTGCAAACAGTTCGATCTCGGCGGCGATCGAGAGATAGCCCGCCTCCCGGCACAGCGATGCCGAGAAATCCGCCACATATGTAATTCCAAGCATCTTAAAGAGCGGCGTCAGATATTCCGTCTCGATGGGAAGGCGGCGGATAATCGTTTCTAAAAAACTTGCTACCACCTGGATCTGCGCGAGCGCATAGACAAAGATGACAAATCCTGCGGCGATTCCGATCAGCATTGCAAATTCCGCATGATATTTTTTTATGGGCATGGCGAGAAAAACCGCCACAATTCCGATCAGTCCGATTTTAAGAATATGATCACCTCCAAAATGAGGTGTCCCTTTAGGGACATCTCATACCTTACAGGGAAAACAGCGTCTCCATCGTCGTAAACAGCTCGCTGATATAGGGTACAATCCAGAAGAGCACAATGAGAAGTCCCGCCAGGCTCAGGAGAAACGCCTGCTCGTCTCTCCCGCTGTGCTTTAATATCTGGCACAGAACCGTCACTACGATTCCCAGTGCCGCAATTTTAAATATAATTGCAATGCCCATACTGTTTCCTTCCCTTATATCAGCCAAATGATCAGGAGCACTCCCCCCAGCATTCCTACCGGCATATACACCTTTCGTTTCCTGCAAAATTCCTGCCTCTCACGCTCGAGACATTCCTCCATATGTTTCCGGCATACCGCGGCACAGCGCAGACTCTCCCGGCTGCTTGTCCCGAAAAAAGCCCCGTCCGCCGCAGAGAACAGCTCCCACATGGGCTCGCCCAGATCCAGGCTCGCGCGGTTTTTATCCAGCACGTCCGCCCACAGCGCTGCGCCGCTTGTGTAGGAACGGGCCGCAAGCGCCTGAATGAGCTCGGTCCGCAGGCGCTCCACCGGTGCCTCGCTGCTCCCACAGTGCTCCAGAAACTCGATGAGCCGGTACTTTTCCCTCTCTAAGCTGTACTCCCACAAAGCAAGAATGCGGATCAGCTCCGCCGCGACGCGCTGCCTCCCTCTCTGCGCGTACAGCCAGCTTACCACAAGCCCCATACACCCGGCGAGAACCAGCACGGCCCCCGTCAGTTTACCCATATGCCCTCCTCCGACTTGCCGTAGACAAATACATGGCGCAGACCGTCCTCCCCGCGGTCAATGCGTGCAAGACGCCACTCTCCCGACGCGAGAATTTCCGCCATATGCGGTTTCTCCATGACCTCACGCCGGCTTTTCGCGTGAACCGTCCCCAGGATGCGAACCCCCGTCCGCATCGCGTGCGCAACCGCCTCGTAATCCGTCTCGCCGCCCAACTCGTCCACCGCGATCACATCGGGCGACATCGAACGCAGCAGCATCTGCATGCCGATCGCCTTCGGGCAGTTGTCGAGCACATCCGTCCTCGGTCCCAGATCATTCTGCATCACGCCCCGGTGGCATGCGGCGATCTCCGAGCGCTCATCGACCACGCCCACCTTTACCCCCGGCATTCCCGCCTCCCCCGCGGAGAGCATCCGGATACAGTCCCTCAGATAGGTTGTCTTGCCCACGCCCGGCGGCGCAAAAATCAAGGTGTTATGTATGCTCCTTCCGCTCCTCAAGCAGGCGAGCAGCTCCTTTGCGCAGCCCTTCAGCTCCCGCGCGATCCTGATATTGATGCCGCTGATATCGTAGAGCACGTCCGTCCGCTCCCCGTCATCGGTGCCGTGGTAGCTCATGTGCCCGCACAGGCCGACCCGATGCCCTCCCTCCACGGTAAAAAAGCCCTGCCGGATTTCTTCCTCCAGCGCGTAGAGAGAATACCCGGTCATATAATTTAACATCTCGTACAATTCCGCCTTCTCCACAATGCCAAACTGCTTCACCCTGCGGTCGCGGTAGTTGAACTCCAGGGGTTGTCTCACCCGGACGCGGATCTCCTCCACTCCTGACAGATCCTCCCTCCCGATCTGCCCCCGCAGGGATGCGGGAAAATATTTCAAAATCTGTGTCTCGTCCATACTCTGCTCTCCTTTGGTCAAAAAAATAGGTCATAGAACCGTTGTCCTATAACCTATATTTATGCGTGTGATTCAGTTTTATGACAAAAATGTAGCGATGATTCACGCCAAAAACATTACATCCGCTCCGGCGCGGAAAATCCCAGCACGTCGATGCAGGTCTCCAGAACATCCTTCGTGAGCATCAAAAGCCCGATGTAGGACTTCTTCACCTCTTCGTCCGGCTCCGCGAGGATCTTCGTCTCATGGTAAAAACCGTTGAAGGCATTGGCCAGCTCATAGATGAACGCGCAGATCTTGTGCGGCGCATTCTCCTCATATGCATTCTCCATCATGGCATTGAAACGGGACAAGACCAGCATCAGTCCCTTCTCGCTCGCAGAACGCGGCGCGAGCAGTGCGGCATTCTCCGGCAGGTCATTTCCCGCAGCATACTTGTGCAGAATGGATTTGATCCGCACAATGGTATAGAGAATGTACGGCCCGGTGTTGCCCTCGAAGGAGGTGAAACGGTCGATGTCGAAGATATAGTCCTTGCCCGCCTGGTTGGAGAGATCGCCGTACTTGAGCGCAGCGAGCGCCACGGTCTTTGCGGTCTCCTTGGCCTCTTCGTCCGAGATGTCAAGCTGCTCCTTCTCCTTCTGGTTATCCTTGATCTTTTTCAACATCTCCGCGTTAATCTCACTGACCAGAGTTTCAAGACGCATGACGCCGCCGTCCCGCGTCTTGAAGGGCTTTCCGTCCTTGCCGTTCATCGTCCCGAAAATAATGTGGACAAGCTCCGTGGCAGGCGCCACCAGCCCTGTCTTCCGCGCACAGCGGAACACCTGGGTAAAATGCATGCCCTGCCTCGCATCCGTCAGATAAATGATGCGGTCCGGCAGATACTCCTCCATGCGCATCACAATTGTCGCAAGATCCGTCGTGCTGTAGAGCGACGCTCCGTCGGATTTTAAGATGATACAGGGCGGAATCTCCTTGGAGTCCGTCTCCTCCTTCACATCCACCACCAGCGCGCCCTCGCTCATATAGGCATGCCCCTCGTCCTTCATCTTCTGCACCATGGAAGGAATATATGGCTTTGCGTCCGACTCGGCCTTCCAGAGGTCGAAGAAGACATTCAGATTTTCGTAGTTGCGCTTTAAATCCGGCACGGACACCGCCATAATATGGGCCAAAAGCGCCTGATAGCCCCTTCTGCCCTGCTGCATCTCGACCGTCGCTTCCAATGCCGCCTGCTTATAAGCCTCGTCGGTCTTGGATCTGGCGCTCGCCGCCGGGTAGATCTCCTCGAGCTCCGTCAGTGTAAACGGCGGCTCCTTCGGGTAGTCCCCCTCGTAGTGTTCATCAAAATACACAAGCTCCGGTTTGCGCTCCTTTAACTCCACAATGATAAGCCCCATCTGCAGGCCCCAATCCCCCAGATGCACGTCGCCGATGACCTTGTGCCCCATGAAACGTCCGATGCGCTTGATGCTCTCCCCGATAATGGCGGAGCGCAGATGCCCCACATGCAATGGTTTCGCCACGTTGGGACCGCCGTAGTCCACAAGGATCGTACTGGGATTTTTTGCCGTCTCACAGCCGAAACGCCCGGCATCCCTTTTCATCCCGCCGACATAGTCAGCCAGATACTCCGGCGCCAGCTTCAGATTCAAAAATCCCGGTTTCACGGACTCCACGCTCTCGAACATGGGGTTATTTTTTAAACCCTCAGCAATCCTGTCCGCAATCACAAACGGCGCGCACTTGTGCTCCTTCGCCGCCGCCATCGCGCCGTTGCACTGGAACTCACACAGATCCGGACGGTTCGACAGGGTCACTTTTCCGTAGCCCGCATCATAGCCGTTCTCCACAAAAACCTTTGTCACTTCCGCAGTGATCAAGTTCATTATTTTTTCCATAGATATTCCTCCTCACTTCCGTGCGGCAGCGTCAGATCTTCCCCGCACGTTCCAGTGCTGCGTCAATATTTTCACAGAAATTCTCCGCTCCCACAAGCTCGGCAAAGCCCGCCTTTTTCATCATGGCAAGCGGCTGCTCCTGCACGTGGGATAAAACAAGCGTAATCCCGCGTTTTTCGCAGGTATTTCTCACGTTTTCGAGCGTGTGCAGCGCCGTCACATCCATCGCTGGGACGCTCCTCATCCGCAGGATGATCACACGGACGCCCGGGTCTAAGGAGATGGTCATGAACTTGTCTGCCGCCGCAAAAAACATCGGCCCGTTGATCTCGTAGACCAGTGTATGCTTCGGCACCTTGCGCAGATGGATGCTCTCCGCGTCCTCCACCTCGTCCTCGATGTACTTCCAGCCGTGGATCTCCGCCGTGTCCGACATCCGTTTCATAAAGAGGATCGCCGCTAAGATAATGCCAATCTCGATCGCTACCACGAGGTCAAAGACGATCGTGAGCACAAAGGTCGCGATCAGCACAAGCACGTCGCTCTTGGGCGCGCGCCGCACAAGCTTGGCAAACTCCCGGTAGCCGCACATATTGTAAGCCACCATAAAGAGGATCGCCGCGATCGCGGGCATCGGGATCAGGGACGCATACGGCATGAGGAGCACGAGGATCAAGAGCAGCGTCACGGAGTGTACGATTCCGGCAACAGGCGTGCGCCCGCCGTTCCTGATGTTGGCGGCAGTTCTCGCAATCGCCCCGGTGGCGGGGATACCGCCGAACAGCGCGGAGCCGACATTACCGAGTCCCTGCGCCACAAGCTCCGCGTTCGACTTGTGCCTGCTTCCGATCATGCCGTCCGCGACCACACAGGACAAGAGCGATTCAATGCCCGCGAGGATCGCGATGGTGAGCGCGTCGGGGAGCAGCTCTCCGACCACCTTCAGAGAAAACAGCGGCATGTGGAATTTCGGCGCGCCTGCGCTGATCGTGTAGAGGCTGCCGATCGTGTTGACCTGCAGATTTCCGAGCTTGACGATCGCACCCGCGACAAACACGGCAATCAGCGAGCCCGGTATCTTATTCAGATATTTGAGATAGGGCCACAGAATCAAAATAGCCATGCTGATCACGCCGATCATGAGTGCCTGCCAGTTGAGCGTCCCAAAATTCTTTGCGATCGCCTCCACCTTCTCCATCGTCTCGACCGGAGAGGAGTCAAACGTAAGCCCCAGAAAATCCTTGACCTGCCCGACCACAATCGTCACCGCGATGCCGGCGGTAAAGCCGGTCGTGATCGTGTAGGGAATATATTTGATGAGGCTCCCCAGCTTGCAGAACCCCATAACTACCAGAATGATTCCCGCGAGGATGGTCGCCGTGGCCAGCCCCTCCATGCCGTGTTTGGCGACAATTCCGGCGACAATCGTCGCAAACGCCGCGGTCGGGCCCGCGATCTGCACGCGGCTGCCGCCCAAAAAGGCTATGATAAAGCCAGCGACCACAGCCGTGTAAAGCCCCTGCTCCGGCCCCACGCCCGAGGCGAGCGCCAGCGCGATTGAGAGCGGCAGCGCGATGATCGCAACAATAATTCCCGATATGACATCCCGCACAAACTGGTCAGCCTTGTATGTCTTGATTACGCTGAACAGCTTGGGCTTTAAATCCTTGAAATACGCCTTGACCGGTGATCCCGAAGTTTGTGCATCCATGTTCGTTTCCTCCATCGTAGTGTCAAGGATTTATTATAGTTGGACGAAAGGTTTTTGTCAATAATCACGGATTCAATATGGTATAGCTAACTACGAGCCCGTTGGTCTCGGGGTCTCCGAGAAGAATCGGAGTAATCTCCCCGGTTTCCGTACAGTAGGAATACAATCCCCTTTTCGGCTCATCCTTTGATATACGCATGAAATAGAAGGTTTTCCCGCCGTCGATGGTTTCCCATTTGCTTGTATTTAGATCCGGCGAATCCATTGGCGTCAGAGTACCTTCCCCATCCTCAAACACCAGTGAATAAAGCCTGTTTTCGACCTTGAATACACCTTCATTTGCAAATGTTTCTATGTCCACGTGTTGGATCCCCACCCGAAGCTCATTTTCGGAGATTTGTACTGCCGACAACACCTGATCCTCTACCTTCAGGCTGATAGCAAAGGTTCTTTCCGGATCTTTGACCATATCCTCAGAAGCAACCGCAATGTAGGTATTTATCGGTTCTTCATTACCCCTGTATTCGCTCTTATACACTTCATCTTCATTCTGATAAATGCATACCATTTCATGAGTTACACTATTATAAAACAGCTCGGATGCACCGCAGCTATACAGATCAAAGGGTTCATCGTTTACATCCGGCATGTAGGTGAAGCTGTTCGTCTCAAGGTCATACAGTGCCGGAAGAATCGGATGCTCCCTGGTCCCTGCCATAACCAGCAGTCTCCCCGGCTTTATCATGGTAATGTCGTTGTATGACCAGTTTTGTGTTTCAAGCAGCCTGGATTCTCCGGTCCCAATATCATAAACCCACAGGCCGTCACAAACGCCAAGGGTATTTGGCACAGACCTGCCCGAATAATACACCTTGTTGTCGGCCTTGGAAACCAGTCCGCAGGCATACTGGGAATCAAACGGTATCACACAATGCTCCTCCAGCTCTCCGGTAACGATGTCATAAGTGTAAAACACCATGTCCAGCCCCGTAAAATTGTCCGGATTATTCCGGGCATATGTGATGGAGAGATAGGGATGATATTCATTCTCCTCCGGCGTTTTCTGCCCGAAGGAAGTCTCCGGCTCTTGTCCTGACTCTGACTCTGACCCTGATTCTGACTCAGATTCTTCCGGTGGATTCTGCTGCGGTACAGCGCTGCAGGCTGTAAGGAATACTGCCAGCAGGAGCACCGCCGAAATCATGAATGCCTTTCTTCTTTTCATCGCAATTCTCCTTAATCGTACGCGGTTGCTGCAAATGCAACACTCCCCGAATAGACATTATCAATGGTTCCATATGTAGTGAGCTCCTGAATAGGGTTTACACTGGAATCAGACCATACATCCAGAATTGCTTTGGGCAAACCGCCCACATCAAATTTTGAAAAAGTGCTATGCTTATGTGCATAGGTATTTGATGCGTAAACATGAGTACCGCTTTTTACATCCGCATAATACATCTTTGTAGCACAGTCACCGGCTTCCAGTTTGTGGGTTCCCGCTTCACCATATGTACCGGTATAGAAGGTAATGCGCCCTGTCCCTGTGATTATAGCGCCATTTTCGCTTCTTGTGAGCACGCAATCCTGCATTTTACCCGTATCATAATTCTTATAGTTTCCATATGTAACGGTGGTACCCGGATCCATAATACCGGAACGCACTCTGGCCTGCTTCGGAGCGGACAATTGATACTCATCCATTGTCCCCGGAACCAGATAATAGACATTCTGAATAAACCCGTGGAGGTCATATTCAACCTTGGTATTTGGGCTTGCAATCATTTCCTCAGAACAATCCTCAAGGCCTATAAGGGCAATATCCTCACTTTCAGAAATTTCTTCCTCGCTCAGTTCGCCGCCTTCTACAACCGTATATTCCAGATTCCCGTCGTATATAATGACCGAATGCGGCTGCATCCAAAGCGGCATATAAACCGTATCCTCACAAACAGAGTCCTCGCAAATGGGGCCTTCACCATATACTGTTGTATGAGACAGTATCAGAGCAGCCGCCAAAAGCATTGATAAAATTTTTTTCATAAATAAAACTCCTTTCCGTTGGTTCATTTGTTCTTGCGTTAATTTATTCAAAGATAGTTTGGTTCACAATTTATTTACTCATGCGTTTGTCGCGCCCCCGTATTCCATCATCTCGGACCTTCCTGTGCCACAAATGCGCTTTCTGCCGCCGGACTTATCCATGCAATAATATTGCCGTATCGAAAATCTCCAGCCATGTATATCACACACGCTTCCTCCGCATCCACAACCGTAATCTCGCATTGATTTATCGCGTTTGTTGAGAAGGAACAGGCTTCAAGGTTTTCGTAGATGGCCCTGATATCGTTAATAGAATGAATGTCATTGTTCATTTCTGAAATTGTCAATTCAAGTTTTTTACCTGCAATTTCGTCAGCATCTGATATGCATGATTTTTGAACCGAATAGGGGTATTCCGTGACAATGCTATCCACTTGAAGCAGAACTTCATTGACAGTCATGTCATTTTTCTTACGGTCGTTTTTTTCGACAGGCTGATCCGCATTTTCAACCGGCAGCGAAACAACATTTTCAAAAATATCATAAATCAATTTCCCGTTCGTATCATAAATTTCGATGCCAATGTTTTTCACTTTCCCGTCGATGGTCTGATCATGAAGCGTATCATAAATTGCCTGAATCGCCTTAACGTCATCAAGTGTACAGCGATCTTCTCCTGCTGAGAGAAGTTTTACGGACAGAACTTGATTATCCATGCTGACCTCGGAATATTCGATTGCCTTTTCATCCATAAACGATGCGATCGTACGCACTGTTTTCTCTGCTGCGTAAATTTTGCCAGCTGTACTCACCCCAACAACAAGCGACACTACTAACACGAGAGCAAGAACACTGAAAAGAAAGGATTTTTTCTTTATAATTTTATACATAATAATATCTCCAGGTTGATTCATCAAGGTCCGGAAACCGTAAAATTTGTAGCTGTTCCTGTTACATAATATAGAAATGTAGAATAAACATAAAATAACAGAAAGCGCATAAGCAGACAGACACAGACCTACTCATGCGCAAAAAAGGGGATTTTAATTCGAAATTGCCATAACTGAAATCTGTATAAAAAAGCTGTATTAACAAACCTATATCCAGTACAACAATACATATTTTCACCTCTTCCTTTACTATTTTTTTCGAATCAGATCAATAGATTCATATTACCATAAAATCATCACAACTACAAGAAAAACCTCTTAAATTTTATGTCGAAATAATGCCAAAAAGCGGCCCCTTTTGACAGGTGCCGCTTTTATCAATATTGAGGTATCCCCTTCAGTTCGACCTCTGATCCTTCTTCTTAAGCAGAGCCGATGTGTCAAGCGCCTGCGGCGCACTGTTTTTCGGCGGTTTCTTCTTCGGCGGTTTCTCCTTCTTCTTCCCTGCCTTTCCGCTTTCCGGCTTTGTCTCTCCTGCGGGCTGATCCGGTACGGTGCTGCCTGCGGAAGCCTCCGGCATACCTTCGCCGCCGGCTGAATCCGGCTTTCCGCGCTCCTTTGCCCCGCCCTCACGCGCCGATACACCGCCTCCGGCGGACTGCGCCTTCCCGGTCATCTGAATGCGCTGTCTCACGAGCCGGTACAGTCTGGTATCCTGCGGCAGGAAACAGAACCTGCGCATGGCGATATCCAGAACAAACCAGAGGACTGCCAGAAGGATCAGCCATTTCGCAAGCTCATAGCGCTCCCTCGCACTGCTCTTTCTGTGCTGCCAGAAGTTCTCGTTCTCCTTCAGCATCCGTCCATACTGCTCGATAAACCGTGTGAATTCCGCCGTTCCGGTACCGAACTTGTACTCGTCCGAATACTGCACCACAGCCGCCGTCGTGACCGCGTTTCTTATTTCCCCGTCTTCGATCCTGCGCACGCTCAGATTGTACACGCCGGTAATGTCCGTGTCGAGCTTTGCCTCAAACTGCCCCGGCGCCGTCGCACGAAGCTCCGCCGTTCTCGTGTTGCCCTCCGGGTCCGTGTACACGGCTTCCACCCTCGTACTCTCGCCATAGTCCTTCGCGCGGTAGCTGATGCTCGTGCGGCCGCCCGCCGTGATCACATCCGCGGTGTCATCGCCGATTCCGGCATTGCCCGTCGAGTAGTCGATCACGCGCTTCCAGAGCTGCACATAGTCATCCAGCCCGGCAAAGCCGGACGTCCACTCGTTCGTCACATCCGTATTCCACGCCGCTGTGCGCCCCAGCCCGTACTGCATGACCGTGAGCACCGGGTCGTCCTTCTCGGAGGCGATCAGCTGCATCGCCGATGGCTTCGGTGTCGCGCTGACATAGCCGTACAGAATCGGCCATCCCTCCTCAAAAATACCTCTCGTAATCTCGTGGCTGCCGTTGACCGCCAGCGCAAACTCGCCGTTCTGCAGGTAGGTATCTCCGCTCAGAAAAACCTCCTGCGCGAAAATTTTCGGGACGTCCTCCGACATGTCCGAGTAATAGTAACGGCCATTGCACACCTCGGCGAGCCTCTTGAGCAGGAATGTATCCGAGCCCTGCCCGACCGCCACAGCCGAGAGCGTCACGTTCTTGTCGTTGTAGTCTTTTGTCACATCGCTGAAATTCTTTGTCTCGCCCTCTCCGTCTGACAGAAGCACCACGTGGCGGATATCCGCGTCGCAGGTTAGTGCGCCGCGCAGGGCTTCCTTGACGGCCGGCTTGATCGTCGTGCCTCCGCCCTCTGACACACTCTTAATCTTTGACTTGATGCTCTCCTTGTCGGAGCAAAGCGTGGGCTCGACCACCCAGCTGTAGCGGTCGTCGAAGGTCAGCACGCCCACATAGTCCGTGGAGCGCATCAGATCCACCGCAGTGGTCGCCGCCGTGATCGCGAGATCCAGATTGGTCGCACCGCCGTATGCCGTGGAAATCATACTCCCGGAGTGGTCGATCACCATGATCATCGCCGTGGACGGCACCTCGTCTACTCCCCGCAGCTCCATGTCCACCGGCAGGACCGTCTCGAGCACACTGTCCCGGTAGCCGCCGAGCGCGTAGCTCTGCTCGCCTCCGCAGCAGACCACGCCGCACCCGTAGTCCTTCACATAGGTATCGATGTTTTCAAGAAACCCCTCCGGCAGGTCAAACAGATACACATTTTCCAGAATCACGCTGCGGAACTCCAAAAGGTTCTCGAGCGAGTCCGGCGCATTGATGGCAGAGACCTTCCGGTAATTGACATTCGCCGCCCGAAGAAGCCTCTCATACTCCGCGCTGTCCTCGCCCATCCCGGAGACAAGCAGCACCTTCGGCGCCGAGTCCACCACGGAAAAGGCATGAAAGCTGTCGTTCTCTGCGCAGGTGTCCCCGGCGGCCTCCACCTTCACCACAAAGCTCTCCACGCTCTCGCCCTCGACCTTCTGCCGGAAGCGGAACCGGTTCGTCCCGCGGTTTAAGTGCACGTCGTAGGCGGCGGTCCGGATCGTTCCCATCCAGATCGAGAGGACTGCGTCCGTGTCGTAGTTGCTCTCGACCGTGACCGTCATCGTGTAGGCGTCCCCCTGATACAGGTAGGTCGGCAGCTCCACATCCTCAATGTAGGCGTCCTCGCCGACCGTGACCTCATAGGTCCTCGCCAGAAGCTCTATTTTTCGCGAGACCAGCGCCGATGCCGTGCCCGCGACCGTCCCCTTGGTCTCCTTTCCGTCCGTCAGGATCACGACGCGCCCTGCGCCGTCCGCCGGAATCATCGCAAGCGCCCTTGAGAGCGCCTCCTCGTAGTTCGTTGCGGACTTGTCCGGCACCGACATGATGGAGGTAAAATGATTTTCGTCGGTCAGAAACTGCTCCACGACCGAGTTATTTCCGAAGGTGACAATGCCGTAGCGGTTGTTCTTCGGCATCTTCCTTAAGGCATTTCCCACCTCCTTCTCGATCTCGGACAGGTTCTGCGCGTTGCTGTTGGAGAGATCCACGAGAAACACCGTCGTGTTGCCGGACTCCCGCTTCGGAACCGCCACATTGCAGAGCGCGAGCACCAGCATTGCCAAAAGCGCGATGCGCACGCCGAGGTAAAACGGCTGTCTGCCGCGTGTCTGGCGCACATAGATGATCCACTCCGCGATCAGCAGAAGGAGCACGATCACCAGAACGACATTCCGCACCCGCTTACGCACCGCCACGCGCTCCGATGTCCCCCCGTCGCCGATCCCCTCTGCGGTCAGCCTGCCGTCGGACTCCGTCCCCGTGGCAAAGCGCACGACATACGACTCCTTCAGGTCGCCCTCTCCCGCTTCAAAAAGCCCCGCCTTTGCGGTGTCCGCCGCGAGCGCGCTCACGTCGATGTCCGGCTGCGGGTGGAAAAGCACTGTCTCCCCCGACTCGTAAATCTGGTCCGCCAGAAGGGAAGAATCGCCCAGAAAGCGGACTGCGTTGGATATAAACACCGGAAATTCCGCCTTCAGCGGGAAGTCCGACTCGCGCACGTCAAAGCCGACGGCGATGACGCGCACACCGTTGTGATCGCCATAATAGCCCGCACACTGCTCCCCCGCCCAGAGGAAGCCGACACCCCACTCCGGGACATCATAGATTTTCGTCTCGTTGACTCCGACCGCAAACTCCGCCATGCCCTCCGTCAGGTCACAGCTCACCGTGGAGAGCATCACATTCTTTTTCACATCCGAGGCACGTTCGCCGTCCGCAAAAACCATGCGGCTCTTTGTGGTATCCACATACTTCGCGCCCGCATCGTAAATGTGCACCGCTGGTCCGTCCTCACTCTCGTTTTCCGCCTTCGCCAGGCTGTTTCCGGTCGCCGCCTTATATGCCTTCTCCAGATAGGTGTTGCCGGAGCCGATGAGCACCGCGTCGATTTTGCTGACCTGATCCATGACCGCGTAGGAGACATTGTCCGCCGCGAGCGAATCCTTCGCATTCGTCCCCGCAAAGCGCACGGAGGACACCTCGCACTTTAAGGGCGCACCTCCCCAGTCAAAGCGGTCGAAATAGCACAGGCTCGTCGCGTCCGCCGCGAGCGCAGCCTGTTTGACCTGCACGAGCTTGCCCCCCTCATAGAGGCTGAGTTCAAAGTCTGCATCCATACTGCTGTAGTTCGTCAGGCTCGCCGCTACGCGGTAGCCCTCCTCGTCCGCCACATAGGAGAGGAAATTGTTCGCGACATTGTTCACCGGCTCCCCGATGACGCGCATCTCGGCGTCAAAATAGTCCGCAAAGCCCGCGGCGGACTCCGCTCCGTTTCCGTCCGTGAAAACAATGACGTGCGCGCCGTCCGCGTTCTCATCCGCCCCGATGAGCGTGTCCGCCACGCTCTCGGCATCCGCGAGATTACCCTTTCCGTCACAGCACTCCATCTGATCCAGCACGCCGTAGAGGCTGCTCTTATCCTTCACGGCGACCGCCAGAAGCTCTGTCGTATTGCCGTTTGCAATCACCGAAAATGACGTCCCCTCCGATGCGGCGATCAGACGCTTTGCCTCGTCTCGTGCACACGCGATCCGGCTCTTTCCGCTGCCCGCATCGTGCTGCATACTGCCGCTCGTGTCGAACACGAGGACGACATGGCCCCTGCCAACCCCTTCCCTGCGGATGTAGGGCGACATCAAAGCCAGCACCATGAGGATGAGGATCAGAATCTGTAAATACATCAGAATATTGTGGACAAATTTCTCGAGGAAGGTCTTCGACTGCTGATTCTTCAACATGCGCTCCCACAGCAGATTCGAGGAATTCCTGTAATCCTTTCCCTTCGGTCTTAGCAGATATAAAATAATCACCGCCGGCACCGACAATAGCAGCGCCAGCGGCCATAAGCTTTCAAATATCATAAATCACCCTTAAATCATCAAACACAAGCTGTCTGCGGTCTTTGCCCGCATCACAGCACACATAAGCGCGGCAGCCCCTCTTCAATCGCTGCATCAGCGCCGCCAGCTGCCTCTCGTAATTTGCGACGGCCTTCGCATCCACCGTCAGCCTAAGCCTGCTCTCCCGCTCTGAGTCGATGAGATTATACGCACCGGAGAGCGTCACCGCAATCTCCTCCGACGCAAGCGTCTGCAGAACGACGGCGCGCTGTTTACAGTAATCCAGATAGCGGATCAGCTTCTCGTAGGAACCGCTCTCCCCCAGCAGATCCTCGTGCAGAAAATCGCTGATCAGCACCGTCACGCCCGGGCCGCGCACCTGCATCTGCCGCGCCGCCGCAAGCATGTCCACCTCGCCGGAAAACTCGAGCGAATCCAGCCAGCGCCGCACCTTGTAAAAGCCCTTCTTTCCGCCGCTCACCGACAGGCCGTGCCCCATGTGCTTCATATCGTAGAGGATGAGCCTGTCCATATTGTTCAGCGCAAGATAGCCGACAATCGCCGCGAGATCCCGCGCGAGCTCCGCCTTGCCCGACTCCCCGTAATCCATCGAGGCGCTCGTGTCGATCAGCACCGAGATCACAGACTCCTTCTCCTCCATATACTCCCGGATATAGAGCTTGTCGAGCCGCGCATAGACATTCCAGTCGATGCGCCTCAAATCGTCGCCCGGCATGTACTCCCGGAAATCCGAAAACTCCGCCGAAATCCCCTTGTGCACGGACTTCCGGTTTCCGGACATATTCAGGCTGCTCTTGTGCCCCTGTGCAATCTGCAGGCGGGACAGCATATCGTAAATTGCCGCGTCAAGCATACAACCCCTTTTCCTTCTCCTCGATAATCCGGCTGATCAGTACATCCTCCGTGATTCCCTCCGAGACCGCATCAAAACTGAGCAGAATCCGATGCCGCAGCACCGGAAACGCCACCGCCTTCACATCCTCAAACGACACATTGTAGCGCCCTTCCAGAAACGCCCGCGCACGGCTCGTCCGAATCAGCGCCTGCGCCGCGCGGGGGCTAGCCCCCTCCCGGATATAGGGATTTTCCGCGTGGGTTGCCATCACCAGATCCAGAAGATAGTCCATCACTGCGTCCGCGATCGGGACAGAGGATGCCAGCTTCCGCGCGGCGAGAAGCTCCTCGCCGCTGCACAGTGCCGAGATCTGCGGCGGCTCCTGCCCCTCCGTCAGCCCGACAATCGCGCGCAGCTCCTCCTTGCCCGGAAACTCCACCAGAACCTTGAACAGAAAGCGGTCCAGCTGCGCCTCCGGCAGCGGGTAGGTACCCTCCTGCTCGATCGGGTTCTGCGTTGCGAGCACGAAAAACGGCTCGTCCAGCGCGTGACTCTCCGTGCCGACCGTCACGGTGTGCTCCTGCATCGCCTCAAGAAGCGCCGACTGCGTCTTCGGCGTCGCGCGGTTAATCTCATCCGCGAGCACTAAATTGGCAAACAGCGGCCCGCGCTCGAAGCGGAAGCTGCTCCTGCCCTCCTCCCGCACCATGATGTTGGTTCCGGTCACGTCGCTCGGCATCAGGTCCGGCGTGAACTGGATGCGCTTGAACGAGAGCGAGAACACCTGGCTGATCGTCCGCACAAGCATCGTCTTGCCGAGTCCCGGCATACCCTCCAAGAGCACGTTTCCGCCCGCCAGAAGCGCGAGCATGGTCTGGCGGATAATATCCCGCTGTCCGATAATTCCCTTTGCGATTTCGCTCTCGCAGGCAATAATTTTCTCCTGATAAAATTTGATATCGTCCATAAAATCCTTTCTGCCCGAGGTGTCCCATCAGGGACTGCTTGTTACTATTCACAGCCACTCCACTCTTCATGCGCAAAAGCAGCCAGCAAAGCTGTCTGTCGAATAGTAACATTACTGGTTCAGGCTCTCAAAATAATCCTTGATGACGGACTCCAGGCCGCTGGGGTAACGCCCGGTCGCGAGCCCCTCGTATGCGCGGTCCGTGTAGTCTCCGATGACAGAATTGTAGTCCACATGCTCCCCGGTCCACGCCAGCCCGTTCTGCTGGCGGTAGTAATCCGAGTCGTCCGGATCGGTCCTCTCGCCGCTCACGGCAGCGTCGTCGCCGACCTTGTTCGGGATGCTCACATAGTCATGTGTCTGATCACTGCTGCCGGTCCCGCGCCCACTGCCCGAGCCGTTTCCAGAACCATTCCCGGAACCGTTGCCCGAGCCGTTCCCGTTTCCGTCACCAGAGCCGTTTCCGCTCCCATCACCAGAGCCGTTTCCGCTCCCATCACCAGAGCCGTCACCAGAGCCGTTTCCGCTCCCGTCACCCGAACCGTCCGAGCCGTCGGAACCGTTCCCCGAGCCGTCGGAACCGTTCCCTGATCCTTTGGAACCGTCACCCTCCGATCCATCCTGTCCATTGCCCGCGCTTCCGCCCGCGCCGGCATTCCCGGCATTGGCCGTCTGTTCGCCGCCCTTGTTCGCCAGAGCCTTCGCGAGCGCCTCCGCGTCCGCAATCCCGGCCGCGGCTGGGTCTGCCATCTCGGCCGCAAGCTTGGAGAGACTCTGTCCCGCCTGCTCATACTTGTAATCCAGACGCGCCAGCGCCGCATTCAGTCCCTCCTTCGAGTCCGCATGGCTCAGCTCCTCTCTGGAGAGCTGCATCGACTCTATGAGCTGCCGAAGCGCCTCCTGCTGTTCCTCGGTCAGACTCTCCGTGTCCACCGCATCCAGCGCCTTCGCAAGCTCGTCGATTTTTTTCGTCTCCTCCTTCGCTGCCAGCCGCACCTCATGCCGCACGCGCGCCGCATCCCGCGCCGCGGATGGCACAAAGGAGAGCGCAAGGGCAGCCGCCGCCGTCAGAAGGAGCGCCAGAAGATTCCTCCTCGCCGGAAGGAGGGGAATCCGTATCCGGTCCCGCACACGCACATAGCAGACAGCCGCGTCCTCGCGCTGCCGCACGGCAAGCACATCCTCGCGGTCCATGAGCTCATAGGCGGTCACCATCCGCTCCTTTAAGCCGAACGCATCCAGCCTCCGCGCCGCCGCCTTCATGTCCGCGCGCCGGATCACGGCCGCTGCAGTCCCTGCGGGAATCCCCGCCAGAAAGCAGAGAATCGCCACCGTGTGCGCGTAGTAAAACGGCACAAAGAGCGACACAAGCTCACAGGCGGCTCCGCATACGCCGAAAGCCGCCGCAAAGAACACGACAGCATTCAGCAGCCTCGCCCGGTTTATTTTTCGTCTGCACGCGGCGATCTCATGCCGCAGATACGATCTTTGATCCATTCCTCACCTCTCCTATACCGTTCCGTCTGCCTCTGTGGATTTCTGCAGCACCCTCTGCTTTTTCACACGAAGATTACGCCTTCCGACCGGATTGATCATACGCGATGCAAGCCAGAGAAAGAGAAACGAGCACGCAATCAAAAGGATCGAGGAGATGATCAGCCACCAGTAACCGGTGGAGATATGATACATCAGCCCATGATTCGACGACGAGAGGGAAATCAGTTCATGCACCGCCGACCGTCCGGTCATTACATGTGAAAAAAATTCAAACAGATAGACTCCCGGGTTGACAAGGAGCGGCAGCGCCGTCCATGACAGGCTGTCAAAACTCACATTGTAGTCCACAAACGCCTGGTAGTACGACGCGAGAAACAGCGGCAGAAACGGCACTGCGAAAAAGAGCAGATACAGGCCGTAGGCCATGATGACCGCCGTAATCGTGCGCCCGCAGACGGACGAGCAGAAAATACCGATGCTCGCGGAAAAGAGCGAGACAAGGAGCGCCAGTAGAAAGAACCATAAAAGATAGCTCCACGGCAGTCCGCCGATGACGAACACCAATGCCATAATCGGCATCGACGCCGCCACAAAAAACATATCCTGAACGATCGCCGTCACAACCTTACCCATTATAACAGAAAAACAGCTCATGCTGGTCGTCATCATGATGTCGAAGGTCTGCCGCTCCTTCTCTCCGGAGATCGCAGACGCGGTGCGGATCGGAACAACCATGCCGAGAATAACGATCTGCGTCACCGACAGCACCGGATAGAGCCAGATCAGATTGCTGTATATATTCTCTGATGTGCCGTACATGCTGGTGATACTCAACATCGCGATGAAATAGACAGCCGCCAGGACCGCCTCGTAGGCGAACACCGTCCAGCAGATCCTCATGCTGCGTGACTGCACACGGATCTCCCGCTTAACGATTGGATTCAGCATCATTTTCCTTACCTCCTGTCACCTGCATGAAGAGCGTCTCCAGATTGCCCTCCATCTTGTTGAAACCGGTCACAAGCACATCGCTTGCGATCATCGTGCCGATCATTTTTGCGATCTGCTGTTTCGTCATATCGTGCGTCAGCCTAAGCTCCTGCTCTCCCACCGACTCCACACGGACGCCGGCCTGCTCCTTCGCGATCCGCACCGCCGTCTCCATGCCGTCCTCAATGTGGACGACGAGCCCGTTGCTGCCGAACACCTGCTCCATGACATCCTCAATACGGCCCGCCGCGACCAGCTTCCCGCGGTTCATGATGCCGATGCTGTTGCACATCTCGGAGAGCTCCGACAGGATGTGGGAGCTGATCACAATCGTCTTTCCCATGCTCTTTAAATTGAGGAGCAGCTCCTTCATCTCCACCCTCGCCCGCGGGTCCAGGCCGGAGCTCGGCTCATCCAGAATGAGCAGGGACGGATTGTGGATCAGCGCCCGCGCCACGCACAGCCGCTGCTTCATGCCCCGGGAAAGCGTATCCACATAGACCTCCTTTTTGTCGGAGAGATTCACCAGCGCCAGAAGATCGTCCGCGATGCGCTCGATATCACGCGAATTCATGCTGTACATGGAGCCGTAAAAATCCATGTACTCCTTCACCTTCAAATTGTCATACACGCCGAAAAAGTCCGGCACATAGCCGATCTGCCGCTTGATCTCTTTCCAGTTTGAGAGATCCACGCCGTTGATCGTAATCGTTCCCGCATTCTGCGGCATGAGCCCGCACACCATGCGTATGGTGGTCGTCTTGCCCGCGCCGTTCGGTCCCACAAAGCCAAACAGGTCCCCCGCCGGAATATGGAGTGTCAGGTCGTTGACCGCGAGAAACTTTCCATAACTTTTGTATAAGTGCTCAATACGCAGCATAGTCGTCCACCTCCAATTCCGCATAGGAGCTCAGACACCGGTATGCGTACTCATCACACGCTCCGGCGACCGTCTTTTCCGCGTCTGTGACCAAGCCCGCAAGTGTCACGGGCCTTCCTTCCGGCGCATTCTCCCTTGCAAGCTCGAGTCCGATATAGAATGCAGCCATCTTATCGCGCACGAAGTCGCGCTGCGGTCGCCCCCAGCGGTAGCCGACCAGATTATAGTAGAAATCGCCGCCGTTTCCTCTCATGGTATAGTAAATACAGCGGGCTGTCGGCTTCCCTGTGTCGAAGTTGATGCTCTCCCCCGCCTTCACATCGGAAAAGATTGCGATGAAATCATCACAGGTCACCGCAAAATACATCAGATCATGCCCCGTATCATTTGTGAGCGTGCCCGACATATTCCCAAGCGCATCCAATTTAAGGGCCGAGGCCGTAAGCTTCCCCTGCGGCTCTGCGCGCCCCGACGCATAGAGAAAGCCGCTCTCAAAGTTTTTCTGCGGTTTCATGCCGATGGACAGACCCTCTCCGCTGTTCTGCACAAGATAGTGGTAGTCGGCCGAACTGCCGCCGTTGTAATAGTAATAGTTTCTGCCGAACCCTGTGCCCGCCACCTCGTAGTTGTCGTTCAGCAGCAGCTTCCAGCTCTTTGTCCCGGAGCGGTACGCCTCATAGTAGGTATCCACCCGGCCGGAGCCCGCCTCCTGCAGAGAGACGGAATAGACCTTCGTGTTGGCCACGCGGATATCCCTGCCGAAAATATACACGCCGCCGATGAACACCAGCCCTAAGAGCGGCGCTCCGATCCAGTACCACTCGCTCTTTTTCTTCACCCGCAAAAGAAAGTACAGCGCCGGCCCGACCAGCGCGATATAGGCAACAATCAGCAGCATCAGCGCCGAGAAGTCCACATTTGTCTGCTCTCTGTCGATAGCCGAGAGCGCCTCCTGACCGTAGTAGTCTATGGAATCATAATATCGGTTGCCGTAGCTGTTTGAGTAGTATGTCACCTCCCTCAGCATCTGGTCTCCGGCATATGCCGTTCCCTTCACAAACTCATCGTCCGAGAGCGCACACGCATACACCGCCACGGCACCGTCACCGATACTCGCAAGGACTGCAGGATTCTCTGAGCTCTCTTCGAAGTACCGGTTCCAGTCCAGGTGATTTAAGGAAGCAACCGCCATATTCCTGAAATCCACCCCCGCATCCTGATACATATAATAATAACCGTTCATGGCGTTCGCGTAGAGATAATTGTTCTCGCCCGGCTCCGTGACCTCTCCGACCTCGACCGAAAGGAAATCCTCAAAGCCGCCAAGCGTGTCTTCTGCATACTCCCCCGTGCCGATGATAAGACAGCCGCCCTGCTCCACCCAGTCCTGAATCGCGTTTATTTTATCTTCCCCGAGGCTCTCGACATTGTAGCGGTCAATCACGAGGAAATACAGCCCGTCCAGGTAGCTTTCCAGATTCTCCTTATCCAGCTCGATCAGCCGCACCGGCTTGTCGGAGTTAGCGACATAAAACGGCTGTCCACCCAGATCCAGATAGGTCAGCGAAGCGTAATCGTCCGACAGGATTCCCATCGTGATGCCTGCCGTAGAGCCGAACACCTTCTTCATTGTCATCCTCTGCAGCTCGTGCCCTTTCCCGTCGAGAAAGCACACCTCGCAGACATCGTTGGCAAGATCCGCCATACTCGACGGGATGGTGAGGGTAAACTGCTTTTTGCCCTTCTCCGGGAGGGTAATCTCCGTGTCATAGGCACAGGCGTCCTTCTCATTCGGTGAAAACACGAGCCGCACAAAGCCGGAAAAATCCTTCCCTTCGTTCGCGACCGTCACCTGCAGCGTGCAGCGGTCGTCCTCCTGCCTCAAAAACTCAATATCACAGGAAAAATCCTTGCGCGTGACATCCGCATAAGCACGCACTGTCCCCGCGCCGGAAAACAGGCATAGCAGCAGACAGAATAACAGCGCCGCGGCGATTCCTTTCTTACACATAGCACTCTCCTTTCTTGAGGTGTCCCATGTCACAAGGGGGGACCCACGAAGTGGGGGCTGTGGTACCCCAAAGGGGTATCACTAAAGGATTCCTTATGACAATATGATTTTAAATGTATTGTACCATACTTCAACAGGAAAATCTTTGTATTTCTCTTAATTTTCTCTTAAGATTGGGAATTTTTGTTACTATTCATCCTCAATGTCAGTTAGTTAATTCCGTCTGCCTCTGTGGGTTTCTGCCGCACTCTCTGCTTTTTCACGCGGTTATGACGCCTTCCGACCGGATTGATCATACGCGATGCGAGCCAGAGAAAGAAAAATGAGCACGCAATCAAAAGGATCGAGGAGATGATCAGCCACCAGCAGCCGGAAGTAATCGCTTTCAAAAGCCCGTGATTCTGCGACGAGAAGGAAATGATTTCGTACACCATCGATTTCCCGGTCATCACATGCGAAAAGAATTCGTACAGATAGACTCCCGGGTTGATAAGAAGCGGCAGCAACAACCATGTCAGATCGTCATAGTTCACCGCATGGCCGATCGCCTCGTAGTACGACACGAGAAACAGCGGCAGAAACGGCACCGCAAAAAAGAGCAGATACAGGCCGTACGACATGATGACCGCCGTAATCGTGCGCGTGCTGAAGGACGAGCAGAAAATCCCAATGCTCGCGGAAAAGAACGAGACAAGGAGCGCCAGCAGAAAGAACCATAAAAGGGAGCTCCACGGCAGTCCGCCGATGACAAACACCAATGCCATGATCGGCATGGAAGCCGCCACAAAAAACATATCCTGTATGATCGCCGTCATAACCTTTCCCCAAATGACAGAAAAACAGCTCATGCTGGTCGTCATCATGATGTCGAAGGTCTGCCGCTCCTTCTCCCCGGAGATCGCGGACGCAGTGCGGATCGGAACAACCATGCCGAGAATGACGATCTGCGTCACCGACAACACCGGGTAGAGCCAGATCAGATTGCTGTAGATATTCTCCGTGCCGTACATGCTGTTTGTTTTTAAGACCATCATCGCAATAAAATAGACAGCCGCCATGATTGCCTCGTAGGCGAACACCGTCCAGCAGATTCTCATGCTGCGCGACTGCACCCGGATCTCCCGCTTAACGATTGGATTCAGCATCATTTTCCTCTCCTTTCGTGTTAATTCTCCTCCCCGAACAGGGTTCTGCGGTAGCGTTTCAGAGCGTGAAGAAGGAGGCTGCCTAGGATACAGACAGAGATGACCTCCCCGATGCCGACCGTCAGCACATTGAACGGAATCGACCAGTCCACGCCGTTGTAGACGGTCATAAAGCCGTAGCCGTAACGCAGGACAAACGGAACGATAAGCATGTTTGCAATCACGGGCGGAAGGGTGCACAGAAACGAATGTCGGCGCAGAAGGCGCGTACCGACTGCCCCGAGCAGCGTCGCAAGACTCCCGAAGACCACATCCCAGATGATCGCACCCGTGGTGAGGTTTGCGGTCACACATCCGATCCACAGGCCGGGAATCGCCGCCGGCGTGAAAAACGGAAGGACGCACAGCGCCTCCGAAAAGCGCACCTGAATCGCGGAGGATGCCAGCCCCAGCGCATTCGCCACATGGGTCAGCACGACATACAGCGCGGCGATAATCGCCGCATGAACGATGAATGTTACACTTTTGTTTCTCATATTCTTTTCTCTCCTTAGTTTTGTTTTTCGTGAGGATGGTTTCGAACTCACGTGGCATACAGTCAGACTGTTTCCCAGAATCATTATAAAGAGAACCCAAAAAAAGTCAAGAGACAGATGAAAACCGATCAGTTGCCTGTATAAATCCGGCCGGAACCGTCCATCCTCTTTATCAGGAAAATCCATCACGGGAGGAATGCGCATGTCAACATACAAGGTCGAGATCTGCGGTGTCAACACCGCCAAACTGCCCATCTTAAAGGAGGAGGAAAAGGACGAGCTCTTCGCCCGCATCAAAAAAGGCGACCTTAAAGCGAGGGACACCTACATCCAGGGCAACCTCCGGCTGGTGCTCTCCATCATCAAGCGTTTCAACAACCACAACGAGAACGTGGACGACCTCTTCCAGATCGGCTGTATCGGGCTGATGAAGGCGATCGACAACTTTGACGTAAACGTGGGGGTCAAGTTTTCGACTTATGCCGTGCCGATGATCATCGGGGAAATCCGCCGCTACCTCAGGGACAACAGCAGCTACCGCATCCCGCGCTCCCTGCGCGACACCGCCTACAAGGCGATGCAGACCAAGGAACAGCTCTGCCGCACCAGTGACCGCGAACCGACACTCGAGGAAATCTCCGAGGCGAGCGGCATCCCTGTCAAGGACATCGTCTATGCGTTGGACGCAATCCAGACGCCCTTAAGCCTCTTCGATCCGGTCTACACGGACGGAGGCGACACCCTCTATGTCATGGATCAGATTTCGGACAAAAAAAATAAAGAGGACAACTGGGTAGAAGACCTCTCCTTAAGCAATGCCTTGTCCCGCTTAAACAAGCGGGACGAGCGAATTATTAAGCTGCGCTTTTTCGAGGGGAAAACCCAGATTGAGGTGGCCGAGGAGATCCACATCTCCCAGGCCCAGGTCTCCCGCCTCGAAAAAAATGCATTAAAAAATATGTACCAGTATCTGCGCACGGATGGCGACTGACAAAGCCCGTGCTAACGCACCCTCTCGTTCGCCAGATACTGCTCAAACTCAACCTTCGGAAGGGGCTTGGAATAAAAATACCCCTGAATATAATCGCCTCCCAGCGAGGAAATGCGTCTCGCCTGCTCTTCCGTCTCGACGCCCTCCGCAACTGTCTGTAAATTCATCATCTTCGCGAGCTGGAGCGAAAACTTCAGCACGCTCCTGTCAGAATTCGGATTGTCATTTCTGATCAGGCTCATGTCAAGCTTCATGACATCTAGGCTCAGCTCACTGAGCGCGGACATGGAAGAATAACCGGAACCGAAATCATCCAGCTCCACGGCAAATCCGTTGTCATGAAGCCTTCTGACCGTCTCCGTAATTGCATGCGGATTGTCGGAGTAGGCGGACTCGGTCACTTCCACATGGAAGTAAGAATGATCGATTCCGTATCTGTCCACCATCGCAACCATCCGGTCTACCAGATCCTCATCCTCAAAATTCCGCCGGGACAAATTCACGGAAACCGGCACCATACGCATGCCGCTTCTGCTCCATTCACTTAAGGTTTTGCACACCTCTTCCCACACATAGAAATCCAGCTGCTTGATAAACCCGTTCTGCTCAAACTGCGGAATAAAAAACCCCGGATTCATAAAGCCTAGCTCCGGATGCACCCACCGGATCAGCGCTTCCGCGCCGTTGGTTTCTCCGCGTTTGATATCAAACTTCGGCTGATAATAAACCACAAACTGATGATTGTCGAGGGCAGACTGCGCAAGATCCGCAACCTGTCTCTTCATAAGGAGCGTCTTCCTCAGCTCGTCATCATACTCCGAATAGTACACGCCGAAATTATCCTTGATTTTCTGCAGTGCAAGCAGAGCGCGGTCATACATGCCCTGCGGCTCTAAGGTGGAGTGTCTGCGGATATGGTACACGCCATGCTTGATGACGACATTCGGCACCGGAAATTCCGTACCCCCATCCGGCAGGCTGGCACCCTTCTTTACAACGGGAAGCGCCGACTCTTTGACCAGGGCTGCAAATTTATCCCCCTCAATGCGCCCCCCCAGGACAAATCCGTCAAACTTTTTGTCGGAACCGGCCATCATCTTTAGCACCTCATCCCCTGTCTCGATGCCGTACTTCTCATTAATGACCTTAAGTCCCTGAATATCCGTGACCCACATCACAAAGCTCTCCTCCGGATTCTCTTTGAGATGCTGGGAAACCCGGCGGTAAAAGAACTCCTTTGCGTACAGCCCGGTCAGGCTGTCCTTCTCCAGTGTCTCCAAAATCATCGTCGATTCGCGCATGCGGATCATCTGTTTGACGCGGTTCATGACGACCTGCCGGCTGACCGGCTTTAAGACAAAGTCTGTCACTCCCAGATCCAGACAGGTTTTCTCAACCTCACTCCTCGTCTCCCTTCCGGCAAAGAAATTGTCCGAGCAGACAAGGATCGGAATCACACTGTAATGGCGGACACGCTTGATCTGCTTGATCAGCTCGTAACCGTTCATGACCGGCAGATCAAGCTCTGTCATGATGACCGCAATATCCCTGTAATTTTTATCCAGCGCCTCGAGCGCTTCCTGTCCGTTGGAGACCGCGATCACCTCATAGGTCGGCTGCAAAATAGCACTCAGCCGGTTCCGGTCATCCTCATTATTTTCCACGATTAAAATCGTCCTGCCCTGCTGGTAGAATCCGAATCCCGAGCTCTTCTCGGAGGTGACATTTGCCAGTCCCAGCACCGCCCTGTGCAGCTCACCGACTCCGTCCAGATTTGCGATCTTAAGGCGGCAGAAATACTCTCTGCCGTTGCGCTCCAGATGATATTCATGGGAAAACGCGACCACGTCCTTCATCTGCTCCTTCACATATTCCCGTTTCGTAACCGCAAGCATCTCCTCGCGGTCCCTCTCGGATACGATCGTATTAATATAGGTCTGAATCGCCGCCTCATAGGTCGGCTGTGAGCGGAAATATTCACCGAACATCTCCTCCATCGCCGGATTCAGCCGGAACGGGCGCACAAAGTCCCTGTCGAAATCCACATAAAAGATCACGCGGTAATTCTCGGAGAGCCCGCGCAGCAGCTCGTCAAAATAGACATTGCTCTCTTCCAGCCGCTTTCCTTCCTCCCGCAGAAAGATATAGACATGCTGATGATCATCCCGGTAGTCCTCCGCGGCGACGATCATCATTCGAATCGGCTTGTACTCCCCGTCAATCTTATAGTGAAACCCGATCTCAAACAGCTCTGCCCCGTGGCTCCTGCGGAAAAAACCGGAGACATAAGAAACATTCACATACTCACTGACAACCGGCACATCCTCCTGATAGACGAAACCACCGGTGAGATACGCCTCCCAGAACTCGGAAAGCCTCCCTGTCTTCTCCGGCCTGACTCCTCTCCCCAGCGGAGACGGCGCGCCCATCACATAGGAAAAGGTATCATTGGTCAAGTCCGCTTCCATGACTTTATTGCAAAATTTTAACAGTAAATCTGACACCGCCATAAGGCCCTCCTTACCGCAATTCCAGCCTATGCTTCTCCTTCTTTTTCTGCTTGATCTGATACATCATCTCGTCCGCTTTGCTGATATAATAGTCTATAGAAGTGTTCTCCTCCTCACCCGAGACGAAGACGTAGCCCAGACTGGCAGACAGATCCCTCGGCAGACGCCCCTTGCGGTTAAACGCCCCGATCCGACCCTGAACGGACTTCTTCATCTGCCTCGCCTTCTCATCACTCTCGCAGCTGCCGATGAGCAAAAATTCGTCGCCGCCGTAGCGCACGCAGAAAAACGAATCGTCCGCATAGGAATGTTTCATAATCTCTGCCAGACTCTTGATCGCCTCGTCGCCCATATCATGCCCGTAGGTGTCGTTGAACACCTTGAGTCCGTCCATGTCCGCAAAGAGAAACACCGTCCCCTGCTTTTTCTTCATATTTTCCTGCAGCAGCTTCTCGCCGAATTCCTTGAGCGCAAAGCGGTTGTACACGCCGGTCATGGCATCCATCAGATACATGCTCTGCAGCCGCTCATTGATCCTTCGGATATAGTCCGACTGGCGGACATTCTCGATCGACGAATTGATCACGCCCAGCAGATAAAACAGATTGTCGTCCGCGACCAGCTCCAGTCCGTCCTCCATCACACAGTAGCCGAAATCGACTCCTCGCAGATGCAGGGGCGACACAGTAAAAATATGCCCCCTGTCCTCATCCTCGGTAAAGCCGTCCGGACGAATCTTTACGGTATCGACAATAATGGACTGCCTCTCCTGCGAACGCCTGCTCCAGAAGAGCACCCGCATCTGGTCAGGATAGCCCGTCGCCGGCACAATCCCCTTCTTCACATAATCGTATTCTTTATCGTAGGTCTCCTCATTGATCAGCACGCAGAAATTTCTGATCGCAAACGAACCCAATCCATATTGCAGCGCCCCCGCAAGCTGTTCCTCGGTCTCACAGACCAGCAGCTGCTTCTGCAGGATATTGACGCTCCATCTCGCCTGCCACTCCTTGCGCTCCTTGTCATGGCGCTTTCTGCGCGTGACGGAATAATTCTCCGCCGGCGCGAAACAGCCGCAGCTCGTATTCGGCCTGACGCGGTGTTCCGAGTAGAGCCGCATATCCACATCTTCCCCGTCGATGATCCGCAGGATACACGCCACCGCATCATACCCCAGATTCCGGCAGCTCCTCTGCACGCTCGCAATCTCCGGGTAATAGTTCTGCCCGTATGGAGAATAGTCAAAACCGGTCACGCGGACATCTTCCGGCACCTGATGGCCGTTGGCCAAAAGCGCCTCCACATAGCCGATCGCCATCTCGTCGTTCGCACAGACCACCGCATCCGGCGTCTCCAGCCCCTCCTTCCTGAAATCGTCGAAGGCCCGCTGGCCGTCCGAGTTGACAAACGAATAATTCCGCACGCGCCTCTCATCGACCGGAATGCCGTGCTTCGCGAGCGCGTCGCGAAACCCCTGCCGCCTCTGGCTGTTTTCAATATGGTTCTCCGGCCCGCCCACAAAATTCAGCGTGCGGCAGCCGTGCTCCCTGATCAGATGCTCCACCATATCGTACATCGCCTTATAGTTGTCCGTCCCGATGACATGGGCGCCCTCAATCTCCTGATCCAGACTGACACAGGGGATGCCGCACTCTTTTGTCTTCTCGAGAACCTCGGCAATGTGCTGCATCGAGCTGACAGAATTCAGCAGCAAAAGCACCCCGTCAAACATTTTCAGGTCCGGCAGGTCAAAGATGCGGAATTCGCCTCCGTTGAATTCCTCTCCTCCCTCATAGCCCCCGTAGCTGTTAAAAATATAGATATCGGCACCGGTCTCAAGCGCCTTCTGGCGCATTCCCATAAAGACGCCCCCGACATGTTCTCCGCTCCACGGCGAGGAAAACACCGCAATCTTTTTCCCCATATCACTCCCCCTGTGTCACATAATAGCTCTCCGCCGGACCGAGATAAGACTCCGGCAGACGCTGCCCCTCTCTCACCAGAACCAGCTTCTCCAGCACCAGGCCCGGATCGGCCGCCTCCACGCGGATCTCGTTCAGCCCCTCTCTCAGCTCGGCATCCGTGCCGACAATGCGGATCTGATCCAGCACCATCCTCGACCACGACGGACAGGACGGCTCTCCCGCACGGAAATTCTCCGGAATCAGCGAGACGGAAACGCTCGCTTCCCCGTTCACCGCGACTCTGCAGGTTACATCGTGCCCCGCCCAGTGAGGATTTACCGGCGCAGCATAGAGCGAAAGCCGGTATGTTCCGGGGTTCGTGACCCAGACACGATACGTCAGGGACGGCGCCTCAGACGGCGAAAACACGCGGTCCACCGGGTACGCCTTCATCCCGGAGAGCGTTTTCCCATATCCGTCCATGCACTCAAACTGCCCCGCACTTCCGGCCAAGTTCTCAGCATAATGCTCTGCTTCTATAGAAACAATACCACGATATTCCATGAAAATCAAGCCTTTCGCCGCCGGAATCTGTGCGTCTGCAATCTCGAGACGCACCCGGATTCTGCCGCCTGCATAGCGGATGAGAAACGCCGCTTCGTCTGCCTTCGCGCCGTCTGACAATGCAGGGCGTGCATCCCTTTCGATCATCACGACCAGCGCCTCCTGCTCCTCAAACGTCCCCTCGGTTTTGGAGAAGCTGATCCACGGGCATGAGCACTCCACCTTATACTCTGCCGGAACCGAGCCCGCATTCAACAGCACAAGCTCCGCCTCCGACACGTCCGGCCGCAGGAAATCGCGCATTGTGATCACCCTGCCCGTCCAGTCGCCGCCTGCCGTGACCACGTCGCCATCGTTCTTCGCATAGGCCATAATCCGCATTCCGTCGATCGGCTCCACCGTCATCATGACCGGATAGCGGCACTCCTCGTCATTCCAGTTGCAGAAATTCAGGTGTTTCGAGAGGCCCATTCCGTTCCACCTGCCGTCCAGCATCGAGTGGAAATACTCCGTCATCTCTTTATCGCGCCTGCGGCACTCCTGCATCACCTGTGCACACCGGTTCGCCGCTGTCGCTCCGAATTTCGCGTAAAAATGGTTGAGTCCCGCGTACAGATTCCACTTCTGCACGTTCAGATTTCCCATCGCCGGGTAATAGACCAGCTCCCAGAAGCTGGGCATATTCTCCTCGGAAACCTTCCCCCGCACATGCTCCAGGGTCTGCGCGAGCTCTTCAATCTGCGCAAGCACCCGCCCCGACTCGTCGAAATGAACCGGATGGTAGACATCGGGGTTCATGGCCTCCGGCTTGCGGTTGTGCGCAAGCTTCGTATAGCCGCGCATCACGTGCATCAGCTGCTCTTTGCCGGGCACGTCCAGCTTGTCTTTAAACTCTCTGTCCACCCATAAGTGCAGATACTCCTCTGCAGCGTTTCGGTTGTCAATGCCCCATTTCTCATAATCGTATGCCATGTCCATGAAAAAGCTTAAGGGGTACTCCTGGAACTTCAGATCGCCCACATTGACGATCCAGATATCGCGGATGCCAAACTCGTAAGCCTTCGTCATCTGGTCCCACACCTTCGGCAGGTAAGAGCTGTTCACCCACTCATAGGAGATCGGTCCACCGTGATAATCAAAATGGTAATACATGCCCCAGCCGCCGTCTCTGTCCTTTAAATCCGGCGTCGGGAGCGTCCGCATATTGCCGAAGTTATCCTCACACAGCATAAATGTCACGCCGTCCAGCCCGTCCCAGTCGCGCAGTCCGTCGTGCGCTCCCTCGTTGCCGTAGAAGTATGCCTCCACCTCCTTGTAGAGCGCCAGCATCTGCGGCACCTCGCGACCCTCGCCTGGAACGCACTCGTCGATCAACTTCCTCTGCTGGGTGATGATGTCCTTTAAGAGGTCGATGTTCTGTTTTAAGGACGCATCCGGTCCCAGCATCGAGGAGTCACGCTCCCCTCTCATGCCGATCGTAATGATGTTCTCGTACTTTCCGCTGCGCAGCAGGCCGTCCTTCCAGTAGCGCAGCAGGCCGTCGCGGTTCGTGTAATAATTCCACTCATTGCCGTAAACGCTGTCCTCCCCGCGCACCAGATCCCACTCCTCGCTGTGGCGCAGGCAGGGCTCGTGGTGCGAATTGCTCATGACCACGCCGTACTCGTCCGCGAGAATGGCATTCGCCTCTCCCGGGCCGTCCAGTGTAAAGCATGACGTCCACATCGCGGGCCATAAATAGTTGCCCTTCAGGCGAAGCAGCGTCTCAAATATAAGATCATACATCTCGGACGTAAATCCGCCGAAATGCCCAAATGTCCATGTTCCGAATGCCGGCCACTCATCGTTGATGAAAAATCCGCGGTATTTGACGGACGGCTCCTTAGAGACCATCACATCCTTCGCGGTGAAGACCACGGCATCTTTTTTCGCGGGAAGCACATCGGCGAATGTCACCCACGGAGATACGTCCATCAGCTCCGAAATATGGAACAGTCCATAGATCGTCCCCCGCTTGTCGCTTCCTGCAATCACAAGGAGCGTCAGCTCCTCCAGCTCCACAATCTGAAACGTATAGCACTCCCGCTTTCCGCGAATGGGTGCAAGGTCCAGACTTCCCTTCTTTTCCAGCTCCTCTAAGAGCTTACTGCGGCCAAGCGTTCCCGCCGCCACCAGAAACCGGCTGCCCGAAGCGCCGCCGATCCCGGCAAGCTCCTCTATGGGCTGATTTCCCTCGATCGTTTCCAGAGCCGGGCAGACAGACGTCACCCGCTCCACGTCCTTACATACCTTTCGTGCGATTTTTACTGCGCCGCTGTACGCGCTCTCCTCCAGCACAAACGCCGCGCATCTTCCGTCCTGATAAAGCTCAAAATCTCTCATCTTGTCCTCCTTGTTACAGGTGATAAGGGATCCTCCCATTTTCTTCGAAAACGGGTCCCTCCTTGTCACAGCTCTTCATCTTCCTTCCACGCCTGCCGCATCTCCTCGGTCATATATTTCCAGAGAACCCGCTCCATCAGCAGACTGTATAGAAACAGACACACAGCCGGCATCAGGATCACGCCCACCGGAAACACCGCCATCAGCACAAGCCCGGCAACAAACACCAGAATCAGCGCCAGTGTCGTCAGGAAATGCCGGAATGTCGCAAACAGCGCAAACTTCACCAGCACGAACCGCTTCATGACAAAGCGTGACAGCGCCGCATAGGTGTGAAGGCCAAGGCCGATCATCAGCAGAAACAGGACCACATAGAGGAACAGAAAATTAAAGCTCGCCGCAGTCCCTGTCGCCAGCGACTGAAAGCTCGAATAAATATTGAACGCCAGAATTCCCTCCACCAGAAGATAGATCAGATTGATGATAAAGGAATCCATAAAATTGTCCTTAAATGAATGAAAAAACTCCCGGAGCATCGTCCCCCGCTGTCTCTTCACTACCTTGACAATGGTATAGTACGCCGCCGTCGTGGAAGCCCCGATGGTCACCACCGGAAGGCAGCACAACAGCCACAAAAAGCTGATCAGGAAGACATCGGATACCTTGGACAGAAATCCCATGAAGCCGCCGTCCACCCGCAAAAAATCACCCATACGGGTCCCTCCTTGTTACAAAGTAAGGGGTGGTATCCGGAACATACCACCCCGTAAAAAACTGGAAACCTATTAACAAATATTATTTACCAATGGTTTCATTTGCAGATTCAATGTATGCCTTCCAGGAATCACGAACCTGCTCTGCCTGAGCTGCAGCAGTGTTCTCCTTGTTAACCTGATACCAGAAAGTGTTAGAGACATCAAGTCCCGGTATCATGCGATCCATCATCATGACGGTCTTCTCGCCCATGAAGCTTAAGGTCTCCTCAACCGATTCCATATCCCTGAATGCTTTCAGAGCGCCCGCATAGTAGTCGCTGTAATCCTCATAATCCGGAACCGGATTGTAGAAGATATTGTATGCAAATGCGAGCTTATTTGCTTTGTCTTCGTCGTAGCAGGCCGGGATTACGTGCACGTTATCCTCATTCAAATCCACATAAGTATCAGCCTTCGGTCCCATCGGGAATGCAACGAATCCAAAATCGTCCTCCATATCCGGCAGATCCTGACCTGCATAGTACATCTGCTGAACCAGGAATGCCGCATTTCCGGCTTTGAACGCATCAGTGTAATAGAACCAGTTCTCGGCCGTCACATCCGGATTCGGCATATTGTATTTGTCTCTGATATCCACCGCCCAGTTCACAGCCTCGAGCGTATTCTCGGACTCCAGCTCATAGGTGTACTTGCCGGTGCTGGAATCAAAGCCGACAAGGTTACCATTGTTGGAAGCAACCGCAATGCCATTCAGAGAGTTTCCTTCCAGGAAACCATACTGGTCAATCACACCGTCGGCGTCGGTATCCTTGGTGAGCATCTCCAGATACTCCACAAATTTATCCCAGGTCCACTTGTGAGTTCTCTGAAGCTCATAAATCTCAGCCGGATCAATGCCGTTCTCCCTCAGAATTCTCTTATTGAAGAACACTCCGGTTCTCGGCTCATGATCCATCTTTCTCATCAGATATACCTTGTCGCCAACAGTTCCAAAGTTCTTAATGACCGGGTCCCATTTTTCGCCGTTCATATCGATGGATTTAAGCGTGGTCAGATCATAATAGAGACCGGACCTCATCTGGGAGATCAGCTCTCCGGCGATACGCATGGTGTAGATATAGTTATTCTCGTCACCGCCGGTCGTCACATATTCCTCAAGATCGGTGAACACACTTGCCCAGCTTGAGATCGCCTGCGTCTTGATGGTAAACTTGTAGGTATCCTGCGCCCACTTGAGATACTCATCGCGAGCCTTCTCATAACCGCTCTTCTCCTTATTCGGATCCTCCTCTACGGTCCACCAGTCGCGGACGATAATATCCATTCCGCCAAGGTCATAGGCCTGGCCGGTAGACGGATCAATCTGAATCGTGTAAGGACCGGCTTTGTCGTCGGTGTCTCCTCCCTGGCTTTCAGTCCCATTTCCCGGATTTTCAGGCTTGTTGGTGTCTTTCTGAGTGTCTTTGTCTTTGTCGCCGCACGCAGCAAGGCCTAAGGTCATGCTTGCAGTCATTAAAAGAGCAATAACTTTCTTATAATTCTTCATCTTTTCCTCCTTCTTGTTCTTAATTTATATATCACTGTGCCCCGCCCGCACCGCGGTCATCTTCCGGTAATGCCCATGTGCGGGCGGCATGCACAGAATATATCATAACTTACATCTTAATACCGGTGCTGCTCAGACTCTCCACGAATCCCTTCTGCGCAAACAGATATAGAATCAGGATCGGAGCGATCACCATCAGGACTCCCGTCGCGATAATGCACTGGGTATACCCCACCGACGCGCCTGTTGTGTGCAATGTATAGACCAGATAGTTGCCGAGCCGGTCTCCTACCATGCCAAGCTGTTTGGAGAGCAGCGAAATATTGCCGAGGAACATGTTCGAGTAAAAACTGTCCGTCCACTGCCAGACAAACGCGAACAGAAAGCATGACGTCAGGATCGGCTTTGCGTCCGGCAGCATGATCTGCACAAAGGTTCGGAAGGTGCTGCAGCCATCCACATATGCCGCCTCCTCGATCTCCTTGGGGATGTTGCGGAAGAACTGGCGGATCATAAAGATGTACAGCCCGTTCTTCAGTCCCATACACCCGGCACTCATCAGATAATACGGAAGCAGCGATCCCCTCAGATTGATCGTATGGCCGGTAATCAGCTTAATCAGGCCTAACACATCAAAATAGTTAAAGTGCAGTAACAGTGCCGTTGAGATGGTCTGCGGCGGAATCACGATAACCAGCATAACACAGGCAAACCAGAATTTCTTCAGCGGAAACTCATATCTGGCAAAGCCGTAACCGACCAGCGTACAGACAAGGATCTGTACGATTCCCACCGTCAGGGAAATCAGTATCGTGTTGCCCAGCGTCTTCCAGTAATCCATGAACATTCCCGTCAGCCTGTAGTTGGCATCCGTCAGATGCTCCGGGATCACGATGACCATCGGGTTGTAGAGATCCCGCTCCGCCATCAGACTGACAGAAATTTTGTTCAAAATCGGCTGAAGGATCAGAAAACACATGCCAAAGAGCAGCAGAAAACGGGCAATGCTCCAGCCGATCCGCTTGAGGTCCTGTCTAAGGAGCATCCCACCCGCCTTGCGGTTTCTCTCAATATAGGTACGCATCCCGCCTTTTCGATTTACATTCTTCGCTCTACTCATAGTAATAAACCCCCTTCGATATAAGCAGTGAGCTTATACCTATGATTGCAATTACGATGGCAAAATAGGACCACGCCATAGCGGAGGCAAAGCCGTAATTCATATTCACGCGCATCGTAGTTGTGATCTTATCCATCACCTTATTGTCTGATCTCATACAGAAATCCACAACCGTGTAGACCCAGTTCACGAGAAGCAGCGGGCTGATCATAGGGAAGGTGATCTTCCACAGGCACTCCCAGCTCGTGCAGCCCTCGATTGCCGCCGCCTCGTACATACTCGGCGAGATGGTCTGCAGTCCCGACAAAAAGATGATGATCTGAATGCCGGAGGCAAGCGCCACGTCATAAACTCCGTCTACAATCTCAAAGATCTTTTTAAACGCCCTGGTTCCCACGCCGCTGGTGGTCAGAATGTTCTGGATCGCATCGGTGATGCTGACTGAGCTCAGGGAACCCTCAATGGTGTCCGCGATACTGTTCATCAGCGTATTGCTGGTCTCCACATTGATGATGACGCCGGAGGAGAGAATCACCGGCAGGAAGAAAATCGCCCTCACAAGCGCCCTGCCCTTAAACTTCTGGTTTAAGATCAGCGCCACGAAGAAGCTGAACACGATGATCGCCAGCGAATTGTAGGACATTCGCGTAATCTCCTCCACCAGCTTACGGTTAAAATCCGTATCAATCAGGAACGCCTGCTTGTAGTTCTCAATAATGGTGGGTGTCGTCAAATTAAACGAATATCCTTCCGCACTGATCCCCACGTTGCACAAACTCATATAAAGTGACTGGAACAGCGGTTTCACCATGAATGCGAGAAATCCCAGGATGAAAGGCAGGATGAACATATAGCCGGAAATCGCCTTTCGCCTCTGAAGACCCCTAAGTTTCTTTTGCCCTTTCTTTTGCCCTTTCATATGAACAATCCTTTCTTAATATTGATCAATACCTACCTCACCACATAATCTCTGGCAGGAAGCTTCACACCGTCGCCGGTCGTATAGTCATCATACCGATAGTTGACATACACCTTGGTCCCGTCCTCATACTCTGTGAGAGTAACGTTTTTATCCAGAATCTGATGCCCGACGATCCGCTGGTTAAAGGTATGCCCGAGTGAATCTTCGTACTTCCGGTAAATCTCAGAAAATCTATCCTTCCAGCCGTCATAATTTGCGCCGAAATACTGCGTAAAATAGGTATTCTGTAATTCCGTAATCGGAGCGTCCATAAAGGTCACATAGAGTCCCGCACCGTACTCTGCCGACCGAAGCACCTCTTCCTCGCTGTTTTCCGCAAGGGTTAAGGGCTGGCCCGCGTAATTGACATGGCCGTGGAGCGCAATCTGGTAAAACGGCACCTCTTCATCAATAAGGCCATAGCCGCTGCCCTTCAGATCCATATTGACAATCTCATCCGCCACGCCGAGCGCATAGTCATTGCCCATATTAATCATGATCTTCTGGCCTTTTTCCTGGATCTCGTCGATCTTCGCAATCTGCTGGGTTTGCGCCTCCTGCCTGGTCACACGATTCTTCGGACTGTAATTGCCGGATAGCAGGTATCCGATATCCGCAAAGGACACACCGGCAGCGCCGTAATTATCCGCCGCTTTCGCGAGAGTATCCATCGAGCTGTAGATCAGTGAAGGCTTCAGCAGATAATAGCTGTCCATCCAGTTCTGCTCGGAATAGTCAATCGGATCAAAGGGCAGCAGCTTTACACGCTTCTTGTTCACCAGTGTCGCCGCATCCCTCGGTGCTATAAATCCGTCGAATATATTGCTTCTGTATTCAAAATTCGTCACACCGTTCAGATAGAGGTCAATGTCGTTGTCCTTTGCATAGCCTGTAAGTGCCTTCAGGTCCTTCTTGCCGCCTAACCCGCTCACCAGCTTCACCTTCGTGAGGATTTTCTGGCGGACGCCGCCGTTGGACCAGCCGCTCAGCTTGACGGACATATTCTCTACACCACCGGCAGTCAAATCCTCCAGAATTGCCTGCGCCTCTTTGTAGGACGTCACCGGCAGGGGTTTCGTCATCGGGATTCCCACAATCTGCTTCTTCTTATCGATTGCCCCGACGATCTCAACCGTCACCGGCACGTTTTCGTCGTCCAGCTTTGCAAAATCATCGCCAAACTTCTTCTCAAGATAATTGTGGTAGACATTTGCCATATCCACATAGCTTCCGGAATCCACAAACCGATAGCGCTGTACCAGACTCTCCTCCGGAAGGCTCTCCTCGTACCGGAACAGATCACCTGCCATACGGTTTCCGACATTCACGCGCTCTCTGCGCAAAAGCCGATAGGAGGCATTCACATAGTTGTAGCTGTTCAGCCTTCCGCTGATATCCGCATTGATCGAAGTATAGGCTTCTCCGTCCTCCAGCATGCAAAGGTAAGAAGAATTTCCCTTCGCTATACCAAAGACGCCGAAATAGGTCCTTGTCTCATGCACCAGATATTCTCTTAAAATTGCCCTGTCCCATCCGTACATATCCGCGTAATAGGGATTCTGCGCGGTCTTGCCGTTATTAAAGCGGATAATGGAGCCGCCGCCCTCCGGGACAAACAGATAACCCTCTTCGTCGGTAGCGCCTGCGCCGAAATACGGCAGAACAGTTAACGCATACACCGGGTAGTCGGATCTGTACTCAATCTCCTCCATCGGCACCTCGACCACAAGATCCTCGCCGTCCAGACGGTAGCTTATGGTCACGTTGAACACCGGCTTATCGTTGGCATTCTCAATTCCGAATTCCTCGATCTCCTGCCGGTACTCCTCCTCCGTATAGCCTGCCTCCGCAAAGTTTTCCTCAAAACGCCCCTTAAGATTATCTGTCGTGCCCTCGCTCAGCACATAGATCGGCTCCGTCTCAAGAATCGGATATTTTGCCAGCAGATCATCCTTATTGTCCTTTGGACCAAGATTGTTAATATCATACTTGAGATAATAGTCGCGTATCAGGCGGGTAGCTGACTTCTCCATCCCGCTCTGCAGCTCCTCCATCCGCGCCGCAGTGATGATCTGAGGGATGATAAACTCCCTCTGCACCTTTCCGATTGTGTACTTCACCTTCACGGAATTGTCCGCCGTCTCGATTTCGTAGAGCTTACCCTCAATACTGTACTGATAATTGTCCAGCTGGGTATCCAGACCCGTCTTTGTGCTGTAAGTCAGAAGCAGAGTGGACTTCATGCCGGATTTGATGGCAGGAAGCGCAATCGGGTCCTCGTCTGCCCCCTGCGGGTTGGAATACCATACCTGCCCGCTGGACTTATTGGTCACCGTAAACTGAGTGGTCGTCGGGTCCAACACAAATTTCAGGTCACTGTTTTCCAGCACGATCTCACTCTCCGGTCCCTCATAGCGGCGGACATCAAGCTTCTCCACAACCTCTTCCGCCGGCGGCAGCAACAGGACTACCAGAGCAACGATACCGATTATGAGCAACGCGGTAAAGGCCGGAATCATACTTTTCAGCCGGTCCTTAAACGCCGCCATAAATTCACTTTGTTTAGCTGTTCTATCTTTTTTCATTCCCTCTCCCCCTCGTCACATTCGGTACATGATTTCCTGCACGATGGAAACAAAGTAAGCGACACCCTGGCTGATCATACTGAAGAACAGGAGCAGGATAAAGACCATAACCGCCATGGCAAACAGTGACGCAACCATAAAGAAGAGCGTCTTTGCCATAGTGAACTCATGGATCTCAAGCATCGCGCAGATGATCAGCGCCGCACACCAGTACATTGCCACGTCGCTGAGGACCACGTAAAACGCGGCCTCATCCCTTGTCACAATGTTGCTCAATGCGGTCAGCGGAATCGTGAACAGCGGGTACGGGGTCAGTGCATAGGCAACTCCCATGTAGATCTGAGAAAGTCTGCCCTTTCCGTCAAACAGTGTCGTCAATCCCCAGTTGCCGACGCAGAACAGCGCCAGCGGGAACAGGATACTCGCAATATAGAGAAAGATATTAATTCCCTCCCAATAGACCGACAGGAACACAAAGCTGGTGTACTGCAGCTGTAAAAGCCTTGCGATCACGGTCAGAAAAACTATTGTATTTGCCGCGGCAAGCGACCCGCGCTTCTCGTGGGTCAGATCCCAGAAACCGTCAAAGGGATGCGTGATCACATAGAGCGCATATTTCAGGGTCTTGAGATAATGACTGTATGTCTCTTTATTTTTCAATGAAGCTAACATATCTGCCTCCATTCCGTCAAGATTTGAAAATATCTGCAGTGTCAATTTGGAACTTTATTTTCCTGATCTTCCCGATCACCAGCGGCAGGACAACCACAATAAGGAACACCAGGAAAATCCAGCCGATATTCTTTTCCACCCACTGCTTGCGGTACTGCTTGAATGCCTTGGAATAATTGCGTCTATCCCATTTCAGCTTGAAATACTTCATCGCTTCCTTGTACTCTTTTTGGCGCATCAGAGCTCTTCCCAGACCGATGTAAGCCTGATCGTAGTTACCGTTCAGCTCCATAACCTTCTCCCAGGTCTTGCCGGAAGCGTCGTAATCTCCCGCATTATACTCCTCGTACGCCTTATAGATCAGATTGCCGAACTCATTCGGGGAAAACAGGGTAAAGCTTGCGTCGTTGATATCCAGCACCAGAAGGTCATTCCCCATGTGGTCGATCGCTGCCGGAAGCCGGAAATAGCCGTCCTGATTGCCGTTGCCGCCAAAAGCAAACAACAGATTTCCCTGCTCGTCGTAGCCAAAAATTCTGCCCCTTACCTTGTCAAGGATATAATAGATACCGCTGTCCAATGCCGTGATGTCCGTGATCAGTGACGGTCCCTCGTAGCCGCCCGCCTTATCCCAGTACCAGTCGCCGATAACATAATTGTTTCCGTTCTCAATCAGAATGTTTTTTCCCAGCAGGTTCAGCCTGCGGACAGGATCTTCTCCGCCGTTTCTCACACCGTTGGCGGTTACGTTCGTAGTGCAGGCAAAGATAAAGCCCTCGGAATCCATGTAAATATTGTCATACTCGGTCGGGACAAAGTTCACCATCGCGGCGCGCTGTGCCTTGGTCGCAATCTTCTTCCAGATAAAGTCCGCGAGGTTGTATGTAACCTCGGTGGCGCCGTGGAAACCGATAAAGCTGCCGTCTGCCTCATACTTGATCAGACCCTTGTTGACATTGTCCGCGATGCAGTACACTCTGCCCGCGTCATCCACCACAAGTTTGTTCGGAAGGAACGGCAGGGACTGGTCAAACGTCTCATCCGTCGGTTTCCCGAACTCCATGATATATGTAAGATCCTCATCCAGCTTCAGGACACGGTTGTTTCCCTTGTCACAGATGTAAAGGTAGCCGTCCTCCGACGCAAATAAGTCGGTAGGTCCGGAGAGCGACCGCTCATTGACCGGCCCGTGAATCTGGTCAATCACACGGACTAACTCGAACCTCTCTTCACTGACCCGCTTCACCTCGATAATCCGGTTGTTTCCGGTATCGCAGATGTAAACCCTGTCCCCTCGCGCAAACATGCCGGAGGGAGATTTGAAACCGTCCTCCAGACCGATATCCACGGCCGTGAAAACGCCCACCACGTCATAGGCGTTCGGACAGTGCTGGATATCTCCAAACCAATCGAAATTATAAGTGTAACCCTTGATCCATGCATCCTCCTGCGCATATACCGTGTCGGATACTGCCAGCACCGAAACCAGCACCGCCAAGGCCAGAACAAGATTCAGATATCTTCTTTTCTTCATGCCACTCATCCTCCACTCATCAATCCTTCAAGCCGGAGCTTGCCATTGTTTCCAAGATCTGGCTCTCTGACAAAATAAAGATCAGAATCGGTACTGCCATAACAACCACCGTTACCGCCGCCGCCTGTCCGGTTCGGGCGATACCACCGCCCTGCACCTGCCGCAGCGCTAACACAAGGGTCTTCTTCTCCTCGGAGTAGATGTAAGTAGAAGCCGGGTTGTTCCACAGCCCCTGCACGGAGAAGATAATCAGAGTAAGCCACGCGGGCTTGACGTTCGGCATCACGATCTGCAGGAAGATTCTGCCGAGGCTCGCTCCGTCGATCCTCGCCGCCTCGATCAGTGACATCGGAACACCCTCCATAAACTGTTTCATGAGGAACAGTCCCATCGGCGCTCCAAACGCCGGTATAATAATCGACCAGTAGGTATCTACCCACCCGAGCTTGCTGATGATAATGTAGTTCGGAATAGCCGTTACATATCCGTTGAACATCAGCGCCGTGACAATGATTGAGAAGAACTTCGCTCCGCCCGGGAAATCATACTTGGACAGCACGAAAGCGCCCATGGATGCGATGAGCAGATGTCCGACAGTTCCCACTGCCGTCATGAATACGGTATTAAATATGTAACGGGAAAAGGTTACCCAGGATTTGCTCATGGTCACGAACAGATCCGAGAAGTTATCCAGTGTTGGATTTCTCGCAATGATTGTCGGCGGGACCTTAAACAGCTCATCCAACGGCTTCAATGCTGCCTGGATCGCGTACAAAAGCGGTATGAACATTAACACAGCGATCAAAAACAGGCCGAGATAGATGAAAAAGTCTCCTGCCAACGAACGATTTGGCTTGCGCCTTTTGATTAATTTCTTCCTGTACTGTTTTTCTTTTTCTACTTTTACTCTTCTACTCATATCAGGTTCCTACTCTTCTCAACAGATTTTGAATTGCCTTGTTACACAGGATCATGACTAAGAACAGCAATGTTGCGATCGCCGATGCATAGCCCATCTCAAATCTCGTCGAACCGTAGTCAACAAGATGGGTTACAATGGTTCGCGCCGCGTAGTCCGTACTCGGGAAACCGCACAGCGCCATGGTCACGTCGCAGACACCGAACGCCTGGGTGATGGACATAACCGCGCCGAACATCAGCATGGGCTTCATGTTCGGGAGGGTGATATACCACAGCTCCTGCCAGCGGTTTTTCACACCGTCCATGTAGCCCGCCTCGAACTGGGATTTGTCCACGCCCTGCAATCCTGCCACGAAGGAGAGGAATCCGGTTCCCAGACTCATCCAAAGGATAACGATCATACAGATCGTCATCATATATTCCGGGTTCGTCAGCCAGAGGATCGGGCCGTCGATGATACCCATTTCGATCAGTAATCCGTTGAGCCATCCGTAAGCATCGCCCCGGAAGATGATACCGAAGATCATATAGACGTTTCCGGCGATGGACGGCGAATAGAACACGATGACGGCGATGGTGCGCAGCCATCGCGGCAGCTCATTGATCAGCCATGCGAACAGGAAAGCCAGAATATATCCCAGCGGTCCCGTGATGACGGCGATCATGAAGGTGTTCTTGATTGCAGTGATAAAGATATCATCCTGCAGAATCAGGTTGATATAGTTCTGGAGGCCGATGAATCTCGGCGGCTCCAGAATGTTGTAGTATGTAAAACTGAAGAAAATCGAAGTACATACCGGCAGTATAAAGAAGGTGATAAACAGGATTGCGTAGGGTGCCATAAACAGATAGCACCCCTTATTGCGTTTTGCCTTTTTCACGGCAACCTGGAAATTGTGCCGCTTCATTTGAAAATATTTTGAAATATACTCTCTCATCACAGTCCCCCTCTAGTCAACTTCCATACCGAACTCAATCCGTTTCTTCCTGAGCTCCTCATCGATCTTGATGGCGTAATCAATAAGTGTCTCTCTGGGATCATCCTTCGCATTGATCACCTTTCGGACAGCGTTTGAAACATGTCTCGGCGTGTAGTAGCCGCCCGCCACCTCACGGAATCCGACTGCAAAAGCCCACTGTTCTTTCAGAATCGCCACATCGTCCGCGCTCCACGCGAGCTGATCGAAGGCTTCCTTGTTTGCGGTCGCATATCTTGCGGAGGAACCGAGCAATGCCTCCATCTCGCGGCCGAACCGCACCTGCGTGTCGGTCTGTGCCCACCACTTCATAAACTCCCAGGAGTTCTTTCTCAGCTGTTCACTCTTCGTCCTGATCATCATGGTACAGGTTCCGTTGGAGAACACCGAGCGGTTGAGCGTGCCGTCCGCCTGCTCCGTTCCGGGAATCAGAGTGAAATCCCAGAGTCCCCGGATTTCCGGTGCAGCAACAACCAATGTGTTATATGTCGTATAGTTTGCAATTCCGATCGGCATCTCGCCGGAACGGAACCGGCTGACGAAATCATAGTCCGTCGGCATGCCGTAGTCCACATAGAAGCTTGTGAACTTCGCGAAAGCTTCCACACCCTCTTCGCTGTCAAGGATCGTGGTCATGCCAGGATCGTCATAGACCTCGCCGCCGACCTGGTAAAGCAATGTGTAGAACAGGGACAGATCCGGCAGCTGTGCGTTGGTCGGGGACGGAAAACCGACGGTCAGGTTGTTGCCCTGAATGGTCGGCAGCAACGCAATCAGATCATCCCATGAGTTCGGCACCTCGAGTCCCAGCTGTTCCAGAACGTCCTTGCGGTAGAACATGAGGTTGTAGGTCTGTGTCTCAGGTATCGCGTAAAGTCCGCCGTCATATTCATACTGACGGTATGCGCTTGGGTAGAAGACTTTAAGCACATCATCGCAGTCGTCAAACTGCCTCAGATCCTCCGCGGCATTTCGCAGTGCGTAGTTGACAGGCTGATCCGCAGCCACTGAGATTACAATGTTCGGTCCCCGTCCTGCCACAACGGCATTCAGCAGTGCCGTAGCTTCTACGATTTCCACATTGACCTTGACGCCCGACTTCGGAATAAAGGAGTCATCCACCATCGTCTTTAAGATGGTTCCCTGATCACGGCCGGTCACGATCCAGACCTTGACTACCTCGCCGTCCTTACTGTCGTACACGTCTCCGACCGCATCGTAATCCACGGTGAAGGAGGCGATAAAGGACTTGACCTCATGGACAAATTTATCCCATCCGTTCGCGGAATCCTTCGGCACCTCTGCTCCGCTGCCGCTCACCACAATATAGTCAATGTCGAGCTTGGTCTCGCTCATATTTAAGATCGTAGTTCCAAGTGCCGTAATATTGTCCTTGAAGCCTATGAAATTCTTAGTAATCTTATCCGGGCGGTCCGCGAAGATCTCCAGCTGCCGCGCCAGCGTCTGCACCGACGCAATCTTCTCTGCCTTCTGGCCCGTATAGTTCACCACGTCATCAATAAGCTTGTAGAGCCGTCTGCTCTCGAGATCCATCGCCTCGATGACCTCCGGGTACATCTGCTCCACATGGTAATCGCGGTTGCCGTCCGGCGTTGCGCCCGTGTACACCAGAATTCTCCGGTAAATCTGATTCAGGCGGTATGTACTGTCTTCCATCTCCTCAAGGAGCGGTCCGATATCCCCCAGCGTCGCCTCAAGCCGCAGTGTATGCTTGCCGGCAGTGAGATAGAACTCGTAGGGATTCCCCTCCCCGTCTGCAAGCTTCATGACATTCCAGTCATTGTCGTAATCAAAGGCGATCGTTTTTGCCTCCTCGAAGGGGATCGTTCCGTCTATGTAAAGTGTTCTGGCGGAAACGCTTCCTCTGGAATAATTCTGACGCCCTTTTACCGTTATGTTGTAATATCCGTCGTCCGGCACCTCAACGTCCCACTGGATCCACTGCCCTGCCTGGCTCCACGGATCTCCGCCGATGTAGTTGAGTACGGTTGCGGTCACACTGTACGGATCGGTCGTAGGTGAAGACCGGTCATATCTGGCGTACAGAGAAGGCTCCGAGCGGAGCGACGCCTCCTCGCCCTGTATCTTGCGGGTGAAATTCGACACATCCGCAGCTGCCGCCGGCTGCGCCTTGCGGTAGTCCGCATAGCTGATCGTGTCCTCGACCGGCTTCAGCGTCAGCTTGCGCATTACCATCGGCTCGTTCACAGCCTCCAGAGCAATCTCATTCTCGCCCTTGTCAAAGTAGAACTGGTACGGTTCGGAGATATAGCCCATATCATCTTTAAAATATGCACTCTGCCAGAAATATTTTTCGATCTGTGTCGCACGGATTTCATTGCCCTGATTGTCAACCTTCGGCTTGGCTGCATCCGTCCACAGACGGGAGAATGTCAGATTCGCAGCATCGGTGAAGGGGTTCTCCCCGTTGATCAGAAACGAGCGCTCAATGGTGACGCCTCTGCTCTCCACCGGTATGTACTCGAGGTACATATTGTAGAAGCCTGCCTCCGGCACGTTCACCTTCCAGCTCACCGTGGAATCGCTGCCGGTGTAGAGTGCCTCTGCCTCTCCCTCATAATTTTTTTCGACCCTGACGTCCTCTCCCGAAGAATACTGGGTCAGATCTACATTCACCTCATTTTTCGGGCACGCCGCATTCGCATGATTTGCGATATATCCAGTGTAGGTGCCCTCACGGTTTAAGCCCTCAACGTCAACGGAAAGGTCATAGCCTTCATACTTTTTTGAAAAATCCGTCTTGGGACGCATAGAGCTTACGCCGACTAAAATGAAGATGACTGCAAGAATTGCAACAAAGATACCCAATCCCTTTAAGACCGCCTTATTCATAATACCTCCTAAAATCACACGACATTATTTACATATATTATAACATTTCCACAAACCCACGCCTATCAGTTATTGCTCAACTGACAGTCAAATGTGTCCCGATCGGAATATCCAAGATATTTAGGGCTTTTTTTTGCTTATATAATACGATATATTTACTTTTTTTCGTAAATATGATAAGATATCTATAGTTTTTATAGCTATTTGTCGTCGAAACGCCCGACGAAAAAGCAATAATTGATATTCAGAAAGGGTACATCATGGCACAAAAAAAGATTAATTCGGACTATTCCACCGTACACATCTGGTACAACGATATACCGGTCAATTATGACAATCACTGGCACACCGCCATGGAGGTAATCCTTCCGGTCGAAAATTCCTATGAGATAATTACGAGCTCTGCCAGATATACCGTCTTACCGGGTGAGATCTTCATTCTCTCCTCCTGTGAGTCCCACGAGCTGAGGGCCCCGGAAACCGGAAAGCGCTTTATCTATCTGTTCGATCTCGCCCCGATCCGCAGTCTGAAGGATTATTCCCTGATCCAGCCGCTGATCGGGGAGTGCCTGCATATCACTAGGAATACCCACCCTCAGATCTTTGACGATGCCTACCGGCTGTTCCTCCAGATACAGGAGGAGTATTTCAAAGCGGACAAGTTCCGCGAAATGATCATCCACAGCCGGCTTCTTGAATTTTTTGTGCTGCTCGGAAAAAACCATCAGAACAGCTTAGAGCAGCTCTCCGGTACACGCCTCAGCAAGCAGAAGGAGTATGTGCAGAAGTTCAACGCCATCTTAGAGTACATCGACACGCACTATATGGACAACCTTACGCTCGATGACATCGCCGGAATCAGCGGTTTCTCCAAGTACCATTTTACCAGGCTGTTCAAGCGCTACACTTCCTCGACCTTCTACGATTACCTGAACTTAAAGCGCACCAAGGAGGTACAGCGGCAGCTCGTGGACTCCGATCTCCCCGTCACGGAGATTGCACTCTCCTCCGGGTTTACCAGCATTGCCACGTTCAACCGGATCTTCCGGAAATATACAGGCTGTACGCCCACGGAGTACCGCTCGCTCAACCACAGGATCAAATTCGCGAAATAAATTAGGCTTCGGGGGCGCGCAATACCACGCTCCCGTCCCTGAAATCCAGTATCACTTTATTGTCCTTAAGCCCCATCTGATCCAGCATGTCACGCGGAATCTGAACTCTTCCCGCCTTGTCTAAGATCACATACTCTTCTTGGGTATCCTCATTTCTCCAGTCCACATTGATCTCCTTCACGCGGTCCGCATACTTTTCTTTCAGAATGCGCTCGCTCGAGATCTTACCGTCCCGGATCGCGACCACGCGCCGGACCTTCTTGGATAAAGTGACGTCGTGCGTCACGATGAGGATTGTCTGACCCTGCCGGTTTAATTCCATAAAGATGTCGAAAATCATGTCCGCCGTTTTGCTGTCCACGCTTCCGGTCGGTTCGTCCGCCAAAAGCAGCCTTGGCGAATTTGCCAGAGCAATCGCAATCGCGATCCTCTGCTGCTCGCCGCCGGACATGGTGTTGAGGCGGCTGTGTTTCTTGGAGGACATCCCCACCAGCTCGATCAGCTCCAGCGCCTTGTCCCTCTTCTTTTTCGTGTCGGAGAGATGCATCGGCATCATGATATTTTCCAGTGCCGACAGATAGGGCAAGAGGTTTCTCCCGTTGTTCTGCCACACGAATCCCACGGTATCCCGCTTGTAGCTCACCAGCTGTTTCTCATTCATCTGAAAGAGATTTTTGCCGTCTACATGCAATGCCCCGGCGCTCGGGCGGTCGAGCCCGCCGATCATGTTTAAGAAGGTGGACTTTCCGCTCCCGCTGTTGCCGATCAGGGCGGTCAGCTCCCCCGTCTCCACCACGAGATCGAGCCCCTGCAGCGCGAGCACCTCCGTCTGCTTTGATTTATAAATTTTAACCAGGCCGTCCGCCTGTATCATTGATTCTGCCATATCCGTTCCCCGTTCTGTAATTCGATCATAACATCCCCCGCATCCATCAGGCCGGTATCATGCGTGGTCATGATAATCGTTACCCCTTCGTCCTCCGTCATCTTTTTGAACAGCTCCACGACCTCCGCCGCCATTCCGCTGTCCAGCTCTGCGGTCGGCTCATCCGCAAAAAGAATCTCCGGGTGATGTGCCATCGCCCGCGCGATCGCAACACGCTGCTGCTCTCCTCCTGACATCTCCGCCGGCATGTGCTTCATCCTCGCCCCCAGCCCGACCATCTTCAGGCAGGTCTCCACGCGCTCCTTCCGGTCCTGCCTCACTCCCGCCATGCGCAGGGAGAACTCTACATTCTGATAGGCGTTCATCGTCGGGATCAGCGACACGGCCTGAAAGACAAAACCGAACTTTTTTCTTCGGAGCTTTTCGCGCTCCCGCTCCGACAGCTTCGTGATGTCCGTGCCCCCGATCATGACATTGCCGGAGGTCGGCATATCCAGAGCGCCGACAATGTTCATGAGTGTCGTCTTCCCCGAGCCGGAGCGCCCCTTCAAGATGGCGAGCGCCCCCTTGGGAACCTCCGCGGTGATATCCTTCAAGGCCTGAAACTCGCCGCCGATGACCGGGAAGATACGGTTTATCTTGTTTATTTCTATGATATTTTCCAATTCAGATTTCTCCTCCTCACTCACGTGAACATCAGCTCATGCAAAATCTGCCTACGGCAAATGAGCTGACACCACCTATTCCTCACCAAGTTTCAGCGCCTTCGCCACATTCAGCCGGAACACGATTCCGGTGATGACCAGAAGGCAGACCACCATCACGGCGGCAGTCACGCCGTAGAGCCGCATCAAATCACTCACGTCCGTGATCAGCTTCATCGGCAGTACCTGATCCGCCGCCGCGTAAGAATTCTGTAAGATCGGCACGAACATGTCCGAGGAGATCCTTCCGATCAGAATCCCGGAAAACACTGAGAAAATTCCGGAGAAGATCTGCTCTAAGATCAGCATAAAGAAGAGTTCTCCCTTATGCATGCCGCCCGCCCGCAGCACGCCGAACACCATCTCCCGCGAGCGGATGGACATGATCCAGTAGATCAGGTAACCCACCGCGCACAGGATGATCGTCACAATAAAGCTCAGCGTCAGGATTCCGTTGGTTCCCTGCAAAAGCGGGTCCTTCATCACGTTGTCGATGTCCTTGTTCCGGTCCGTGTACATCTTCACCCGGACGTTCTTCTCGTCGATCCACTGGTAGAAGAATTCGTTGCTCCCCTCCTCCTTCGCAGTGATCCACACCTGATACGGCGTGACGCCCCAGCGGCGCTGCAGCTCGCCCAGGTTTGCGATCAGCAGGTAATTTTTTGTGGTAGAGACACCGCCGTCCGCGTTCAGTGCCGTGGTGACAGGCTGATAACCGGGCCAGTAATCGATGAAGGAGAGAATCCTTCCCGTCGCCTCAAAGCCCTCCTTGCTCCTGAAGGTGACCTTATCCCCGATATTGAAATCGAACTCCGCCCGCATGTTCGAGGAGACGATCACGCCGTCCGTGTTCACCGCCAGCTCGTTTAAGTACTGGTAGTAATGCTGCGGAAGAAGCCCGCCCGGCATCCGGGTGTTCTGCCCGAATTCCTTCGTGTTGATGCCCATGACGGTCAGCGGATAGCGGTCCTTCCCGCTGATGTAGAGCTGTGCCCTGTCATCCTTTATCACCTTGGTGTAACTCTTTGCCCCGCCCAGAGCGGCGTATTTGCTGTAGTCCGGCTCATTATACTGAAATTCCACCCGCTCGCCGGAAGCGTTCGAGGCGAAGGCGGAGTTGTCGCTCCAGACCTCCTGCACGATCAGATCCGCGCCGTCTAAGTAATCCCGGTTTTCCCGCGCGTTCTGCAGGATTGTCCGCGCCACGGTGGCGTGGAACATTCCGAGGGAGATCGTGAGGACCATGAACAGCATAATAAACTGCTGTTTTCTCCCGTTCTTGATGGTTTCCATCAGGGATGCGTACGCCGCCGGCCCCCACAGGTTTTTCCCCACCCAGTAAATGAAGCGCACCAGAAGGCGCTGCAAACGCAGCGTCAGCATTCCGACTCCCAATATAAACAGGGAGGAGCTGATATACAAAAGCGGGTCCATCGACTCCCCGCTCAGCACGCGCTCGGTCATCGCCGCCGAGTTGGAGGAGTAGGTGTAGTAGCCGTACAGTGATATTCCCAGAAAGATGACATCCAAAAAAATCCGTTCCCACCAGGAGGGCTTTCCCACCGCCCTCTGCTGTTTGAGCTTAACGATGGATGTCTTGCTGTGCCCTACCGCCGGCAGGGTCATGATGACGATGCAACAGAAAAGTGCCGCCAGCAGATAGAGGAAGGCATCCCCGGTGTACTGGATCACCAGCTTACGGCTGAAATTGAACTGCAGGAAGTTTTCAGCCGATCCGAGCAGCTTGCAGAACAGGGCGCCCAGCGGAAGTCCTGCCGCTCCTCCGATCAATGCCAGGAAGATGCTCTGGTACAGGTACAGCAGAAAAATCTGCCGCCTGGAGGCTCCTCTGGACTTGAGCACCGAAATCTCGTTGCGCTCCATCTCATACATCTGAGTGGAGATCATCATGAGAAAGGCGCACAGCATGATCAGGACCGGAATCTGCAGCATGAATAAAGTCGCGCTGATCCTGGTGCGCTTTGACACGTAGTTGTCAAGCACCTGCTGGAACGTGGGCTCCTTCATGACACCGCGCATGGAGCTCTTCTCCAGAAGCTCCTTGGTCTCTTTTCTGGTGAAATCCACCTCCGCCGCGGTCAGCTTCTCATATTCAAACAGCACATAATAGTTACACGTTACGCTGTATTTCCCTGCATTGTCCCCGGTGAACTGCCGTTTGAACACCGCTTCGTCCATCAGGCAGACTTCATCCATCTCATCCGGCGATACCTGCCAGTAAAAGTCGCTGCGGTCCTCCTCGGCGAACACTCCCCTGATGACCATGCGAAGGGGCTTTCCGTCCTCGTCCCTGACCTTGTCAAATTCGATTTCCTCCCCGACAAGCAGGTTCTGCCTGACCAGCGCGGCCTCGCTGATCACGACCTCAATCGCTCCGTTCTCCGAGATTCCGTCCTCCGAGTACATTTCTCCGGAAAGAATCTTCGCGTGATCCCGCAGATTCGACAGAAAGCCGGGGCGCACATTAAACTGGCCCTCCCGCCCGCGCTCCATCATGGAGTGTGCAGACTGTTTCGTGAGATAATAGTAAACTACGGTCATTTTCCCGGTGGTTCCCAGCTGGTCATTGAGACCGTAGGCAAATTCCTCCACGCGGTCCATCGCCTTGCCTCCGGGGTCCTGCTGAGAGATCGTCCTCAGCGGAAAGAGTGCCGGCCACTCTCCGTTCTCCGTCAGGTAATTGTTGAATTCGTCCTGCAGCATCCGGTTATACGCGGCATTCCGGTATAACGGGAAACACACCACCGTCGCCGTCAGCAGAATACAGCCCAGCAGCAGACAGACAACCATCCATTTTTTATGCCATAACTTTTGTAACATTACTCCAAGCATAGATTCATTCCCTCTTCTAATCCTTCCAGTACCCAGAAGCTGGTCGTGTCATAGCCCCCCGCAATAAAGCTCTGGGACCGGACTGTCCCGTCCGCCTCCTTGACATACACGTAATAGTTGCCATCGGTTGACCACACGGCGCTCCGCGGAATGACCAGGACATTGTCCACCATCCGGGTCTGTGCCGTGACCTGGTAGGTCGCCCGCATCAGAAAGCCCATCGGGTCAATCGCCGCCACTGCAGACAGTTTATCCGTCACTTCCTTCGGCAGCTGGATGTATGTGCTGTCCGTCACCAGCCCCGAGGACATCCCCATATCGGAGGCAGTCACCACGGTGCCCTCTGCCTCTCCTGACTTGAAATCCTGGGTCGTGTAGGAGACCTTTACGGTGCTGCCGAGAACAAGCAGCTTTTTTTCGTCCCTCACGGTAATGTAGCTCTTCGACTCGTCCGCCACGGAAGCAATTACCGAATTCGGCCAGATCTCGCCGTTTGCCTTCACATCCGCCAGCCAGACGATGATGCCTCCGATCTCGGTGCGGATTTCCGTCGCGGCATAATCCTTCTGGATCGCCGCGATCTCCTCTCTCAGTTTTGCAATCGTCTCTTTCCGCCGCTCCGCCTCAGCGTCATTGCCCGTCCTCGCGGCATCCTTTAAGCGCTCCTGCTGGCGGCTCAGCTCCTTCTGCTTTTCGTAGAGCGCCACCTCATCGCCCTCCACCCGGACAGTCGCGATCACATCGCCCGGCTTGACGCTGGAGAAAGGCTGCACCTGAAATTCCACGAGACAGGTGGTTCCGTGCGTGATGGGGTTGGTCACGATGTCCATCATCGGATAGCCCAGGCGTCCCTCCGCCTCAAATTCGGTATAAAACGCACCGCGCTCGACAGTCTTCGTTTTCGACCCGTATGCGTGGTTGTCAGTCAAAAGCACCTCATCCCCCTCGGAGAGACCCTCGGTGATCTCGGTGTATGTACCGTCGCTCTCGCCGATGCGGACGCGCGTCGCCACCGGGCTGCCGTTTTCATAGCGGTAGACGAACCGTCCGGTTTCGTCCCTGCGGACCGCGTTCTTCGGTACAGTAAGTACATGCTCCTTCCTGCTGTAAATTTCTGCCAGCGTCGCGAAGTCGCCCTCTTTGATTTCATTCTCTGTATCTTCGATCACAAACGAGGAGTACACGGTGCCGTTCTGGCCCAGAAGGCGGTTGTACTCAACCGTGTCTATGGGCTGGTAAGTTACCTCGTAGCGTTTTCCGTTGATAAAGGCGTACAGATCCTCACACTTTTTGATATCCGACTGGCCCACATACGCGCAGCGGATGACCTTCTGGCTATTGTCGGCCACCGCCACAAGCGGGGTGTTCGCCGAAATCCAGCTCCCCGGCATCATCTCTCCCGCCGAGACGACTGTCCCGCCCGCCTGAGCGCGCAGCTCGTATGATTTGTGCTGCTCCCTCAGGCTTTTCAGATGTGTGGTATTGTAGGAGGACTCCATCTCGTAGACCTCCTTATCCTGCCTCGCCTTCATCCGGTTCTGTTCGATGCGCAGCCTGCAGGAGGCAATCTGGTTGTCCAGACGCCTTGCGACTTCCGCAGCCCCGTTTCCAAGCGCCTTTTTCTGAGTGTTCAGCTCCGCAATCTCGTCCTCGATCGCCGCCACCGCATCCTTATAGCTCTGCTGCCTGTCCTCATAGGATTCCTTCGACTGGCGGATGGATTCCGCAAGCAGTTTTGATGTCGGATTTTCGCCTATGAAGAATTGCGCTTTGGCCGTA
>CAZWRT010000003.1:0-62412 GCA_964636375.1 uncultured Lachnobacterium sp. | reverse complement strand
GCATGATAGAGGAGCGCAAGGGGGCGGACGGAAAAAGAAAATAGCGTTTTTTTGGTGACACACGGAACAAACTATGTTAGAATATCTTTTGATTACAGTCGCTAAGGAGTGTGTCCCATGGCAGCGGGAAACAATAAGAATACCGGTCGAAAGACCACAAAAACTAAAAAAGGACAGGCGGAGGAGCTGCAGAACGCGCAGAGTTTTCAGACAGAAATCATTCTGTGGGTCATCGTGGCGGTCTCTCTGTTTGTGTTTATCAGCAACTTTGGGATCGGAGGCGCAGTCGGACATGCGGTCAGCAGCGTGCTCTTCGGTGTGTTCGGGCTGGTCGCCTATGTCCTGCCGATCATTCTTCTGATCGGAAGCTTTTTTGCCGTGTCCAACAAGGAGAACCATTACGCGCTCATCAAGCTTGTGGAGGCGGTTCTTCTCGTCATTTTTTTCTGCGTGCTGGTATCGCTCATTGTGAGCGGAAAAGAGCCGCTGGCGCCGCCGGAGGCTTATACATACAGCGCAGAGAATAAAAGCGGAGGCGGATTCATCGGCGGAGCCATCGCCTACGTGATGGTGAAGGGCTTTGGTCTGGTGGGTGCGTACATTATTAACATTATTCTAATGATTATCTGCATCGTGCTTTTGACCGAGCGCTCGGCGCTTGCACCTATGAAGAGGGGCGGCCGCAAGGTTTACGAGACTGCGAAGGAGAACAATGAGCGGTATCGCCAGCTGCGGGAGGAGCGAAGAGAGGAGCGGAAAGAGCGGCGCATGGACCGCAAGGTTTTGGGCATTTCCTCAGACACGAAGATTACGGCGCGCAGTCCGGAGCAGTCCGACGAGATGGAGGAATTGCATCCGGAGGCGCTGACCATAAAGGCAGAGCGGACGGTTGCGCTGACGGCGGGAGAGCCGAAGAAAGCGGAGCCTGCCGCATCTTCACCCGTACCTGCACCAGCACCTGAGCCAGTGCCGGCACCCGTGCCTGTGCGCAGTGAGCCGGTCATCACAGGAGATTTCACGCGGGAAACGACGGTGGTGGAGCCCATCAATCCGGCAAATGCTTCAACGGATATGCCGCCTGTTGCAAAGAGTGCGGGAGCTGTGTCTTCGGCTCCAAAAGCCTTCACGGCCGAGGAGCAAAAGAAGAACAAGCCGCTGCCGGAGGAGGCAATCGAGAAGGAGATCGCTCAGGTTGTGCAGGAGATTTCAGCGCAGGAGATCTCGGCGCAGGAGCAGCCGCCGAAGGAGTATGTCTTTCCGCCGGTTTCCCTGCTTGCGGCAGGAAACGGGAAGAAAGCGGGAAACACGGAGAGAGAGCTCAAGGAGACGGCGGGAAAGCTTCAGCAGGTTCTTGCGACCTTCGGCGTCAATGTGACGGTGACCAACATCAGCTGCGGCCCGTCCGTCACGCGCTATGAGATTCAGCCGGAGATGGGTGTGAAGGTCAGCAAGATTGTCGGGCTGGCGGACGATATCAAGCTAAACCTTGCGGCGGCGGATATCCGCATTGAGGCCCCGATCCCGGGCAAGGCGGCGGTCGGCATTGAGGTTCCGAACCGCGAGAATGTGACGGTTGCATTCCGGGAGCTCATCGAGTCGCAGGATTTCCGTGATTCAAAGTCAAAGATCAGCTTTGCCGTGGGCAAGGATATCTCCGGGAAGGTGCAGGTGACCGACATCGGAAAGATGCCCCACCTTCTGATTGCGGGAGCCACGGGCTCAGGAAAATCCGTCTGTATCAACACGATTATTATGAGTATTCTCTACAAGGCAAAGCCGGATGAGGTCAAGCTTTTAATGATTGACCCGAAGGTGGTTGAGCTGTCGGTCTACAACGGGATTCCGCATTTGATGATCCCGGTAGTCACCGATCCGAAAAAGGCTTCCGGTGCCTTAAACTGGGCGGTTGCGGAGATGACGGAGCGCTATGAGAAATTTGCGGGGGCGAATGTCCGCGAGATCAGCGGATACAACGCCAAGGTGGACTCTCTTCAGGTGCCGGAGGGCATGGAGAAACCGAAAAAGCTGCCGCAGATCGTGATTATTGTGGACGAGCTGGCAGACCTCATGATGGTGGCGAGCGGCGATGTCGAGGAGGCAATCTGCCGTCTGGCGCAGCTCGCGCGCGCGGCGGGCATCCATCTTGTGATCGCGACCCAGCGTCCGTCCGTGAATGTCATCACCGGACTGATCAAGGCGAACATGCCGAGCCGTATTGCATTTGCGGTGACATCAGGCACCGACTCGCGCACAATTCTGGATATGGTCGGCGCGGAAAAACTGCTCGGAAAAGGAGATATGCTTTTCCATCCGCAGGGCATGCCCAAGCCTCTGCGCGTGCAGGGCGCGTTTGTCTCGGACAAAGAGGTGGCGGATGTGGTGGGCTTTATCACGGAGCAGAACGGCGCCGCCGTGTACAGTGACAGCGTACAGCAGAAGATGGAGTCGATTCAGAGCTCATCCAACAACGCCGTATCCATCTCCGATGCGGATGAGCAGGAGGACGGCAGGGATTCCTATTTCGCCGAGGCGGCCCGCCTGATCGTGGACAAAGAAAAGGCGTCCATCGGCATGCTGCAGCGCTACCTGAAGGTCGGCTTTAACCGCGCGGCGCGGATCATGGACCAGATGGAGGAGGCGGGAATCGTAGGCCCCGAGGAGGGAACCAAACCCAGGCGGGTACAAATGGGCCCGGAGGAGCTGGAAACCTATCTGAGCGAGAATATATGATTACATGGAGGAGGAAACTATGAAAAGTGATATTCAAATTGCGCAGGAGACGGCGATGCTTCCCATCCGGGAGGTGGCGGCAAGTCTTGACATCGGCGAGGACGATCTGGAGCTTTACGGCAAATACAAGGCAAAGCTTTCCGACGCGCTGATCGATCGCGTAAAGGATAATCCGGACGGCAAGCTGATCCTTGTGACCGCCATCAATCCGACTCCGGCGGGTGAAGGAAAGACCACCACGAGCGTAGGACTCGGAGAGGCATTCGGAAAGCTCGGGAAAAAAGCGGTGCTTGCACTGCGCGAGCCCTCTCTGGGACCGTGTTTTGGCATCAAAGGCGGCGCTGCGGGAGGAGGCTATGCGCAGGTGATTCCGATGGAGGATTTAAACCTCCACTTTACCGGGGATTTTCATGCGATCACCTCCGCAAACAACCTGCTCGCGGCTCTTTTAGACAACCACATTCAGCAGGGAAACGAGCTAGGCATTGATCCGAGACAGATCGTGTGGAAACGCTGTCTGGACATGAACGACCGCGTGCTGCGCAACATCGTGGTCGGGCTTGGAAACAAGATGGACGGCATGGTGCGCGAGGATCACTTTGTGATTACCGTGGCTTCAGAGATCATGGCGATTCTATGCCTTGCGGATGATATGAATGACCTGAAAAAGCGCCTTGGGCAAATCATTGTCGCCTATACGTTTGACGGAAAACCGGTGACGGCGGGCGACCTGCAGGCGACCGGCTCAATGGCGGCGCTCTTAAAGGACGCGCTGAAGCCTAATCTGATCCAGACCCTGGAGCACACGCCGGCGATTGTGCACGGAGGTCCGTTCGCGAACATCGCGCACGGCTGCAACAGTGTCCGCGCGACAAAGACGGCCCTTAAGCTCGCGGACTATGTGATTACGGAGGCCGGTTTCGGTGCGGATCTGGGCGCAGAGAAATTTTTTGACATTAAGTGCCGCAAGGCGCACCTTGCGCCGGATGCGGTGGTGTTGGTAGCGACGGTGCGTGCACTCAAGTACAACGGAGGCGTGCCGAAAAGCGATTTGACCAGGGAGAACCTCGCGGCGCTTGAAAAAGGGATTGTGAATCTGGAAAAGCACATCGAGAACCTGAAGAAATACGGGGTTCCGATTGTTGTCACGCTAAACGCCTTTGTGACGGACACAAAGGCGGAGACGGACTTTGTGGAGCAGTTCTGCAGGGAGAGGGGCTGTGAGTTCGCCCTGTCCGAGGTCTGGGAGAAGGGCGGCGAGGGCGGCATTGCGCTAGCCGAGAAGGTTCTGTGGACGCTGGAAAATAAAGAGAGCCGGTTTGCGCCGATCTATCCGGACGAGATGTCCTTAAAAGAGAAGATCGAGACGGTCGCGCGGGAGATTTACGGTGCCGACGGAGTGACCTATTCGACGGCGGCGGAGAAGGAGCTGGAGCGCATCACCGCTCTTGGGCTGGGATCGCTTCCTGTCTGCATGGCAAAGACGCAGTACTCTCTGTCGGACGATCCGGGCAGGCTTGGGCGGCCGAGCGGTTTTACCGTGAATGTGCGCGAGGTATACGTGTCTGCAGGCGCGGGATTTGTGGTGGCAATCAACGGATCGATCATGACGATGCCGGGTCTGCCCAAACAGCCGGCGGCATACAATATCGATGTGGATGACAGAGGTGTTATTACAGGACTATTCTAAGGAGAGGCACTATGGCAATCAGAATTGACGGAAAACAGATATCTGCGGATATCAAGGAAGAGTTAAAAGCGGAGGTAGCGGCACTTAAGGAGGCGGGGAAGAGCTGTTGTCTGGCGGTGATCCAGGTGGGAAATGATCCCGCGTCCTCCGTCTATGTGAATAACAAGAAAAAAGCGTGCGCCTATATAGGGATCGAATCGCTTGCTTACGAGCTGGCGGAGGAGACCACCGAAGCGGAGCTGTTAGAACTCATCGATAAGCTGAATCGGGATGAGAAGGTGCATGGAATCCTCTGTCAGCTTCCGCTCCCGCCGCATATTGACGAGGATAAGATTATTCAGGCAATCTCGCCGAAGAAGGATGTGGACGGTTTCCATCCGCAGAGCGTGGGCGCACTGGCGATCGGCCAGCCGGGCTTTGTGTCCTGCACTCCGGCAGGGATCATTCAGCTTTTGCACCGCAGCAATATTGAACTGGAGGGAAAACACTGCGTCGTGGTCGGCAGAAGCAATATTGTCGGGAAACCGATGGCGCTTTTGATGCTGAGAGAAAACTGTACGGTGACGATCTGCCACTCGCGGACGAAAAATCTTAAGGACATCTGCCGCAGTGCGGACATTCTGATCGTGGCGATCGGGAAACCGCGCTACATCGGTGCGGACTATGTGAAGGAGGGCGCGGTGGTGATCGACGTGGGGATTCACCGGGACGAGAACAACAAGCTCTGCGGAGATGTGAAGTACGATGAGGTGGAGCCGCTCGCCTCCTGTATCACGCCGGTTCCCGGCGGGGTAGGGCCGATGACAATCGCGATGCTCATGCATAACTGTGTGGAGGCAATGAAGGGCGGTTGTTAAGAGTTCCAGGCAGAATTTTATTATGTAAGGGGACAGTACTATGAAGTGTGTATATTGTGGTGATGAGTTGAAGGAGGGTGCTCTTTTCTGCTCAAAATGCGGGAAACCGGTACAGGTGGTGCCGGAGTACAGCGATTATGAGGATGACTATTTAAAACATGTGATGAAGGAGGCAAACCGCCAGTCAGGGGCGCAGAAACAGCGTCCTGCACAAAAAACGAGTCAGGCACAGTCATCGTCCGGCGGCGGGAACAAACAGGTTTATCTCTTTCTCGCGATCGGCGTCGCAGTGATCGCGGTGGTCGCGATTGTCGTGGCCGCATTCCTCTGGGTGAGGAACATGCGCCAGGGCTCCTTCGATTATCAGATTCAGATGGCGGAGGAAGCCTATAAGAAGGGTGATATGGAAGCGGCCGCCGCGTATTACGAGAAGGCACTGTGGCTGGATGAGGACAGCGTCAAGATCCGGCTTATGCTTGCCAAAATCTACAGAGAGTGCAGGGACTTTGACTCCATGCTGGTTTTGTGCAGGGAGATCATACAGATGGACCCGGCAAACCGGGAGGCCTGCGCGATGCTCGTTGCCTACTATGAAGATAAGGAGGATTATGACGCGATCCTCGCGCTGTTTGAGCGGGTGGACGAGAATCTTGTGGATCTGTTTTCTGATTATATTGTCACTCCGCCGGTGTTCAGCCGTGAAGGGGGAACTTATCCGCAGTTTATGTCCGTCGAGCTCGCTACAGGCGGGAAATTTAAGATCTACTACACGACAAACGGCACCGACCCGACGCTGTACGGAGCGGAGTACACCGGGCCGATCGAGCTGGACAAAAATCTTGAGGCCTATAAGATCTGTGCCGTATGTAAGAACGAAAAGGGATTGTTCAGCGAGATTGCGACAAAAGAATTCACGATTGACATTCCAGCTCCCTCGATGCCGGTTGTTACGCCGGGCGGCGGAAATTTCAGCGAGCCGACCACAGTGACGGTGATCGTTCCGGAGGGCTGCAAAGCCTACTATACCTGGGACAGCACGGACCCGACCGTGGAGAGCGAGATGTACAAAGAGCCGCTTGCCATTCCGGAGGGCAACAATATTCTATCCGTCATTCTGGTGAACGATACCACGGAGCTGGTGTCCGACGTTTTCCGCGGAAATTATGTTTACTATCAAAATGCGTCCTCGCCGGAGGGAGGGGACGCAGGCGGTCCTTCGAGACAGACAGACGACGGTGCAGAACAGGAACCGGAGGAATGAGAGGAATATAAAAGCAGCAGCTCCGGATCACGGGGCTGCTGCCGGTTAGGCTGACTGACGTTAAGACAGGAATTCTATGACTCCGGCGTCCATATGGCGAATCCGCGCCAGCGCGTAGACATCAAAACCCTGTTCGACGAGTTTTTCGTGCCCGGGCTGGAAGGATTTCTCGATGAGGATGCCGATGCCGGCGACCGTGGCGTGTGCTTTGCGGAACAGGCGGATCGCTCCGGTGGCCGCTTCGCCGTTGGCGAGGAAGTCGTCGATGATGAGCACATGATCGCTCTCATTGACAAAGGCAGAGGAGAGCGTCAGCTCGTAGCTGGTGCCTTTGGTGAAGCTCGTCACCTCCGTCTGGTAGAGATTGTCGTTCAACACCTTGGAGGGTTGTTTTTTAAGGATGATCAGCGGGAGTCCCATGCACTGTGCGGTCATGAGTGCCGGGGCGATCCCGGAGCTCTCGATGGTTGCGACCTTTGTGATTCCCCTGTCCTTAAAGTGGTCGGCGAATGTCTGCCCGATGTGCAGCATCAGGGCGGGATCGACCTGATGATTGATGAAGCTGTCCACCTTTAAGATGTCTGAGTTGACGGCTATTCCGTCCTGTAAAATGCGATTCTGCAGTTCTTTCAAAATGATTCCCTCTCTTTGCGTGATGATTCAGCGAATGGTTCCATTTGCCGCTGGATTTCATTATAACATTTTCCGCCATAAAAAGACAGACTCCAAGGTGATTTTCTGAAAAAATTGATTGTGTGGGAGAGAAAGGATATTGCAGAATAAATCATGAAGATTACGGTGATCGGTGTCGGGAAAATAAAAGAGAATTTTTTTGTGCAGGCGATTGAAGAGTACCGGAAGCGCCTGAGCCGTTACTGCCAGTTAGAGCTCGTGGAGGTCGTGGACGAGCGGACGAAGGAGCAGGCGTCCGACGCCGAAATCCGGCTGGTAAAGGAGCGGGAGGGGGAGCGCATTTTAAAATGCATTCGCGAGGACTGCTATGTGGTCGCGCTGACGATTGACGGAACCGCGCTTGACTCCATTGAGCTCTCCCGGAGGATTGAGCGCCTCGGCGTGGAGGGCAGGAGCCATCTTTGTTTTGTGATCGGCGGTTCGCTCGGATTGTCCGATGCCGTGTGCCGCAGGGCGGACTTTTGCCTGAGTTTCTCGCGTATGACCTTTCCCCACCAGCTCATGCGGGTGATTCTTCTGGAGCAGATTTACCGCTCCTACCGGATCATCAACCGCGAACCGTACCATAAGTGATGCTACGGGCCTGTTTTTTTTTGGAAACTTATGATATGATAATGGATGAGGCATGTTTTAAAAAGCGGCAGGTGTACACTGCATAGGATAAGCCTGTTTTTCATATAGTTAAGTATGAAAAGCCAAGGTGAACATTCAGCAAAAAAGAAAAAGGATGCGGACCGTTACGTCGAGCTCTTCGGACTTCCCAAGGATCTGTTTCTCGGGATGCCATTGCTGTCGATGACCGGGAACCGGTTTTTGTGCATCACGAACCATCGGGGAATCCGGCAATACAGCCGTGAGCTGATCGTGGTATCCGCAAAGCCTTACGCGATTCAGATCGTGGGGAAAGGGCTCTATATCCCGAAGTATTCCGCGGATCAGCTGGAGATCACCGGGTATCTGGAAGGAATCACGTTTGTCCCATGATAGAGAGGCTGTATCGGTTGGCGCTTGGCGTGCTGACCATCCGATTAAGTGGCAGGAATATTGCACGACTGCTCAATTTATGTGCCCGCTCTGGCATGGAATTCTGGGACATGGAGTATCTGGACGGCGGGCAGATGCGAATGCGGATGCATCTTCGCGATGTGTATGATCTGGCGCCTTTTCTCCGAAAAACTCATGTGGGGTTTGCGGTCGAGGCGAGGGAAGGGCTACCGTTTTTCCTGCGGCGCTACCGCGCGAGAAAGGTCTGTGTACTGGTTGTTCTCATGATGACCGTGGCTGTGGCGGCGTTGTCCACGAGGATCTGGCGCATTGAGGTTATCGGAAATTCCGCGATCGGCGAGCAGACGATCTTAAATTATCTTGATGAAAAACACATTGGTTACGGGGTGAAAAAGTCCTCGATCGACAACGATGCGCTGGAATTGTCCCTGAGGCAGGATTTTGACGGCATTATCTGGGCCAGTGTTTACGAACAGGGAACGAAACTTGTCGTCTCCCTTCAGGAGAAGCTTGCAACCGGAAGCAGCGGCATATCGGACGGGGTCTGCACGGATCTTGTCGCCGCAAAGGACGCGACCGTGCTCAGGATAATTACGCGCTCAGGAGTTCCGCTTGTGAAGGCGGGCGATACCGTGAAGGCGGGTGATCCGCTGGTGCTGGGAAGGCAGGAGATCCTGGACGACTCCGAGCAGGTGCGCGAATACTATTACAGGAGCGCCGATGCCGATGTGATCGCGGCGGTGGTCTATTCCTACGAGGACTGGATCAATCCGAGGGTATTTTCCAGCAAGGCGACCGGAAACGAGACACTGCAGTTTTACGTGTCGGTGGGAAACTGGCAGCTGCGCTTTCCTCCGGTCTTTGCGGATTACGACGACTACGAGACTCTGGAGGACATCCGGCAGCTCGTGCTCATGGACAGTTTTTACCTGCCGGTGCACTTCGGAAAAATCCGCCAGATCGAGCAGGTTACGGTGGAATACACACTCACGGAGGACGAGGCGCGCACACTGGCGCAGGAGAGACTGAATCAATTTCTTTTGGATTTGGAAGAAAATGGGGTTTCCATTTACGACAAAAATGTTATGATAGAGATGGTGGACGGAATCTATCACATATTCGGCGAAATTTCAGCTCATGAAAATATCACAAGGGCTGTGCCGACCGAGATACCGCCGCAGGTCTCCGGTGAGGAGAATGCGGCACAGGAGTGACAGGAGAGAAGAAAATGAGTTTGACGGAGGCGACACTGAACATACCAACAGAGCACATGGCAAATGTGTTCGGGCAGTTTGATTCCAATATTAAGAAAGTGGAGAGGGCGCTCGGCGTGACGGTTGTGGTGCGGGATGACTCGGTGAAGATCATCGGCAGTGAAACGGGCACGAAGGACGCTGCGGAGCTGTTTGCGCAGCTCTGTGAGCTCTCCCGGCGCGGGAATGTCATCACGGAGCAAAATGTGAACTACGCGCTGGCGCTTCTGAAGGAACACCTTTCGGGAGCGATGGTTGAAATCGATAAAGATGTGATTTGCCACACGATCCAGGGGAAACCGGTCAAGCCGAAAACCATCGGGCAGAAGAACTATGTGGACAAGATCCGGGAGAAGATGATTGTCTTCGGGCTGGGACCGGCGGGAACCGGCAAAACCTATCTCGCGATGGCGATGGCGATTACGGCGTTTAAAAACGAGGAGGTCGGACGTATTATTCTGACTCGTCCCGCCATTGAGGCGGGGGAAAAGCTGGGCTTTCTGCCCGGAGATCTGCAGAGCAAGGTCGATCCCTACCTGCGGCCGCTCTACGACGCGCTGTACCAGATCATGGGGACGGAGAGCTTTCAGAGAAATCTGGAGAAGGGGCTGATTGAGGTGGCCCCGCTTGCTTATATGCGCGGACGCACGCTGGACAATGCGTTCATTATTCTGGATGAGGCACAGAACACGACTCCGGCGCAGATGAAAATGTTTTTGACGCGGATCGGTTTCGGTTCCAAGGCGGTCATCACCGGGGATGCGACGCAAAAAGATCTCGCGCCGGGCACGAAATCCGGTCTGGATGTGGCGCTGCGTGTGCTGAAAAATATCGAGGGTATCGCTGCCTGTGAGCTGACCAGCAAGGATGTGGTGCGCCATCCGCTTGTGCAGCAAATTGTACAGGCTTATGAGGCATACGAGAAGAAAACGACGAAAATTTCGAAGCAGGAGAAACGATGAAATCAAAAGAAAAAAGAAATCCGTACCGCACATATTCCATTTTGGCGATTGTGCTTGTCACGCTCGGGATCACGGTTTTTTTGTGCGTGAGCAGGCGCCTGGGTCTGGAAGAATGGATCTGCCTTCTTCTTATGGATGCGGTCTTTTTGGCAATTTTCATTTTTCGGCTGGAATTTGACCGGAGAAAGGAGCGCCTTGCGAACAACACGCAGAGCAGTTTTGTGAAGATCGCATGGCTTTACTCTGCGTGCGCGCTGCTGGTTATCGGCATGAGCTTTCTGCCGGATTTTACAAAGCCGGTAATTTTAGTTCCGCTTCTTTTGTGTGCGGCATCGAATGCGGTGATCGCCGTAATGGCCGGGCTGTATTTTGATTTACTGCTCGCCCTCGCCTGCGGAGGCAGTCTGTACGTGATGCTGGCCTTTCTGTTTATGACACTTTTTGGCGCGGTGCTCTCGGAGGCACTGTTGGAGCGGGGGTACCGGCTGCCTGCCACGCTGATACTGAGTCTGCTCAATCTGCTGATTCCGGGCATCTTTAGTTTCTGGGAGTTTCGCAAGGGGGATGCGGAAGGTCTTTTGTACGGGCTGGGCAGCGGAGTCCTCACGGGCCTGGTCGCCTTTTTCCTGTTTCCGTTGATTCGGCGGGTGTGTGAGCAGGAGATGGACAAGCTGTATGTCAGCCTTGTGAGCGAAAATTTTTCAAAGGTGAGAAATCTGCGCGAGTATTCGCCGGATGAATATCAGTATGCGAGGAAGGTGTCGGAGATTGCGTTCCGCTGTGCGAAGGTGGTGGGATGCGATCCGAATCTCTGCCGCGCCGCCGCTTTTTATTACAATATGAGCAGCTGGCCGGGGGAGCCTTATCAGGTAGATGTGAAGAGTGCAACGGGGCTGCTCTGTTTTCCCGAAAGACTTACCCGGATACTCATGGAGTATCACGGGGAGAAGGCAAAGCCGTCCTCGCCGGAGTCGGCGCTGGTGCATATGGTGGATGCGCTCAACAAAAAAATGGAGCTTTTTGACAGGAATGAGGCGGACAGCCAGTGGGACCGGAATATGCTGATCTACCAGGCGCTCAATGAATATTCCGGCTCCGGTCTCTACGACCAGTCCGGACTGAGTATGAACCAGTTTCTGCTTGCCAGAGGGTATCTCGCGTCGAAGGGAGTGCTGTAATGAGCTTTTATCTGGAAGAGGAATGTGAAATACTGTTTGATTTTCCATACAGGGAACTGGCGGAATCTGTCGTGGAATTTTGTCTGGAAAGGGAGGGCTTTCCCTATGAGGCGGAGGTGAGCCTGACGCTGACGGACAACGCGGGAATTCACGCGCTCAACCGCGAGTGCAGGCAGGTCGACCGTCCGACGGATGTGCTTTCTTTCCCGATGCTCACCTATGAGATCCCCGGAGATTTCTCTTTTCTGGAGTCGGAGAGCGAAGGCGATTTCAACCCGGATACCGGAGAGGTTATGCTCGGGGATATTGTGATCTCGGTTCCGAAGGTGCGGGAGCAGGCAGAAAATTACGGGCACAGCGAGCGGAGGGAGTTTGCGTTTCTGATCGTACATAGCATGCTGCATCTCTTTGGCTATGACCACGTGACGGAGGCGGAGGCAGCTGTCATGGAGGAGAAACAGAGAGTGCTCTTAGATGCTATGAATATTGCGCGGTAATTGCCCCCGTTTACGACTGTATGGACGGCGGACGGCAGAATAGAGGTTGAGATGAAAAAAAGAAAATGGATCTTTGGATTGATTTGTGTCTGTATGGTGGCGCTGCTGACATCCTGCGGAAAGGATAAGGAGGGCGGGACAGAGTCCGGGACCGACACGCAGGCACCGCCCACGGAATCAGCAGGGGAGAGCGGGACAGCGCCCACGGAGCCGGAGAGCGGAAGCATGCACGAGGGAGAGGCAAGGAGCCTTCTGACCGGAGAGTGGATCGACGAGAAGCTTGTTTATGTGCGTCCGGTCGCCGTGATGTCGGAAAATACCAAAATGTCTCTGCCGCAGTACGGGCTCGCAAAGGCGGACGTGATTTACGAGTGCCCGGTGGAGGGCGGCATTACCCGCCTGATGGCGATCTATCAGGATTACTCCGGCATGGACAAGATCGGGAATGTCCGCAGCTGCCGCCTGTATTACGTGTATTTTGCGAAGGAGTTCGATGCGCTCTATTTCCATGCGGGGCAGAGCAAATATGCGCTCGATGTGTTAAACAGTTCATTTATAGATAATGTCAATGGGATTACGGGAAAGGGCGGCGCCTTTTTCTATCAGGATAAGAGCCGCAAAATGCCGCATAACACCTACACTTCATCCGAGCTGATCGCCAGTGCGATTGAGCGTTACGGCTATGCGGCAAAGCTTGATGAGACGGCGGCTTCCCACTACCGGTTTGCTGCGGAGGATGCGCCGAACCTGCTTGTGCAGGGTGAGGACGCCGCGGTGGTATCGCTGTACTATGTGAACCCGAAGCCGTGGTTTGAGTACAACTCCGAGGACGGGAAGTATTACCGCTATCAGTTCGGGGCGGCGCAGGTGGACGCGCGGACGGGCGAGCAGCTTGCCGCTGACAATATCATTATCCAGAACTGCAAAAGTTCCCTGAAGGATAAAAGCAACGGAACGCTCGACATTGATCACCGCTCGGGCGGTACCGGAAAATTCATCACGAGGGGGAAGGCGGTCGATATCACCTGGACCCGTGAGTCCGATTCGGCAAAGACTCGTTATTTTGACGCATCGGGGGCAGAGATTGAGTTAAATCCAGGGGTGACATGGGTGGAAATCACTGAGAATTCCTACGCGGCAAAGAATGTAATTTACAGAACGAGAGAGGAATATAAATAATGATTCAGGACAAGGCGAATTCCAGACAGAACAAAACCAATTTTCTTGTTCAGGGGTCCATTTTGGCGGCGGCATCCATTATCAGCCGGATCATCGGTCTGATCTACCGCATTCCCATGACAAGCATTATCGGGGATGTCGGCAACAATTATTACGGCTGTGCGTTCGCCATTTATAATATCATTCTGATCATTTCCTCCTTCAGCCTGCCGCAGGCCGTGTCAAAGACGGTTTCCGCGCAGGTGGCGAAGGGACGTTTTTCTTCCGCTTACCAGGTTTTTAAGGCGGCCATGCTCTTTGCTGTGATCTCCGGCCTTGTCGCGTCGCTTGTCGTGTACTTCGGCGCGGAATTTTTCACGGGGACCCTGATGCGGACGCCGCACAGCGTGTATGCCCTCAAGGTGCTCTCGCCGGTGCTGCTCGTGGTCGCGGTCCTCGGCGTGCTGAGGGGGTTTTTCCAGGGGCTCGGCACGATGATGCCGAGTGCGGTTTCACAGATCATCGAGCAGATTGTCAACGCGATCGTCAGCGTCTGGGCTGCCTATATGCTGTTTGGCTACGGAAGCACGATCGGCGCGGTTCTTGGGGACGCCGAACACTATGCGGCTGCCTACGGCGCGGCGGGAGGCACGCTGGGAACCGGAGCGGGCGCGGTGGCAGGACTTCTGTTTGCGGTCTTTGTCTTTGCGATCTACATGGCGGTTTACAGGCGCAAGACAAAGGGGGCAAAAAAGCCGAAATCGGCGCCGTTTTTTTCCACGTTCTGGATGCTGCTCGTCACGATCATCCCGGTGCTTTTGTCCACGACCATATATAATATCAGCGGCATCATCGATCAGGGCATTTTCAAGAATGTAGCGATTCTTCAGGGCTACAAGGAGCATGAAATTGATGTGTGGTGGGGTGTGTTTTCCGGCAAGTACCAGCTCCTCATCAACATACCGATCGCGATCGCTTCCGCGATGGCGGCGTCGAGCGTGCCGACACTGACAAAGAGCTTTGTGGAGAAAAACATGGATCAGGTGCGGGAACAGATCCATGCGGCGATCCGCTTTGTCATGGTGATCGCTTTCCCGTGTACGGCAGGGCTGGCGGTGCTGGCGAAACCGATCATGCTGCTCTTGTTCCCGAGCACGGCGGGCACGGCGGACATGGCGGCGTCCTTCATGACAGCAGGCGCGCTGGCGGTTGTGTTCTTCGCCCTGTCTACGCTATCGAACGGTCTTCTGCAGGGGATCGACCGTCTCAAGGTTCCGGTGAAAAATGCGTTTATTTCGCTGCTTTTACATGTGATTATTCTTGTAGTCCTGATGATGTCCTTCCGTCTGAATATTTATGCGGTTGTGTACTCAAACATGTTTTTCGCCTTTCTCATGTGCGTCCTGAACGCGCGCGCGATCCGGGTGTACAGCGGATACCGGCAGGAAATTAAAAAGACATTCCTGATACCGGCTGTCTGCTCCGTTCTCATGGGAGCGGTCACATGGCTCGTGAACTCCGGCCTGTACAGTTTGTGTGAGATCAACGCGGTAGCGGTGCTGACGGCGATCTTTGTCGCGATGATCGTGTACTTTGTGGCCATGCTGCTCTTAAAGGGCCTGACGGAGGAGGACCTTCGCAGTTTTCCGAAGGGAACCATGCTGATCGCAGTGGCGAAGAAATTACACTTACTGCCTAAAATGTGATGTTTCTATTCACAGCCACTCCACGTCTCATGCGCAAAAGCAGCCAGCGAAGCTGTCTGTCGCTGCTTTACAGCTTAACCTTTTGCTTATGAGGGTGGAGTGACTGATTCCAGTCACATGAAAATCAGCAAACAGCTTCTTGCAAGCAAGCTTGGCGAAACTGTCCGCTAATTTTCATGTGGCTGTGAATAGAAACTGTGTAATATGCAGATACTTATCCGGGGGGATTGACATGAAACGAAGAATAAGTATCTGTATGATTGTTTTCACGGTGATCGTGGTGGCGGCCGTGCTTTTCAATAATTATCGGGAAGAGCCGGAGGCGCCCACCGAGGTTGGCTACGGCTACAGCGACAGCTCCGAGACGACGGAGGAGCCGGAAGAGCTTGTGCCCGTAAATGCCGCCCGCGTGGCCTATGCATATATCCTTCGCGCGCACAACGGGCGTGTGGCGGTGTACCGGCCGGACAGTGACGAAATTTATATGGAAACCTCTATTTTGGTGGAGAGTCTGCCCGCGGAGGTTTTTGAGGATTTAAAGGACGGGATCGGCTTTCAGGATGAGGCGGGACTGTTTGATTTCCTTGAGAGCTACTCGAGCTGACACGGGCCTTTTCTGATTCGATTCTTGAATAATTTCCGGTGTTGTGGTAAAATTCGTTATTGGTTGATCGGGGATCGGATGGGTGTAATATGGGCAATGCGGAAGTCTCTACAATTGTGATTGGGGCCGGCGCGTCCGGCATGATGGCGGCCATCACGGCGGCGAGACGGGGGAAGTCCGTCCTTGTGCTGGAGCACTTAAAGCAGGCCGGGAAAAAGCTAAACGCCACCGGAAACGGCAAATGCAATTTCACAAACGAGCGAATGAGCGCAAACTGTTATCACGGCGACAGAGGATTGATAGGGTCTGTCCTCTCGCAGTTTTCGCGGGACGATGCGCTCGGTTTTTTTCGCGAGATCGGGATCTACCCGAAAAATAAGCGGGGGTATTACTATCCGAACTGTGAGCAGGCGTCCGCGGTTGTGGAGGCGTTGACAGCGGAGATGGAGCGCCTGCGCATTCCGATCGTGACGGAGGCTGATGTGCGCGCAGTTGCACCGGAAAAAACAGGGTTTTGCTGCAGGACAGACCGTCAGGACTACCGGGGGCGGAATGTGATTTTTGCGACCGGGCTCCTCGCGTCCCCCAAGCTTGGGAGTGACGGTTCGGCGATTTCTCTTATCAAGGAGCTGGGGCATCGTTTTGTGCCAATCCTTCCGGCACTCTGCGGTTTTCACTGCGAGGGCATGCGTTTTCGCAGGGTCGCCGGTGTGCGCGCGGATGCGGCGCTCACGCTCTGGATCGGCGGACAGAAGGGGGAAACGGAGCGGGGAGAATTGCAGCTTGCGGATTACGGTCTCTCCGGGATTTCGATGTTCCAGCTCTCGTCGCAGGCGGCGCGCGCGCTGTATGAGAAGAAACCGGTGGAGGTACATATTGACTTTCTGCCGGACATTCCTGCGGAGGAGCTGTTTTCGGAGCTTGTGCGCAGGCTAAGGAGAGGGACCGGCGCAGAGAGTGCGCAGCTATTGTGCGGACTGCTGCACCGCAAACTGATCCCGGAGTGTCTGGAGGCGGCGGGAATCGGCGCGCAGACAAAGGACGAGGCAACCCTCGGGCGGCTTGCGGCTGTGCTCAAGGATTATCCGGTGATGCTCTTAAAAGCCCGCGGCATGGAATACGCGCAGGTGTGCGCCGGAGGTGTGCGCACGGAGGAGATTGACATCCATACGCTGGAATCGAGGATTCATCCGGGTCTGTATTTTGCCGGGGAGCTTTTGGACGCGGACGGTATCTGCGGCGGCTATAATCTCCAGTGGGCGTGGGCGAGCGGCCATGTGGCCGGGAGCCATGTGGAGGATACATAACTGTGATCAGGATCAGTCAGCTCAAGATGCCCGCAGGGTGCGGGGAGGCGGATCTGCAGGCGCAGATCAGGAAGCTGCTTCGCTTAAAGAAGAGCGTGCCTTTTACTTACAAAATTGTCAAAAAATCCATCGATGCGAGAAAAAAGCCGAAGATTTTTGAGGTATACGAGCTTTTCGTCCGGCTGGACCAGGAGGAGGCGCTGGTCAGACGGCTGAATCATCCGAGGGTGCAGATGGGAAAAGAGGTTTCTTTCCGGCTGCCCGAGCCGGGAGAAACGCCGATGCAGACCCGTCCGGTCATCGTCGGCGCAGGACCTGCGGGGCTGTTTGCCGCTTATCTTCTGGCGGAGACAGGCTTTGCACCGATTGTCGTGGAGCGCGGGCGCAGGGTGGAGGAGCGCACACGGGATGTGGAGCGTTTCTGGGAGACAGGCGTTTTGAATCCGTGTTCCAACGTGCAGTTCGGCGAGGGCGGTGCGGGAACCTTCTCCGACGGCAAGCTAAACACCGCAGTGCACGATGCGTCGGGCAGAAATGCCTATGTGCTGGAGACCCTCGTGCGGTTCGGAGCACCGGAAAAAATAATCTATGAGAGTAAACCCCACATCGGCACGGATGTGCTCGCGCGCGTGGTGCGCAGTATGCGCGATTATCTGGAATCGAAGGGTACGGACTTTTACTTTGAGACCGTGATGAAACGGATTTTAACCCAGCATGGCAGATGTGTGGGCGTGCTCTGTGAGCATCGGGGAGAGACTGTCACCCTTGAAGCCGATGCGGTGATCCTCGCGCCCGGACACAGCGCGAGAGACACGTTTCGGATGCTCATGCAGGCCGGGCTGCCGATGGAGGCAAAGAGCTTTGCGGTGGGATTCCGTGTGGAGCATCCGCAGGCGATGATTGATGAAGCGATGTACGGCGCGTATCAGGGAAAAAAGCTCCCCGCCGCACCCTATAAGCTGACCTCCAATTTTGAGGGCAACAGAGGGGTCTACTCCTTCTGCATGTGTCCGGGCGGCTATGTCGTCAACGCCTCCTCCGATGCGGAGCACACGGTGGTCAACGGCATGAGCTACTCCGGCAGGAACGGAAACAATGCCAATTCTGCGATCATCGTGACGGTCACGCCGGAGGATTTCGGCGGCGGACCGCTGGCGGGAATCGCGTTTCAGGAGCGGCTGGAGCATGAGAATTACCGCCTGGGGCTCGGAAAGATTCCGCAGCAGCTCTATGGGGATTACGTGCATAGTGTGACGAGCACCGGCTACGGCGCGTTTGCCTCTGCGACGAAGGGGGCGGCCTGTTTTGCCAATCTGCGCGGGCTTTTGCCTGTGTCGATGGAGCAGGTATTTATGCAGGGGATGTCTCATTTTGCAGGAATTATTGCAAATTACGACAGAAAAGACGCAATTTTATCCGGAATGGAGACAAGAACCTCCTCGCCGCTGCGCATTCTGAGGGATGAGCACTGTGAGAGCAGCGTAAGGGGAATTTATCCCTGCGGGGAGGGAGCGGGCTACGCGGGCGGCATTATGTCCGCTGCGATCGACGGTCTTCGGGTGGCAGGTTCCATTCTGAAAAATTACTGCCCGGCGGATTAGAAAAAGAGGGATAACTGTGCTTGAAGTGACACCAATGATGCAGCATTATCTGCAGACAAAAGAAGAGAATAAGGACTGTGTTTTATTTTACCGGCTCGGGGATTTTTACGAGATGTTCTTCGACGATGCGAAAATTGTCTCGAAGGAGCTGGAGCTGACCCTGACCGGAAAGTCCTGCGGCCTCGAGGAGCGCGCGCCAATGTGCGGCGTCCCTTTCCACGCGGCGGACACATACATTAACCGGCTGGTGTCGAAGGGGTATAAGGTTGCGATCTGCGAGCAGGTGGAGGACCCGAAGCTGGCGAAGGGCATGGTGAAGCGCGAAGTCGTGCGCATTGTCACGCCGGGAACGAACACCGATATGAATTCGCTGGACGAGGCAAAAAATAACTATCTAATGTGCATCGTCTACCTGTCCGACAAGTACGGCATCGCCACGACGGACGTGACGACAGGGGACTTTTTTGTGACGGAGGTTGATAGCAGTCGTAAACTCATCGATGAGCTGAACCGCTTTGCTCCGTCAGAGATCATCTGCAACGATCTGTTTTACATGAGCGGTGTGGACATTGATGACTTAAAAAACCGTCTGCACATTGCGGTTTCGTCGTTGGATTCATGGTATTTTGGGGACGACAATGCACGGGAGACTCTGCTGGAGCATTTCCATGTACATACGCTGCAGGGGCTCGGGCTGGCGGATTATGACTGCGGGGTGGCAGCCGCGGGCGCGCTGATGCGCTATCTTTATGAGACACAGAAAAATGATCTGGACCACATCCAAAAGATCACTCCATACGCAATCGGCACTTACATGATGATCGACAGCTCCTCGAGACGCAATCTGGAGCTGGTCGAGACTCTGCGGGAAAAGCAGAAGCGGGGATCGCTCCTGTGGGTGCTGGACAAAACGAAGACGGCGATGGGCGCGCGCCTTCTGCGCAGCTATGTCGAGCAGCCTCTTGTGGACCGCGTGGAGATCGAAAAGAGGCAGGAGCTGATCGGGCTTTTGAAGGAGCAGGAGATCACGAGGGAGGAGCTGCGCGAGTATTTAAACCCCATCTACGATCTGGAGCGCCTGATTACGCGCATCACCTACCAGAGCGCCAACCCGCGGGATATGATTGCGTTCCGCAGCTCGCTTAAGATGCTTCCGCCGATCCGCACGCTGGTAAGCGATCTGGATGGGGCGCTGGCGAAGGAGATACAGAGTGATCTGGACTGTCTGGAGGATCTTTATGAGCTGCTCTCAGCGTCGATTTCGGAGGACGCGCCGCTCTCCGTGCGGGACGGAGGCATCATAAAGTCCGGCTATCACACAGAGGTGGACCGCCTGCGCGCGGCGAGCACGGACGGCAAGAAATGGATTGCGGATATTGAGGCGTCGGAGAGGGAGAAGACCGGGATTAAAAACCTGCGGATCAAATACAATAAGGTGTTCGGTTATTATCTCGAGGTGACGAACTCGTTCCGGGATCAGGTGCCGGATTACTACGTGAGAAAGCAGACGCTTACGAACGCCGAGCGCTTCATCACGCCGGAGCTCAAGGAGCTCGAGGACACGATCCTTGGGGCGGAGGATAAGCTGGTGAGCCTCGAGTATGACCTCTTTCGTGAGATCCGGGACCGGGTGGCGTCCAACGTGTCGCGCATCCAGCGCACGGCGAAAGCTGTCGCAAAGCTGGATGTGTTCGTCTCACTCGCTCTGGTCGCGAGCCGGAACAACTACTGCAGGCCGAAGATTAACGAGAAGGGCATCATTGATATAAAGGGCGGCAGGCATCCGGTTGTGGAGCAGATGATTGCCGGGGACAGCTTTATCGTCAACGACACATATCTGGACAATGGAGACAAGCGGATCTCGATCATCACGGGTCCGAACATGGCGGGAAAATCCACTTATATGCGGCAGACCGCACTCATTGTGCTGATGGCGCAGGTGGGGTGTTTTGTGCCGGCGCAGTCCGCCGATATCGGCATCGTGGACCGCATTTTCACGCGCGTCGGCGCGTCGGACGATCTCGCGAGCGGGCAGAGCACGTTCATGGTCGAGATGAACGAGGTATCGAATATTCTAAGGAATGCCACGGACCGCTCACTTTTGATTTTGGACGAGATCGGGCGAGGAACCAGCACGTTTGACGGCCTTGCGATTGCATGGGCGGTTGTGGAGCACATCAGCAGCACGAAGCTGTTGGGCGCCAAAACACTGTTTGCCACGCACTACCACGAGCTCACGGAGCTGGAGGGCAAGCTCGACGGCGTGAACAACTATTGCATTGCGGTCAAGGAGCAGGGAGACGATATTGTGTTCCTGCGCAAGATCGTGCCGGGCGGCGCGGACAAGAGCTACGGCATCCAGGTTGCAAAGCTGGCAGGGCTCCCGGATTCGGTGGTGGAGCGCGCGAAGGAGATTGCAGACGGGCTTGTGGCAAACAGCTTAGCCATAAGGAATCCTCCCATTTCTTCCAGAAACGGGTCCCTCCTTGTGGCAGACAATGTCATTGACACGGTCCGCCAGATTTCGGCGGAAAGTAAAGCTGCGAAAAAGCAAAGCGCAGGTCCTGAGGCGGAGCCGGCACAGCTCTCCATATTTGACATGAGCATAAATGATGATATCATCGAAGAGCTGCGCAGCGTAGACATCGGAAACCTTACGCCGCTGGAGGCATTGAACAAATTGTATGAGCTGCAGAATAAGGTGAAGAATCGATGAGTAAAATACAATTACTTGGTCAGGAAACCATTGACAAGATTGCCGCGGGAGAGGTGGTGGAGCGTCCGAGCTCTGTGGTAAAGGAGCTCGTGGAAAATGCGATTGACGCAGGGGCGACAGCCGTCACGGTGGAAATCAAGGAAGGGGGCATTTCTTTCATCCGCATCACCGACAACGGCTGCGGCATCGAGAAGGAGGAAGTGCCGCTTGCCTTTCTGCGCCATTCAACCAGTAAAATCCGGCAGGCATCCGACCTCACCGGAATCCGTTCTCTCGGATTCCGCGGCGAGGCATTGTCCAGCATTGCGGCGGTTGCGCGCGTGGAGCTTATCACGAAGACGCCGCGTGCCCTGACCGGAACGCGCTACCGGATCGAGGGTTCGAAGGAGCTGGGGATGGAGGATGTGGGCGCGCCGGACGGCACGACCTTTTTGGTGAAGGATCTCTTTTACAATGTGCCCGTCCGCAGGAAATTTTTAAAAACACCCCAGACGGAGGGCTCCTACGTGGGTGACCTTGTCGAGAAACTGGCGCTGTCCCACCCGGATATTTCGTTCAAGTTCATCAACAACAACACGACAAAGCTGCACACCTCCGGCAACGGAAATACGAGAGACCTGATTTACCACATTTACGGGCGCGAGATCACGGCGGAGCTCATGGAGGTAAAGTGTGAGGGCGAGCTCTTTGCGCTTGGCGGCTATATCGGAAAGCCGACGGTCAGCCGGGGCAACCGCAATTACGAGAACTATTTTATCAACGGGAGATATGTGAAGAGCGACTTGCTGGCAAAGGCGATCGAGGAGGCATACAGGCCTTTCCTCATGCAGCATCAGTATCCGTTTACAGTGCTGTACTTCACATTCCCCGGCGATACGGTCGATGTGAATGTCCACCCGACGAAGATGGAGCTGCGCTTTTCGCACAACCAGGAGATCTACCGGGCGCTTGCGGATGCGGTGCACTCCGTGCTCTCCCGCAGGGAGCTGATCCCGGAGGTGCCGGTCGTGGAGGAGAAAACGCAGACCGTGCGCGAGTACCGGGAGCCGATCCCGGAGCCGTTTGAAAAGCGCCGCATCAACGATATCCGCGCGCAAGCCGCAGAACAGACGCAGGCCGTGCGCGAGGATTCCGGTGCGCAGCATGTGCATGCGGACAATGGCGTTGCCCCCGTGAGAGAGGAGAGCGGAACTTACCGCGCAGGGAACCATCCGGGCGTTCATGTGATCGGTGAGAAGAGGGACGATCGTGAAACGCCTGTGCTTTCCGCGTATGAGGCAGGCATACCACGGGAGGCTCCTTCTGTGGAACCATCGGGCATCGCAGGACAGCCTGTGTCCGTTCCGGAGCAGACGGCGATCGCCCCGGATTTTCTGACGGAGGACGCAAAGCAAAAGCATAAGATTCTCGGCCAGCTCTTTGGCACTTACTGGCTTGTCGAGTACGAGGACAAGCTCTACATCATCGACCAGCACGCCGCGCACGAGAAGGTGCTCTATGAGCGCACGATGGCGCGCATGCATGACCGTGAGTTCACCTCGCAGACGGTCAGCCCGCCCATCGTTTTAAGTCTTGACTCGAAGGAGCAGGAAAGTCTGGAGCGCTGCATGCCGCAGCTGGAGCAGCTCGGTTATACAGTAGAGCATTTCGGCGGGCGGGATTACATGATTTCCGCGATTCCGGACAATCTGTTCTCGGTGGACATGAAGGAGATGTTTCTGGAGATGCTTGCGGATTTTTCGGATCATTCTGCGGGACAGACTCCGGAACTCATTCTGGAAAAGGTCGCGTCCATGTCCTGCAAAGCGGCGGTTAAGGGGCACGACAAATTGAGCCTCGCTGAGATCCACGCGCTGATCGGAGAACTCCTGTCTCTGGAGAATCCGTTCCACTGCCCGCACGGCCGTCCGACGATTATCTCCATTACAAAGTACGAGCTGGAGAAGAAATTTAAGAGAATTGTGTGACGGGGGTTGAGATGGAGAAAAAACCACTGGTGATACTGGCGGGACCTACGGCGGTGGGCAAAACCGCATGTTCCGTGGAACTCGCGAAGAACATCGGCGGTTCGGTGATTTCCGCGGACTCCATGCAGGTATACAAATACATGGACATCGGATCGGCGAAGATTAAAGCGGAGGAGATGCAGGGGATTCCCCACTATCTCGTGGACGAACTGCTGCCCTCGGAGGAGTTTCACATCGTGCGCTTTCAGCAGATGGCAGAGGCGGCGCTTGCGGATATTTACAGCAAGGGACGCATCCCCATCGTGGCGGGCGGAACCGGTTTCTATATTCAGGCGCTCCTGTACCGGATTGACTTTGAGAATCAGGACAGTGACGAAACATTCCGGAAGGAAATGTCCGATTACGTGAAGGAGCACGGCGCGCACGCGCTGCACGAGCGGCTTGCGGCAGTCGATCCCGCCTCGGCACAGAGCATCCACGAAAACAACGTCAAGCGGGTGATCCGCGCACTGGAATTTTTCGAGAAGACCGGAACCTGCATCTCGGCGCACAACGAGAGGGAGCGGCAGCGAACCTCGCCCTACAATTTTGCCTACTTTGTGCTGACGGACGAGCGGGCGCATCTCTATGAGCGGATCGACGCGCGTGTGGAGCTCATGATGGAGAGAGGGCTTTTGGATGAGGTGAAACGCCTGAGAGAGATGGGCTGCACCCGCGGAATGGTAGCCATGCAGGGGCTGGGCTACAAGGAGCTTTTTGACTATCTCGAGGGCCGCTGTACGCTGGAAGAGGCAGTTTACGTAATCAAGCGGGAGACGAGGCATTTTGCCAAGCGGCAGCTCACGTGGTTTAAGCGGGAGAGGGACGTCATCTGGCTGGACAAATCAGAGTACCATTATGACGAGGAGCGCATTCTCCGTGATATGCTGCGCATCCTGCGGGAAAGAGGAATCTGTGATGAATCAGACATTATATGAAATCTATCATAAGCTGGGAATCAGCGAGGCGGTCTGCGATTTCGGGAGTGCCGTGGAAGAAGAGTTAAAGGAGCGATTTATTGCCATCGACGCGAACGCGGAGCTCAATCAGCTGAAAGTTATCGCGGCGATGCAGAAAAATCGCGTCAGTGCAGAATGTTTCAATATATCCAGCGGATATGGGTATAATGATATAGGCAGGGATACTCTGGAAAAAGTGTATGCCGACTGTTTTGGCGGAGAGGACGCGCTTGTGCGCCCGCAGATTACCTGCGGCACGCATGCGCTCGCCCTTGCGCTGATTTCCAATTTGCGTCCCGGGGACGAGCTGCTCTCGCCGGTGGGAAAGCCCTATGACACGCTGGAAAACGTCATCGGAATCCGCGCGTCGCGGGGCTCCCTCGCGGAGTACGGAATCACCTACCGGCAGGTGGACCTGCTGGAAAACGGCGCTTTTAACTATGACGGAATTCGTGCGGCATTAAGCGAAAGGACGAAGCTTGTGACCATCCAGCGCTCCAAGGGGTATGCCACAAGGCCGACGCTCTCGGTTGCAAGGATCGGGGAGCTGATTGCCTATATTAAGAAAATTAAGCCGGATGTCTTGTGCATGGTGGACAACTGCTACGGCGAATTTGTGGAGGACCGGGAGCCTCTTGCCGTGGGGGCGGATATGATTGTCGGCTCTCTGATCAAGAATCCCGGCGGCGGCCTTGCACCTGTCGGCGGCTACATCGTCGGCAAAAAGGAGTGTGTGGAGAACGCCGCCTGCCGTCTGACCTCACCGGGTCTCGGTAAGGAAGTCGGGGCGGGGCTCGGCGTGACCCAGTCCTTTTACCAGGGGCTGTTTCTCGCGCCCGGCGTGGTCAGCTCTGCGCTAAAGGGGGCCATCTTCGCGGCGAACATCTATGAGCGGCTCGGATACCGCGTGATTCCGGACGGCAGCGAGAGCCGGCACGATATTATTCAGGCGGTGGAATTTTGCGACCCGGATGCAATGCGGGCGTTCTGCGAAGGCATTCAGGCGGCGGCGCCGGTGGACAGCTATGTGACGCCGGAACCGTGGGCGATGCCCGGTTACGACAGCGAGGTGATTATGGCGGCGGGAGCGTTTGTGCAGGGCTCCTCGATCGAACTCTCGGCGGACGGTCCCATGAAACCGCCCTACGCGGTCTATTTTCAGGGAGGATTGACCTGGTATCACGCCAAGTTCGGTATCCTCATGTCGCTTCAAAAACTTTATGAGCGAAAACTTGTTAATATTACCAATTTGTGATATTATGATACCTAGGGTCACAAGCTGGAGCTCATTCCTGCTTGCAGGAAAGGAGTTACGGCTTAGTGACCCGCTCACACATGAGCAAGTAGTGATTTTCCATGGAAAATCAACGGATTGCGAATGGGTGTAGAATTGCGTAGGAGCAATTCGTAAGGTATCATAATAGAAACATCATGTGCGGCTCAGGGAGAGGGAAAGGATTTACATGAGCCACACAGCAGTGAAAAATATGCCGGAATCGGAGAGACCCTACGAGCGGTTCCGCCGATTGGGGGCGGAGGCGCTCTCGGATGCCGAGCTTCTGGCAATCATATTGAAGACAGGGGCGCAGAACATGACCTCCATGGATCTGGCGCGCTCCCTCTTGTCCGAATGCCACGGAAACCTGTTAAATCTCTACGAGTTTTCCTATGAGGAGCTCTTGGAGCGCCGCGGCATCGGGCCGGTGAAGGCGATTCAGCTCAAGGCTGTCGCGGAGCTTTCTAACCGCATCGCAAAGACAGCGAGCGGCAGGCAGCTCAGCTTCCGTGATCCGGAATCCGTTGCGGTTTACTACATGGAGTCCATGCGGCACCTGCGCGAGGAGGAACTCATCGCAGCCTTCTTCGACACGAAATATAATTTTCTGGGAGATGCCGTCATCGCAAGGGGCGGCGCCAATTACGCCTATGTGACGCCGGCGGATCTCTTTCGCCGCGCCATCCTAAAGAGCGCACAGCAGATCATTCTTTTGCACAATCACCCGAGCGGGGACTGTCATCCGAGCGAAGCGGACATCTTACTGACCAGGCGGCTGTGCGAAGGGGCAAAGCTTTTGGGGCTCTCGGTGGGCGATCATATCGTCATCGGGGACAACCGCTATTACAGCTTTCGAGAAAACGCAATGATGCCTTAAAAGGGGATACAGAAAGGGTAGATACTATGAACAACAATGTTTACGGAATTGACTTAGGAACATGCAACTTCAAGGTGTTCTGTAAATCGACGGGGAAGTTCTTCAGCGAGAAAAACACGATCGCCATCATCAACAAAAATCAGATCTACGCGTACGGCGACGATGCCTATGCGATGTACGAGAAGGCGCCGGTCAACATCCGTGTCACATTTCCGGTAGTCAGCGGCGTGATTGCCGACTACAATTTCCTGCAGACCATGATTTTTGAGTATCTGGAGAGAAATCTAAAGGGGAAAGTGAAAAACGCGGAATTTCTCGTAGCGGTTCCCACGGATATCACGGACGTGGAAAAGAGAGCCTTCTTTGAGTTGTTCTATAAGAGCAAATTTCGTCCGAAAAACGTTATGCTCTGTGAAAAACCGCTCGCGGCTGCCGTAGGTCTGGGGATCGACGTCAACGAGCCGATCGGTGAGATGATCGTGGACGTCGGAGCGGACACGATCGAGATTTCCGTGATCTCCATGGGCGGAATGGTATTGAGCGATATCCTGCATCTGGGTTCCAACCGTCTGGACGACTCCATCATCAGCCATATCCGCAAGGAATTTAACCTTGTGATCGGCAAGAAAACGGCGGGAGTGCTGAAGGAGAATCTGGGCAGCGGACTTCCCGGAAGGCAGGAGAGTCTGATGGCTGTCGGGCTCGACGTAGTCAGCGGACTTCCGGTAGAGCGGGAGATCACCGCGGAGGTTGTCTACAGCGCGATTAAAGGCAATCTGGAATCCATCTGTACCTCCGTCAAGATGATTCTCGAGAAAACTCCGCCCGAGCTGGCGCGGGATATTATCAATTCCGGCATTTATATTACCGGCGGCGGGTCAAAGATCATGGATCTGGACAAGCTTTTCACACAGATTACCAATATAAAGGTAAACACCTGTGACAATCCGGAAGAGGCGGTCGTGCGAGGGCTCGCCAAGATTTCCTCCGACTCCAAATATAAGCGGCTGCCGTACACAATGAAAAATATCAGCACGTCATAATAAAGGTTAAAATGAAGAGATTTCGCAACAAAAAAAAGAAACGCATCTCAAGTAAATATCTGCTCATGATTATGAGCATCATCTGCGTGCTTGCCATGTTTGTCAGCCTCGTGTTCAACATCAGCGGCGGCCCGCTCCACACTGTGGCCGGTTACGTATTTGTTCCGATGCAGCAGGGCATCAACACCACCGGAATCTGGATCTCCGATAAGGTCAATGATTTCAGGACGCTGGGGGATGTCCTCGACGAGAACCGGGATTTGAAGGCGAAGGTTGATGACCTCACGACGCAGCTGAACAAGGTCATGCTGGATCAGTACGAGCTGGAGAACTACCGGAGTCTTTTAGATCTGGACGCAAACTACGGAGAGTATGACAAAATTGCGGCGCACGTGATAGCGACGGATGCCGGGAACTGGTTTTCCAGCTTTACGATTGACAAGGGCAGCGATCAGGGAATCAAAAAGGGCATGAACGTGATTGCAGGGAGCGGTCTGGTCGGCATTGTTACGGAGGTCGCGCCCAACTTCGCGAAGGTGCGAAGCATCATCGACGATTCCAGCAATGTGAGCGCGATGGTGCTCACCACGAAGGACAACTTCAATGTCAGCGGGAGCCTCATGTCGATGAATGAGAGCAAGCTGCTCCCGTTCTCGGAGCTGCAGGACGAAAATGACGAAGTGAAGCTGGGGGACCCGGTTGTGACGTCCTATGTCTCAGATCAGTACCAGCAGGGGCTTCTGATCGGCTATATCTACGAGATCAAGGTGAACTCCAACAATCTGACCAAATCCGGAACAATCACGCCGGTGGTGGATTTTAAGCATCTGCAGGAGGTTCTGGTCATCACGGAGATCAAGAATACCGGCGAGGAAGAGTTAAAGAACGTTCAGGAGTGAGCCATGTTGCGAAAAATCGTACTTTTTCTTATCATTACAGTCTGTTTTCTGCTCCAGACCTCCGTGTTTCCGGCACTGTCCTTTGCGGGGATCGGACCGAATCTTCTGATCATCGTGGTGTCCGCGTTCGGGCTGATGCGCGGCAAAAAGGAGGGGCTTGTAGTCGGATTCTTTTGCGGACTGCTTATCGACATTTTTTTTGGTTTTTATCTCGGAGTATATGCTTTACTGTATATGAATGTCGGATATGCGAACGGATTTTTGCAGAAACGCTTTTTTCCGGACGATATTAAGCTGCCGATGATCATGATCGGCGCGAGCGATATTGTCTGTAACCTTGTGGTATATACTGTCATGTTTTTGATGCGCGCCCGGTTTCAGTTTCCGTACTATCTCAGGGCTGTCATTATACCGGAATTTGTGTATACCATGGTGATTACCATATTTTTCTATTTCATCCTGCTTAAGATTAACCAGCGGGTGGAGGCTTACGAAAAAAGGAGAGCAAAGAAATTTGATTTATGATATTCGTGAATTCTTAAAAAAATTCTTTAGTTCCAGACTTTTTGTCATTTCGGCGGTGTTTATCGTCCTCTTTGCGATCATTCTGGGGCGTGTTTTTTCCCTGCAGATCGTCAACGGCAAGTCCTATCAGGACAATTTTGCGCTGCGTATCACTAAGCCCCTTTCCATTGATGCAGCGAGGGGCTGCATCTACGACTGCAACGGAAATCTTCTGGCGTACAATGAGCTGGCGTACACGCTTTCCATCACGGACAGCGGCGTCTACTCTAAGACTTCCGTGAAAAACCGCAAACTGAACGGCCAGATTGCCGAGATCGTGACGATGTTAGAGAAAAATGGGGACAAGCTCACGAATAACTTTAAGATCAGTTATGACGAAGAGGCCGACACGTTTTCATTTACTGTCTCCGGGAAGTCGCTCAACCGTTTCCGGGCGGACGTGTTTGGAAAAGCTCAGGTAGAAAAACTGGCGTACAATGAGACTTTCGGCTTTGACGAGCTGAACGCCACGCCGGAGCAGATCATGGAGTATCTGATGAGCGACAAAAATTTTGGAGTGGATCCTTCCTTCGGACGCAAGCTCGGATATGAGATTGTGGTAGTGCGCTATGCGATGAAATCAAACTTCTACGCGCGCTACATACCAACGACAGTCGCGGAAAATATCAGCGATCGCTCCGTCGCCTACATTAACGAGCACATGGATACACTGATCGGTGTCGCAATCGAGGAGGACACAGTCCGCCGCTACAGCTACGGTCAGTATTTTGCCAATATCATCGGTTACACCGGGCGGATCTCCGATACCGAGTACGAGGAGCTGTACGAGAAGGACAAGAGCTACACCAGAAACGATGTGATCGGAAAGGCGGGGCTGGAGCAGTACTACGAATCCTATCTGCGCGGCAAGAACGGCGAGCAGAAGATCTATGCGGACAATCTCGGGCGCGTGATGGAGATCATCAGCAGCACGGACGCAGTTGCGGGCTCTGACCTGCATCTGAGCCTGGATGCGGAGCTGCAGAAGGCGGTCTATCTCGCTTTGGAGCAGGAGATTGCCGGCATTGTTTACGCCAATATCAAGAACGGGAATATCGAAAAAGAGGATGTGTACTATGCGCTGATCGACAACAATGTGATCGATATCAGCCACTTTGGCGCGGAGGACGCCTCCGAGGTGGAGAATGCCGTCTATCAGGATTTCTCTGCGGCAAAGAATCTTGTGGTCAGCGAGATCAGGAGCCAGCTTACCGATTCGCCGGTCGCGCTCTCGCAGATGTCCGACGAGATTCTGGACGATTTTACCCTGATCATTTCACTGCTTCGCACGGACGGGATACTTCTGTCGAAGGAGATCGACGAAAGTGACAGTGTGTACAAGCAGTGGAGGGATCAGAAGATCAGCCCGAAGGAGTATCTGACTCACTGCATTTTTAAGCAGTGGGTTGACATCAGCCTGCTCGCGCAGGATGAGAAGTACGCGGATATTGATGAAATCTACCGCTCTCTGTGCAGCTATATTCTGAACAGAATTGATGTGAACAATGATTTTGCGAAAATTGTCTACGAATATATGGTACAGCGGAAAGAGCTTTCGCCGAGAGATCTCTGCCTCATCCTCTTTGACCAGGGCGTTTTAGACTATGACGACGACAGCGTGGAGGGGTTGAAAAGCGGCAGTTTAAGTCCGTTCGACTTCCTGCTGGAGAAGATCAACAATATTGAAATCCGGCCTGCACAGCTCGCACTGGATCCCTGCACGGGCTCCTGCGTGATCACGGAGGTGGGGACCGGAAAAATCCGGGCTCTGGTGAGCTATCCGGGCTATGACAACAATAAATTTGCAAACGGCGTGGACGCGAAATACTTCAACGCCCTTCGCGCGGACAACTCCAAGCCGATGTGGAACTACGCAACGCAGGAGCAGACCGCTCCGGGTTCCACCTTCAAGATGGTGACTGCGACCGCGGCGCTTGCGGAGAATATCGTAAATATCTCAGAGAAAATTCAGTGTACCGGCAAATTCACCGACGTCAGCAATGAGCCGACCTGCTGGATCTATCCGCGCAGCACGCACGGATGGATCTCGATTGCGCAGTCCCTGCGCGATTCCTGCAACGTTTTCCACTACACGCTCGGATACCGTATGGCGACAAAGGACACCGGCGTTTACAACGATGCAAACGGCATCAGCTATATTCAGAAATATGCCTCGCTCTATGGGCTTGACAAAAAAAGCGGCATTGAGATCGAGGAGTCCACGCCGGATATCGCGACGCAGTATCCGGTCATGGCGGCGATCGGGCAGAGCAACAACAACTACACGACGATTTCCCTGTCGCGCTATGTGACGGCAGTGGCGAGCGGCAGGCTCTATACCTACCAGCTCATGAATGAGATTGTGGATGCAAAAGGCAATGTAGTGGAGCAGTATGAGCCAAAGTACGAGGATATCTCAGGCACGCTGAGCACAGAGCAATGGGATGCGATCCATTCCGGCATGCGCCTTGCAGCGGAGAATCTGAAAATCTTTAACGACTCTGATATCCAGGTCGCAGGCAAGACGGGAACCGCCCAGCAGGTGGAAACCCGCCCGAACCATGCGCTGTTTTTGTGCTATGCTCCTTACGAAAGGCCGGAGATTTCGGTCGCGACGCGCATTGCCTACGGTTACAGCTCCCACAACGCGGCTGCCGCGACGCGAAATATCATTTCCTACTATTACGGTGAGCAGTCTCTGGAGGATATCCTGGGGCTCAAGGCTTCCGGTGTAAACGGTTCCTCAAACAATGCGGTGACCGATTAACACATAAATCATAACTGACAGGAGGTTTCTTTCATGGGTGAAGCGATTGTTTTCACTTCAGGAAAAGGCGGTGTCGGCAAGACCACAACAATTGCCAACATCGGTGCGGGACTTTCACGGTTAGAGAAAAAAGTCGTCATGCTCGATACGGACATGGGGCTTCGGAATTTGGATGTTGTCATGGGTATGGAGGACCAGATCCAGTACAATCTGATCGATCTCCTCGAGAGCCGCTGTCGGCTCAAACAGGCGCTGATACGGGACAAGCGGTACCCAAATCTGTACATGATACCGGCGGCGTTAAAGCACAAGCCCGTCCGGGAATACAAGAGCAAGCTCTATGCGCTGATCGGCCAGCTCAAGCAGGAATTTGACTACTGCCTGATCGACTGTCCGGCGGGCATCGAGGACGGTTTCGATTTCGCGGTATCCGCCGCAGACCGGGCGATTATCGTCACGACGCCACACATCTCTGCAGTGCGGGACGCCGGCCGGGTGATCTATCTGCTCGAGAGTCTTCGGATCAGGCAGATGGAGGTGGTCATCAACGAGTACAACAGCCGTATGGTGCGCAAGCATGAAATGATGTCAAGGGACGATGTGACCGAGCTTCTGGGAATCCCCTGCATCGGAGTAATCCCGGTGGATGAAAAGATCATCGTCAGCCAGAATCAGGGAGTTCCGGTTCTGTCCCTGCGGTCAAAATCCGCCCCGAGCTTTATGCAGATTGCACGGGATCTGGATGACCCGGTGATCATCCCGATCGATTTGAATGCGGATGATCCATGCGAAAAGCAGAGGAGTATCTGTGTGAACAGCGAGGTGGTCGGCTATGAGGCATAGGGGAGAATCCACGGGAATACTCGCAAAGGAGCGCTTAAAGCTTATGGTGGAATCCGAGCCATTGGAGTGTACGCCGAGTGCAATGATGCGCATGAAAAAGGAGATCTCGGAGATCATCGCGCGCTACTATGAAATTGCACCGGAAAACTACGAAATTAAGGTGATTTTACAGCAGGACAAAAAGAGAGCATAGAATGTTTAAACAGTATCACATAAGAAATTATCATTTTCAACTGATTTTATTTGTAGTAATCCTGACCTCGATCGGGATACTGGTCATCGGCAGTGCGGAGCCATCTGTGCAGAGAAAGCAGGTGATCGGCATGGCTATCGGCATCGTACTCATGCTGATTACCTCGCTGATCGACTACTCCTTTATCTTAAAATTGCGCTGGCTGATCTACGTGGCGGTTCTTGCGCTTCTTGTGCTGGTTCTTTTCACGGAGGAGCACAAGGGCGCCCACCGCTGGATAGATCTGAAGTTTTTTACCCTGCAGCCCTCGGAGATCGCAAAGCTGGCGATGATTCTCTTTTTTGCTGCCTATTTCATGAAACGCCAGGAGCGCATCAACACCGTGCGGACGATTGTGGGCGCATTTGTGATCGTTGCGGTGCCGCTGGTTTTGATTTTTAAGGAGCCGGATACTTCGACGACAATTTTGACAGCAATTATTTTTATTACCCTCTTGTTTATTGCGGGATTAAGTTATAAAATAGTATTGACAGTTATTGGTATCAGCGTTCCGGTCGGCGTGATTGCGGTCAGCTATATATTGAAGCTGGCACAGACCGGAGAGGATTACCGTTTTGGGAGGATCATGTCCTGGTTATATCCGACAGATCCGAAGTGGTCAGAAATTGCGGCACAACAGCAGAATTCGATCATGGCGATTGGTTCCGGTCAGCTTTGGGGGAAGGGGCTGAACAATTCCGTCGCCACATCGATGAAGAACGCCAATTACATCATTGAACCGCAGACGGACTTTATCTTTGCCGTGGCGGGAGAGGAGCTTGGCTTTGTGGGGACATTGTCCATCATTGCGCTCCTGTTTCTGATTGTGATTGAATGTATTTTGATTGCGCGCAGGGCGAAAGATCTCGCGGGGAGGCTGATCTGCTGCGGGATGGCAGCGCTTGTGGGCTTTCAGAGCTTTATCAACATCTGTGTTGCCACGGGGCTTGCACCGAACACCGGGATTCCGCTGCCGTTTGTCAGCTCCGGATTATCCTCGCTGGTGACGCTGTATGCCGGTATGGGGCTCGTATTGAATGTTGGGTTACAGCCGGAAAAATATTAGGGGGGAAAATTCCATGAACATTGGACTTGTTGCACATGACTCGAAGAAAAAGCTCATGCAGAATTTCTGCATTGCCTATCGTGGAATACTGGCGAAGAACGAACTTTTTGCGACCGGGACGACCGGCCGGTTAATTGAGGAAGTAGCGAATCTGCAGATTCACAAATATCTGGCGGGACATCTGGGGGGATCCCAGCAGCTCGGAGCCCAGATCGAGAATAACGACATTGATCTGGTCATCTTTTTAAGGGACCCGTTAAAGCCGAAGTCCCACGAGCCGGATGTCAACAGTATTGTGAAACTCTGTGATGAGCACAATATTCCGCTGGCGACCAACCTTGCCACCGCGGAGCTGCTGATAAAATCTTTGGACAGAGGAGATTTGGACTGGCGTGAAATGTACAAATAGATCAAACCGGATACGACTGCTATGTCTTGTCTGCATAGCAGCCGTTTTTATGAGTTCCTGCGGGAACTCGGGGACGGAAAAGTTAGAAGCAGCTTACCAGCTGTACTCAGAAAATCGCGCGGGGAGTGCGACCGGCGCTCTTTTTGCCAAAAACCTGTGTGTGACGGAGAATTTTAACTACGGGACGGATCAGGTCAATGCGCGTCTCGCGGAGGCGGCCGGCGCCTTTAATCTGGATCGGCGGGAGGTGCTCTACAGTCAGAATCTCTTCCGGAAAATGTATCCGGCGAGCATGACAAAGATACTGACGGCCTACATCATTATCCGCGACTGCGGGATGGATGATGTCGTGACGGTCAGCGCGGCTGCGGCCGATCAGGCTTCAGATTCCTCCACCTGCGGGATCTCGGAGGGCGATGTCCTTACTGTCTCCGACCTGCTTTACGGGCTGATGCTGGTCAGCGGAAATGACGCTGCGGATGCGCTCGCGGAATACCACTCGGGTTCCGTGGAGGCGTTTGCGAAGGTGATGAACGAGACTGCGCTGCGTTTCGGCGCAACGGGCAGCCATTTTACCAATGCGAACGGGCTGCCGGACGAGAATCACTACACAACGGTCTACGACATGTATCTGATTTTTCAGGAGGCAATCAAGCAGCAGACATTTGTGAACCTGATCCAGACACCGTCCGTCGAGATTAATTACAGCAATCGATCGGGGCGTAATGTCAAAAAGACCTGGAACAACACGAACCGTTACATAAGCGGAGCCAATCCGGCCCCGGACGGCATCACCGTTGTCGGCGGCAAGACGGGGACGACCAATGCGGCGGGGTACTGTCTGGCGCTCTATTCCACCAACGGGAAGGGCGAGAAAATTATCAGCATCGTCTGCAAGGCGGGCGGAAGAACGGATCTGTATGCAATGATGGATCAAATTCTGTTTAAGTTTGCGAATTAGTGATTGTATTTCCCTGCAAGATATACTATAATGGATATAATCAAATTGAGCTGATATTACAATACTATAAAATCCAGGAGGAGATGCTATGATCGAGATTATATGCGGAGAAACGGGGAAGGGTAAGTCCAAAGAACTCTTGGCCAGGGTGAATGCTTCGGTCAAGACTGCGAGCGGAAATGTTGTTTTCCTCGACAAGAGCCAGAAACATATGTATGAATTGAGCAATAAGGTCCGTCTGATCAATGTAATTGATTATCCGCTTTCAAACTGTGATGAGTTCTTAGGATTTATCTGTGGAATCGTTTCCCAGGACAATGATTTGGAGGAGATGTATCTTGACAGTTTCCTCACGATCGCGGGTATCACGGATGATGCCGATATCTTAAAGTCGATCGAAAAGCTGGATATTATCAGTGAAAAATATAAAGTGAGATTTATTTTAAGTGTTTCCAGAGACAAGGAAAAACTGCCGGAGTGTGCGAAGGCAAGGGTAGTTGTCTCCCTGTAAGAGTCAGTACATACAAAAAGGGCTGCAGTCTTTGCAGCCCTTCTTAGTTGTACGCCCGGCGTTTAGGTTAATCCTCCAGCGAGGAGCGGATACGGCCGTAAAAGCTGATGATGTACAATCCGCTCAGTCCGACCAGTGCGTAAACGATTCTTGTCAGCCAGCTGCCGTCTCCAAAGATAAATGAGACCAGGTTAAACTGAAAGAATCCGATCAAACCCCACACAACGCAGCCGACGACCGCGAGTGTAAGAAGTGCATTGTCAAGCCATTTCATATTTTTTACCTCCATCCATTGTATTCTCTCCTATTTTGTACAGATCGGAGGAATTTATACATGTTTGCATCGTTGTTATAAAAAAATAAAAAATGAGGTGATAGTTTGTCAGACAACCAAAAAATTGTGCGGATGCGCCCCTCTCGCGGATTAAATGTGGGTGTGTTCATTTTTGCGATTATTTTTCTCTATGTGGCATTTAAATTATATGGTTATCTGACGAAAGAGGTGATCGCGGAGTACGAGGTCGGACAGGGCACGATCGCGACCAACCATGTCTACCGCGCGCTGGCAGTGAGGGATGAGACCGTAGTGTACGCCGGGCAGAGCGGATATATCAATTATTATATGAAAAACGCTTCCAAGGCATCCGTCAACGATGTGGTCTACTCGATCGATACGACCGGAGAAATTTCAAAAAAAATTGCCGCGGCAGCCTCGGACGGCTCGACGTTAAGCGCGGACGCGACGACTGCGATTGCGCGGAACCTCGACCAGTTCAGTTCCACCTACGATTCCAACCATTTTGCATCCGTGGATGCGTTTTGCACCAGCTTAAAATCCGAGCTCTCCCAGACCCTGAGCGTGAGCGCCTTAAAAAGCCTGCAGTCCATGGTGGCATCCGCGGAGGAGAGGAACACGTTTTACCGAAAAAAATCAGACGATACCGGGATCGTTGTTTACTACACGGACGGTTATGAGAATGTGACGGTTGAGACCTTTAAGCCGGAACACATGAACGCCACAGGCTACACGAAGAAGTCGCTCGATACGAGAGATCAGGTCTCGGTCGGGGATGCAGTGTACAAGCGGATCGGCAGCGAGGAGTGGAATCTGATTCTCGCGGTCTCGGAGAATATGGCAAAGCAGCTCTCGGAGGTGCGCAATGTCAGGATTCGGTTCTGCAAGGATGACTATACGCTGACGGTGCCGTTTTCCGTGCTGAAGATTCAGGGGGATTACTTTCTGAATCTGACCCTGCAGACCGCGATGATCCGCTATGTCAACGACCGCTTTGTCGATGTGGAGCTGGTGCTCTCGGAGGAGCAGGGGCTTAAAATCCCGAACTCCGCGATTACCTTCAAGGAATTTTACACGGTTCCCAAGGTGTATTTTTCGGTCGGCGGGGACTCCGAAAGCCCGGGCCTTTTGATTCAGAACATGGTTGGCGGAGAGCGCACCGTGAATCTGGTAACGCCGGTCATTTATTACGAGGAGAACGATCTGTGCTATATCGACGGCGAGTCGGTGAAGGCGGGGGATATCGTGATCATGGCCGACTCTGCGCTCACGTACACGATCGGACAGGATGTGGCGTCGCTGACCGGCGTCTACAATATCAACAAGGGTTACGCTGTGTTCAAGCAGATTCACGTTCTCTCGCAGAACCAGAATTACTCGATTGTGAAGATGGGACAGCCCTACGGGATTTCCCTCTACGACCACATCGCGCTGGACGGCAGCAAGCTTCATGAAGATCAGTTGGTGGTGAAATGATGGACGGAGAAAAAATCAATATTCAGGCAAATTTAGAAGAAGTGGAGCGTCGCATCCGGGCGGCGTGCGAGAGAGCAGGGCGTGACCGCTCAGAAGTGACGCTGATCGCCGTGAGCAAAACCAAACCGGTGGAGCTTTTAGAGGATGCCTACCGCGCGGGATCCCGCCATTTCGGGGAGAACAAGGTGCAGGAATTATGCGGAAAGATGGAGGTTTTGCCCGCTGACATCCGCTGGCATATGATCGGGCACCTGCAGACAAACAAGGTGAAGTATATCGTCGGCAAGACCGCCCTGATCCATTCGGTAGACAGTCTGCGGCTTGCGGAGGAGATCGAGCGTCAGGCAAAAAAGCTTGGCGTTACGGTGCCTGTCTTAATCGAAGTAAACGCGGCGCAGGAGGAGAGCAAGTTCGGTGCGAAAAAGGATGAGGTCATTGCTCTCGTGCGTGCAATGTCTGCACTGCCGCATGTAGAGATCCGCGGGCTTATGACGGTTCCTCCTATTGTGGAAAATCCGGAAGATAATCGCGTCTATTTCCGTGAAATCAAGCAATTATCTGTTGACATCGCAATGGAAAACATAGATAATGTATCTATGAAGGTTCTCTCTTACGGCATGACCGGCGATTATGAGACAGCCATCGAAGAGGGCGCAACAATGGTGCGCGTGGGAACCGGAATTTTTGGTGCGCGAAACTATATGATATAAGGCAGGTAACCGAATGAGTGTCTTTGAAAAATTTTTGGATAAAATGCGGCTGAACGTGGACGATGATTTTTATAATGAAGAGTACGAGTACGAGGATGAACCCGAGGAGGAAAAACCGTCGAGAGCTTCCCGAAAGGAAAACTCCAGATCGTCAAGGGAAGAGCACTCTGACCGTGGTTCCTATGCCAATAACGACCGGAAACAGACTCCCAAGATCACTCCGATTTCGAAGAACCGGAAACAAGTGCAGACCGGCATGGAGGTCTGTGTGATCAAGCCAAATTCGATCGAGGATGAGCTGGAGATCACCGAGACGCTTTTAAACGGGCGCACCGTTGTGATCAACATGGAGGGTCTCAGCGTGGACATCGCCCAGAGGATCATCGATTTTACCTCAGGCTCCACCTATGCGCTGCGCGGAAACCTGCAGAAGATTTCCAACTACATATTCCTCGCTACTCCGAGCGGGGTCGATATTTCCGGGGATATCCAGAATCTCATGGAAGCCTTTGATATTCCGGGGTTTCAGATCTGATGGATGAGCAAACACTGTGCAGAAAGCGTCTGCAGGATCTCGCAAATCAGGCATACCGCAGGGAGATTGTCACGTTCAGCGATTTTTTAAACCTGAACGAACAGAATATTTATCATGCCGCACAGCGGGAGCTTTCTGTGCAGACAAGGCTGTTTGGCGGCTATGATGGTGCAGAGCGTCAGATGGTGGCATGTATCCCTGATGCTCTTTCTTCTTATTCACAGACAGAATTGACAGATCTGCAATACCCGATCGCCTGCCTTGAAGCGCGCCCGCAATACGAAAAATTCGCGGAAAAGCTCTCGCACCGCGACATTCTTGGAGCGGTGATGCATCTGGGGATCGACCGCGGGAAGATCGGCGATATTGTGTGCAATGACGGCATATATTACATCTTCTGTGAGGAGGGAATCCACACGTTTCTCATGGAGAATCTTGTCCGGGTCCGGCATACCGTCATGAAGGTGACCCGTGTGGAGGAAGTGGATTTGTCCGGGGTCAGGCCGGATCTCGAGGAAAGGCAGGAGATGATCGCCTCCAACCGCATTGACTGCATGATTGCCAAGGCCTATCACCTTTCCCGCTCGGAAGCAGCGGAAGTGATAGCAGGCGAGCAGGTGTTTATTAACGGAAGGTGTATCACCAACTGCAACCAGTCCTGCGAGAGCGGCGCGATCGTGTCCGTGAGAGGGAAAGGGCGGTTTATCTTCGAAACCGATGAGTCTCTGAGCAAAAAGGGGAAGCTGCGCGTGACTTTTAAAATGTATCTCTAGCAAATGGGGGCGCAATTATGACGGAAACATCAATGGAAAAATCAGAGAAAAAAACCGGAAAGCAGCTGTTTTTCAGCTGTCTTGGTGTGCTTGCTGCCGTATTGCTTGATCAGGTTACGAAGTATCTGGCGGCTACGCGGCTTAGGGAGTCGCCCATCAGGCTGATCCCCGGCGTGTTTGAACTCAGCTATCTGGAGAATGACAGCGCGGCGTTCAGTCTCGATCCGATCTCATTTTTGCATAAAATTTTTCATTTCGACTATTTTGACGCTAATCCGAATGCATTTTTAATGTGTAAAATGATATTTTTTGTCATAAGTACGCTGATTGTGTCTTTTTTACTGATTTGTTTTTACCGACGGATTCCGTGGAAGAAACGTTTTCTGCCGCTTAATCTGATTGTTCTTTTTCTGCTGTCGGGCGCGTTCGGAAATCTGATCGACCGGGTGGTTCACCGCTATGTGATCGATTTTCTGTATTTCAGCCTGATCAATTTTCCGGTGTTCAATGTGGCGGACATCTATGTGACGGTGGCGGCATTCCTGCTGGTCTTTGTCATGTTTTTCGTATATCAGGAGGAAGATCTGGCTGTCCTGTTTCCGAGGCTTGGGAGGGAGGAACACGCGGATGCAGAGTGAAGAGTTTGCGGCAGATCCCGAGTGGGAGGGCGAGCGTCTGGACAGGTTTTTGTGCGCGGTTTACCCGGACCGAACCCGCTCTTTTTTTCAGAAGCTCATCAAAGACGGGCTCGTCCTCGTCAATGAAAAGGAGCAAAAAACAGGCTATTCCCTCCGCGCGGGCGATCTGGTCTGCGTGCGGTTTACGGAGCCGGTGGAGCCCACGGTCGAGCCGGAGGACATTCCTTTGGACATTCTCTACGAGGACGAGGATGTGCTGATTGTCAACAAGCCGAAGGGCATGGTCGTTCATCCGTCCGTGGGGCATTTCTCCGGCACGCTGGTCAATGCGGTGCTCTTTCACTGTAAGGACTCTTTGAGCGGCATCAACGGCGAGCTGAGGCCGGGGATTGTGCACCGGATCGACATGGACACCACCGGTTCGCTGATTGTCTGCAAGAACGATTTCAGCCATGCCGCGATTGCCGGGCAGATCAAGGAGCATTCCGTCCACCGCCTCTACGAGGGAATTGTCATAGGAAATGTAAAGGAGGATGAGGGAGAAGTGGACGCTCCGATCGGGCGCAACCCGAACGACCGCAAAAAGATGGCGGTTGTCGCGCGGGGCGGAAAGGACGCCATTACCCACTACAGAGTTCTGGAGCGGTTCGGCAGATACACTTACATGAGTTTTAAGCTCGAGACCGGGCGTACGCACCAGATCCGCGTGCACATGGCGCATATCGGGCATCCGATCTTAGGGGATGCGCTGTATTCGAGCAACAAATCATCCTACAAAAATCTGCAGGGTCAGACCCTGCACGCGAAGACGATCGGCTTTGTCCACCCGCGCACGCAGGAGTACATGGAATTCTCGGCGCCGCTGCCGGAGTATTTTGTGAAATTGCTGGCGGGATTGAAAAGCGGGAGCTGATATCATAAAATCAATGAGGAGGTAAATGTGATGGGGAATCAGATTTATACAATCGGAAGAGAGTTCGGGAGCGGCGGCTATACGGTCGCGAAGCTTTTGGCGGAGCGTCTGGGGGTGAAACTCTACGACAAGGAGCTCCTGACGAAGGCGGCGAAGGAGTCGGGGTTCTGTGAGGAGATTTTTGTGAACAACGACGAGAAACCGACCAGCAGCTTTCTGTACTCGCTGGTGATGGACACTTACTCGGGGGGAGGGTATTCTTCGGCGGCATTTTTAGGAATGCCCATCAACCAGAAGGTATTCCTGGCGCAGTTTGACACGATCAAGAAGATTGCAGAGCAGGAGTCGTGCGTGATTGTCGGGCGCTGCGCAGACTATGCGCTCGCAGACAATCCTGACTGCATGAACATCTTTATTCATGCAGAGAAGGCGGATCGTGTCCGCAGGGTGTCACATCGCGAAAACGTGACGGAAAACAAGGCGAAAGAGCTGATCCAGAAATCCGACAAGCAGCGCGCGAGCTACTACAACTACTACACGAGTAAGAAATGGGGCGATTCCACCAGCTACGACTTGTGCTTAAATACCAGCCGGATCGAACCGGCGGACTGTGTGGATGTTATTTTAGAGTTCCGCAAGCATTTGAAGGTTTAGAACGTGTTTCTTGCCGGGGTCAAAAACATTTTGACCCCGGCATGGCTGTTCATATACAGAAGTTTTTATTTGCCGAAATCGCCTTCTACTGTGAAATTATCGATATAAAGCGATGCTGGCAAAGCGGCATTGGACTTAAATTCAATGATGTTATCGCCTTCTTGCAGGGCAATTTTCTTTTCGCAGATTTCCCAATTGCTGTAATCGTTTGTATTGCCAAGCTTCATCGTCTCGATTTTTGTTCCGTTTACATAAAGGTCAACGTTTTCGATATCCGACGTGGAAGAGTAGCGGAGCTTCAAAGTAAAATCGCCGGATTTATTCGTTCTTACCGTATCCCTGGCGGCCGCTTCCTCTTTTGTTCCGAATTTCAGAAATCCCTGTCCCTGAATTCCTGTAACGCCGCTGCCGCAGGCATTTTGTACATACCCCTCAACATTCCTGACGTCAAAGAACTCGCCCTCGTACTGCCTGATTCCGGTATAGAACGGAGGCTGTTCGATAGTTTTGACAGATGCCTCGGTAACATTCGATGCTCTGTCTGTTTCGTTTCCGCTGCATTGTATGGAAATGCTTACCGGTCCGTTATGCTGTACCTCCAGCGTATAGGTGCCGTTTTCATAGCGTTCCTTTATCTGGGATTCCGTCTGGTTTCTGCCGGTATCGTTTGCTGTATAGGAAGGCTTTGCCGTGCAGCCGGAAATTTTAAACGTATCGGTTTTGAGCGTCGTTTGCGCCTTGTTGTCAAAATTGTTTGCGTAAATATCGATATGATCGCTGTATTCTTTGATCAATGCAGTCCCATATGCGTCAAAATTCACATCCAATTCCTGACAGGTATTGTACTTTAAGGGAAGCAGGGCACCGCAGCTGCTGCCGTCCTTGTTGTTGTTATATGCAAGCCATGTGTTTTCAAAGCGCCCGGCATAGCAGGCACCGGAATATTCTTCCGGGAAAACCGCATTGAATTCAGCCTGCTTTGCGGCAAGATCGCTCCAGCGTGAATCGAGCTGTGACTGGTTGAGCTGGTATTTAAAGCTTTGTGCAATCGTATCCCGCAGCGCAAAAACAGTCGGAATCGTCGGATAGCGTCCGGTACTTTTATAAAGGTTGTTGTTTTTTTCAAAGGTGCCGTCGCCCGGCATCGTGTACAGGCCATCGAAAAGAGTCTGGTAGGTGTTGTATTTATTTTGGGGGTTGCCCATAGTATTGTCCTGGATGACTACAAACTGTGTGCGGTCAATTACTTCCTGACGTGTGGGAATGCGGATCGTTCCGTCGATCACCCTGCGGAAGAAATCGAGAGTTGAATTATAATATTGGTCGCGGGTATACCAGTCGCGGCAGGAATATCCCTCGCTGTCCTTTTTCCCACCCCAGGTTTCGGCAAAATCGTCCGCCCAGATAAGCTCCGGCCCGTCAATAATGGTTGCGCCGTTGAATGCCATTCGTTCCAGATGAATGGGGAGCCCCGTAATCTGCCGGTACTGATCTTTGGCGTCTCCCGAACCGCTCCACGTCGAATCCGTCCAGCCGGTTTCGTCATAGCGGACACCGAAGTTTCCACAGTAACCCGAAAGATATGCGCCTAATATTTCGCTTTCCACATCCTGAATAAAGCCTACCTGTGTGTATTTTTCTTCCAGCTGCAGATTGTGTGTATACAGTTCACAGGCATTTTTCCACTGCGGGCAGCGCTTGAGCATGGCAATTGGATTCAGCGATGAGCTCCATTGATTGGCGCACCAGCTGATATTCAGGTAACCGCCATATGTATTGCAGAGCCGCAGCAGACTTGCAAAATGTATATAACGCTGAAGCGGTGTCACAGGGAAATCAAAAGACTCAAAGCCCCAGAACTGCTCGCAGTAATTAAACCCGATAAAATTCGGATAATCGCGGAAAAACTCTGCATAAACAGTGTTTTCATAGTCGCTGTCTGCATGGGCAGCAAATTTGTCCTTATTTGGAAATTGTATAATATTGCCATTAAAATCATAATCCGGCAGATGGCACTGTCCTCCGCTTGCCGGCTGTACCATACACCAGACGCCTTCGTCGGCACAGGTTTTCAGCCACGATTTTGCACATTCGTAACCGTCCTGTGTCATACCCCACTCGCGCTTCGTAGTGTTCCAGTTGATGGAGAGAGAGATGTTAAAAACACAGTACGGCCGGATGTCTTCCGGGATTGCCGCAATGATTTTAGCCGGATCAGCATAGTTCCAGGTGTCTATGTGGACGATAAACATTGGGTGTTCATTGTCGCATGGCCTGCGCAGCGTAGTACGCACAGGTTCGGCTACTGCAGTATCGTTTGTGTCGGACTGTTCGGTCTGTTCAGTCGGCCCAGTCTGAGAAACCTGCTCTGTTTGATCAGACTGACTGGTCTGGTCAGAGCGGTCTGGCGATGAACACGCGGTCGCAAAGGTTCCGGTTGCCAGAATGGCCAGCAGCAAAGCTGCCCATAGCTTTTTGTGATGGAATTTCATACGTTACCCCCTTGGTAATTGATTTTTGGTTTGATCCAAACACCATTATATCTTCAAAAAGAATCTGTGTCCATAACAATTTTTCGGCTGGATATGTTCCCTGTTATTAAATGGGCAAAGTTGCACACCAACTGAAAAAAATATATGCCACAATGAAATAAGAGAGATTGCAAAGAGTCCGCTCCCGCAATAGGCTGCGCTGCAGAGGAGCAGTAAGTGTTTCCCTGTTGACGCATAGCGGTTTTCGGGAGTACACTGTCAGATAAGGAAGGTAGATGGCGGTTGAATATGGACCATGTAATGATTAATTCAGCCAAATACAGCTGTGCGGCAGGGCACGGAATAAACGAGGATTCGTGCCTGTGCAGTGCCGAAAAGGGAATTTTTATTGTCGCTGACGGTCTGGGGGGACACAGCAGCGGGGAAATAGCATCCCTTGCGGCGGTTAATTATTTTGAAAAAAACTGTTGCGGAGATTACACGGATGAGAGGCTGGGAGAGCTTCTCGAGGGGGCAAACAGGGAGGTCGCAAAGAAAGGTGCAGGCGGCAAAACAACCGTTGCCGCCGCTTTTACGGAAAACGGAAATTTCATTTACGCGAATGTGGGAGACAGCAGGGTCTATTATTTCAGAAACGGAAAGCTCATTGCCCAGACCAAAGACCATTCGGTTTGTCAGGCTTCCGTTGATATGGGAATGATGCGGGCCGAGGAGATTCGGGGAAGCGAGGACCGTTCACGGCTTTTAAAGGTGCTTGGCAGCGAGGAAAAGCTGAAGATAAAAAAGAGGTATCAGCCCATAAGAATTCAGAATGGCGACGCGTTTCTGGTATGCAGCGACGGATTTTGGGAGTATGTTCTCGAAAACGAGATGGAGGCGGATCTGCAGAAATCCGAAAGCCCGGAGGTCTGGCTGAAATTTATGCTTGAGCGGCATATTCCCCGCGCGGAAAACAAGGGCGACAATTATACTGCAATTTGCGGAATCATCTATCTCGACGACAGCGAAAGGCATATGGAACCTGTTTCAATGAATGCGCAGTTTATTACGAATACAAAGGAGAGACGTTCAATGGTTACTCTCGGAAACGAGACGCTTTGTTTGGGCTGTTTTTCGCCTGTAAAAAAAGAGCCGTGCCCGCACTGCGGTTTTTCAGCGGCAGAGTATGAAGCCGATCCGCTTGTTCTTCCCATTGGAACAAGGCTTGGCGATAAAATCATTATCGGCAAAGTTATGGGCAAGGGCGGCTTCGGAATCACATATCTTGGGTATGATCTGGGAATGAAAAAAGTCGTTGCAGTTAAGGAATATTATCCCAATGGGATTGCGTACCGTTCGCCATCGGGGGCGGAAGTATCCGTTTTGGACGCAAAATTCTCGGAAACCTTTGAAGAGGGGGTTGAAAAGTTTTACGCGGAGGCGCAAATGGTCGCCCGGTTCAACGAAAATCCCAACATAGTCAGCGTTTACGATTATTTCCGTGCGAACAATACCGTATATCTTGTCATGGAATATTTAAACGGAATCACGCTGAAAAATTACGTGAAAACGCATGGAACATTATCTGACCGCCAGGCTTTATTTGCCATGGATAAAATTGCCGCTGCTTTGTGCGCTACCCACAGCGAAGGAGTTCTGCACAGGGATATTTCTCCCGACAATATCATGATCTGCATGGACGGAGAGATCAAGCTGATTGATTTCGGCGCCGCAAGACAGATTATGGAGAAAAGCTCCTCCAACCTTACGGTGGTCATGAAGCCCGGCTACACCCCGATTGAACAGTATACCAAAAAGGGCAGGCAGGGTGCATGGACGGATCTTTATTCTCTGGGAGCCGCGATTTATTACGCGCTTACAGAGGTGATTATAGACGACCCTTACGCCCGTTTGGACGATGACAGTGAATTTGCGGAAAATAAGCACGGCATTAACAATGACCTTTGGGAAGTTTTAAAAAAATGTACCAAGATAAACGCTTCCGACCGTTATGGCAGTGCAGACGATCTGAGAAAAGCACTCTCGTCGGTTTCGGCTCCGATAAAATCCGAGCCGATTCTCCTTGCCGATGACAGGGGGAAGCCGGACGAGCATTCCGCTGATTCCGGCGACAAGGAGAAACCGGAGGAGCATTCTGCTGATTCCGGCGACATTGCCGAGGGCAGGAAGAGTTCTGAGGATGGGCACAGAAAATCAATGATTGCCGGCATATGTGCCGCAGCTTTTGTAGTTATCATCAGCGTGATCGGGATCTTTGTGGCAATAAGAAGCGAAGAAACAGCGGCAGGAGACAGCAAATCCAAAACAGCGAAAACCTCGGACATGATCCGAATCGACGACGATGACCGTATGTGGTCAGCGTCAAAAGCAATTTCAAAAACGATCCTGCAGGAAATTAACGGAGACATAAGGGTATCGCTTGAGCTTTCTCCAGTAGATCAGGAAACGACGGAGGAAGGCCATTATGACCGCACGATCCGGATTACCGATGGCGGTGGGACGGATATTAACGTAAACGCCCTGGCAGTGATGAGAAATGGCCGCAGCGAATTTGAGGTAAATGACGGTGTCGGGAATTTCGTTTTTATCATTTCTCAGAATGAGGTCGATTCGCTCAATGACAATATATTTTTTTCGGCAAAAAATGTTTCCGTGGAATCTGCAGTTCTCGAAAAGGAGACCGCCGGTAAAATCATTAATTTTGACGGCAAATATGCGGGGGACTTTGGTTTTATCAAACATCTGATACCGATCGGCGATCTGACGGACTGCAACAGCGATGTCAGGATTACTCTCGATTTAGAGGTGGGAAATGCTGCATACTATAACGGAATTTATGGTTATGATGATAGAGGCCCGCAGGTGTCATTCATACGGCCAAGGGCTTCAAACTGGAAAAAGGTAGATGTCTCGGCAGATAATATATCAGATCCCGAAAAAACCGACGGCATGTACCGGTTATGGGGCGAGGGCGAGCGGAAATTCAGCTTTACGATATCCCGAAACGAGATCGAAGAGCTCGAAGGCCAGGACTTGGGAATTGTGGTTTATAACCTGGTAATCAAAAGAGCATATATAAAGAGTGTTGCAAAAGATGCCCAGTAGCCTTTTGGAAAGGAATCGTTATGATCGAAACAATTGACCTGGAGAGGAAAATAAGGGAAGAAAACAGTTTTGATGAAAATACAGTCATTGAAAATAAAGCTCCCGATATTCATATTCTGATTAACAAATATATCGTGGAGAAAGAAATTCCTCACACCGAAATTATACGTATGCTCAACGTTGAGCGCAGCTACGGCTATCAGCTGCTTAACGGCAAACGGATTCCCACCCGCGACCAGTTAATCAGGATCGGGCTTATTCTTAAGCTGGATTTTGAAGAGTTTCAGCGGATGTTAAAAATTGCGGGCAAGGAAATCCTTTATGCAAGAAGTTTAATTGATGCAAGAGTGATTTATTCCGTTGAGCGCGGGCTCGATTACGAAAAGGCGCGCGAATTTATCTGGAAGGAATAGCGGCAGAGGTGGCTGCATGGAACATATATATGAAAATAATGCCGAGGTGGACGCTTTGTGTGGCGGAGCAGCGCTTGCCGACCGCTACGTAATCGGTAAGGTCATAGGCTGCGGCGGATTTGGAATTACCTATCTTGCGTATGATACGGAATGTGAAAGAAAGGTTGCCATAAAGGAATATTACCCGAAGGGCGTTGCGATAAGAGGGCCTGACGGCGTTACGATTGAGCCGATTATGTCAATGCATATGCCTGATTTTAAAAATGGCAGGGAACGTTTCAAAAACGAATCGGAACTATTATCACAGCTTTGCGGCTGCAGCGACGTGATTAAGGTTTATGATACCTTCGAACAGAACGGTACCGTTTATTATGCCATGGAGTATGTGCAGGGCATTACGGTAAAAGAATATACGCAGCAATACGGAGTAATAAAAGAAGGGCAGGCTTTGTATGCGGCTTTGAAAATTGTTTCGGCCTTTGGGCACATCCACAGCAGAAATATTATTCACAGGGATCTGTCGCCGAACAATATCATGATAGATTATGACGGGAACATCAAGCTTGTGGATTTCGGAAATGCAAGACCCTTTTCCTTTGACGGCGGAAACAGTATGACAGTTGCACTGAAACCCGGATATGCCCCGTTGGAGCAATATCAGCATTACGGGAAGCACGGTCCCTGGACGGATATTTATTCTCTGGGAGCGGTTTTATACCATATGCTCACCCTGAAAAATCCGGACGACCCAATGTCAAGATTTAACGATGACAGCGAATTTCAGGAGGCGCTTTCGGGAATAAATCCCCAGCTTGCCGCAGTAATAAACAAAATGACTGCCCTTAAAATCGACGAGCGTTATACGGAAAGCAGCAGACTGCTGTCAGACTTAAACGATATAAAGATCCAACCGCAAAAATTTGTTTTTTATAAAAAGAATTTGAAAAGAGGATGGGAGAGAGATGCGTACCGGCAAATTTCGTTTTAAGGTTTTTCTATTATGTATTCCCGGTTTTGCCGGATTTCTGTTATTCTATCTTTTGCCCTTTTTTAAAAGCATCTGGTATGCGTTTGTGAAGGACACCTTTCGAAAAGAGTTTGTCTGGTTTGATAACTTCCGGGCAGTGCTGGAAAACAGTTTTTTCCGGCTCGCCTTGAAAAACACCGTGATTTTTTCGCTGCTTGGAGTATCCATGCTGCTTGTTTTGTCCTTCCTTTTGGCGTATGGGCTTTCCGCGTTGGTGAAAAGGACAGATTTTATCAAGAATGCATTTCTGCTGCCGATGTTTCTGCCGACCATCAGTACCATCTTTGCATGGCGGATGATTTTTGACAGTGACCTTTACTTCAGCTGGATGAAAAGCGGGGGCGGGGTCATTGAGGCCCTGCCGATTTATGTGCTGTATCTCTGGAAGAATACCGGCATGAATGTGCTGCTTCTGACGGCGGCCTTTGCGAATCTCCCGACTCCCGTATTAGAGGCGGCGGAGCTGGACGGGGCAAGGGGCTGGAAAAGGCTGCGCCACATCATCCTTCCCCTTACGGTACCGACACTCTTTTTTGTCGGCATCCTCTCCTTTGTGAGCTCCATGAAAATATTTAAAGAGAGCTATTTGTTTTTTGAGACGGGATATCCGCCCTATGCGGTTTACACGGTCCAATATTACATGAACAACCATTTTCAAAAGCTGAATTACCAGAATCTTTCCTGTGCTTCGGTGATTGTGGCAGTGCTGATCGGAATCCTGATTTTTGTGGTTTACCGGTTACAGAACAGGATGTGGAAGGATGTGGAGCTGCAATGAAAAAACGTGTTGAAACAATTGTGTTCATGGTGCTTGCAGTATTGTACCTTTTCCCGGTGGCAGTGACAATTGTGAAGTCGCTGCAATATGGGGATTCCCTGTTTACCTTGCGGCAGTACGCAGAGTTCTTCTTTACCGACTATACGGCAATGCTGTATTTCTGGAACTCGGTGCTTTATTCCTCCGCGATCACGGCGGTCTGCCTGCTGGTGTCGTTTCCGCTTGGCTTTTTGTTTGCCAAAGTAAAGTTTTTCGGACGGGAGGCGCTGTTTTTTATCTATATCGTAGTGATGCTTCTGCCGTTCCAGGCCACGCTTCTGCCGAATTATATCGGGCTGCGCGATATGAAGCTTTTAAATACGCCATTTGCGCTGATGCTGCCGCTGATGTTTTCTCCGCTTGCCGTTTTTTTGTTCCGGCAGTTTATTGCCGGGATTGAGGACGGGATCCTGGAGTATACCATGTTAGAGACGTCCTCGGTTTTAAAGCTTTTGCGGTATGTGGTTTTTCCGCAGACGAAGGAGGCGTTCTTCACCCTGGGCGTCCTGCTGTTTTGTGAGAGCTGGAACATGGTTGAACAGGTCATGATCTTTACGGCAGAGGACACAAAGATATGGCCGATGTCCGTGATGCTGGAACGGCTCCCGGAGGATGTGTCCTATGCGGGCTCCGTGGTCTATCTGTATCCAGTGCTGGTGCTGTTTCTCTGCTTCCGCGGGGTTCTGTCAAAGTCAATGGAGAAGTTTCAGTGGTAAGGGGGCGCGGCATGAAGAAAAAGAGGAAGGCATGGCTTGCAGGGGCGGTAACGGCAGTTTTGTTTTTGCTGTTGGTGTTTTTTACACTGACAGGAGACCGCATTTATAACCGGATCACGCCGAAAGTACCGATCAAAAATCTGAGCGGGTGGAATGAAAGGGACGGGGAACGGTATGTTATGGTTCCGAGAGAGGCGCTGACTGCCGGGGATTCCGTTTATATCGTGACATCCTCGCAGGGCTTCAGCAGGACGATTTACCGGATATGGAAAAAAGAGATCGAGTACATCGAAAATCCATCTGATTTATCCACGATTCTGGTTTCGACAAGGCTTCCGGATAACTGCATGGTAGTGACGCAGCCGGAATCTGCGCAGGGGCTTGCCGATGGGGAGCAGGTACTGCTGCAAAGATACAAGAAGTGAAAACAGGGAGGATTGGCATTATGAAAAAACAGATTTTGATTGTGCTGTCAGCACTGCTGCTTGTGCTCTCAGCCGTGGGCTGCAAAAAGGGAGATGGAAACCAGACAGACCGGACGACGGAGTTTCAGAAGTTTGAGCTGGAGGGGCTGCTTGAGAACGCTGAGACCGGTGCGTTTACCATATCGGATGACGGGGAACTGTTTCTCTCGGAAAACTCTGAGAAAATCTGCCGTTATTCTGCGGACGGGACACTGCTTGCCGCCTATGGGGAGGCAAAAAATGCAAGGGCACTCTGTCTGATGGGGCAGGAGCTGTTTGTCTACACCTATGACAACCAGCTGCTCCGTGTTTCGGTAAAGGATGGGAAGACGGAGACGCTGGTGGAGCAGTTTTCGTCTATTCATGATATACAAAATCTGGTCTCAGCCGGAGAGTACCTCTATGCCCATGTATTAGAGACGGGGCTGGAGAGCTGCCTGATAAGAGTTTCTCCAAAGACCGGAGCGATAGAGGATGTGGAGACTGCGGAGGGAACGCTGCGTGCGGTATATGGAGCTTCCGACGGGCATCTTTATTACTGTACGGAACAGCAGGGAGGCACCTTCCTTTATGAATACCAGGAAGATAAGAAGACGAGTACCTTAAAATATGATCTTACGGACCGGCTGGAGATATACAGTACTGTGCTGACCTTTGTCTGTGAGCAGGGGATGTTTCTCTATACCACTATGGCGAAGGATCTGTTTCTATTTTCTCTGGAGGAGGAGCTGTATGCATCCGTTCCGACAGACGGGACGGTTCCGTTAGGAACGGACATCGCCTGTGGCGCCGGGAACGTAGTTTACCGGTCATTTTCTGCGGAGACAGGGAAAGGCAGCCTGCATACGGTCTATCTTGGGGATGTGGAATTAAAGCCGGTCGATACAAAACAGCTGGAAGGAACGGTCGTTGTGTGTACTTACGGCAATTCCGGCCAATTGGATGTCAGGAAAATACAAGAGGCTTCGGGTCTTAAAACAAAGCTTAAGACAAGGGAAAATAACGATGAGTTTTTGACAGAATTAATGGCTGAAGATTCGGATATCGATATTTATATGATTAGTATCGGTGATAATACATTTCGCCGTGAGGGCCTGTATGAGCCGCTGAATTCTTCGAAGGTAATACAGGCGTATCAGGATGCCTGCTTTCCGTCTGTCTCCGAAGGAATGGAAACAGAAACGGGAGACATCTGGATGCTTCCGATTGCGGTCAATATGGACAGTCTCTGGTATGTGGAGGATAATCTGGAAAAGTTCGGGGTTAGTCCGGAACGGTTCCGCACGATGGAGTCCTTTCTGGAGCTCTCAAAAGAGATGAAGGAGCGGCTGGCGCAAACGGAGTATTACACATATGCCAACTCCAATTTCCTGGGTGATTTGTGGAGCGATCAGTACACAAGAGTTTACTGCGATGTTCCGCACGGGGTGGTCAATTATAAGACAGATATTTACCGGAATTTTTTTGATACCATGTGGACCGGTTGGAATATCTATTCGCCGAGTCCGGAGCATCCGTATATAGAGCGCTATCGGTCAACGGATGGTTTTTATGGGATGATTTGGGATGAGCCGCAATACCATACGGAGAAAATGCTCTATAAATACTGCTCGGTCGGGGAACACCTCAGCTACGGGCATCTGGAGGGGTGGCGGGTGCTGCCTGCGCCGAAGTTTTCGGAGGAGGTGCAGGGAGATGAAATTCGCGGGCGCGCGCTTGTCCTGAATCCGAACAGCCGTCAGAAGGATCTTGCCATGGCGTATCTGGAGGCGATTGCGAAGAATCCCGTTGGTATTTACAAGAGTGAGTGGTATACTTCATTTTTGTTCTCGGATAAGTCGGTTTACCGGGAAACCTATGATGTGGAGCTGCCGGCCTTTCAGGATTTGTATGAGCTGTTCGCCGGTGGAATGATCAATCCCTACCCCAACAGATATCCCTACTTTGATTATGTTGTGGATGATTATCAGAATGGAAGGCTTACACTGGATGAGGCGCTGGATAAGCTGCAGCGGGAGATGGATATGTATCTGAATGAGTAGCCTGGTCCGGTGGAGGGTGTAACAACCATATAAAAAGGAGGTAGAGGCAATGAGGAAAGGGTTCAGATTGTGCTGTGCAATCGGTGCAGTAATGCTTCTCGGATCGGCGTCGGCAACGGCAAAAGCGCAGGAGCATTGTGTGCAGAGAAGACAGAACCGCAGTTACCTTGTGACGCCGCGTATGGAGAAGGGATCGAAGTATCATATCATAGATGCAGCCGGGGGCCTGTGTGATAATACCTTCAGGTGCCAGGCACATATGGAGGCCTGCAGAGACATCCGGATTCCGGAGAGAAGGTATAGTGACAACAGTATACAGAGATATACAAGAGAGATCTATCTGGATTGTTATTGTTGTACCAGCTGCGGCTATGTATTTTCTGAGGAGGAATTGGAGAACCTGCTTTCTTTGGAGACGCAGGATGCGGGCAGATAACCCAAAAAGGAGAAAAAGTATGCAAAGAATGGCATGTGTTATCCTGTGTGCCCTGAGTATGCTGCTGTTTGTCGGATGTGACAGGGAAGAGAAACAGGGAATCAATGATACGGCAGATACGGCTGTTTCTGAACAGGACAAAGATGACACCGGAACGGGAAAACAGTCGATCTATGAGAAAATGGAGTTTACGAATTCGGCAGAAGGGGTGCTTGCCTTTGCGGCAGACGGGAACGGAGATGTCTATGTACTGGGGCAGGATGGGATTCTGACAGGATATGAAAAAAACGGCAGCATAAAAAAGACCTATCCGGACTGCCTTGATTTTATGGCCATGTGCTGCGATAATGGAATGATTTATGCCTACGACGCGGTCAAAGAAGAGATTACTGCCTTAAATACAGCGGACGGGAGCAGGAAGACAGTTCTGAAAGACATGTATGCGCAGGAAGTATTAAAAATTGTAAAACTGGGAGACGCGCTGTATGTACTGGCGATTCCGAAATCCATGCAGAGTATGGCGGGCAATCATGATTACCAGGATTTCGGGGAGTGTTTGTATAAGGTTTCGCTGACAGACGGAAAGCGGGAGAAACTGCCGGTTGACGGAATCATTGCCATTTATGCATCGGAGCTGGAGGATCTGTATTATTATGCTTATCAGGATGAAACCTATGTTTTGTGCTGGTATGATACGGAATCAGGAAAAAGCGGCATCTGTTATGATATGATGACTCAGTTTGGCATAAAGTATCTGAGCGCGTTTGTTTTTGAACCGGGAGTATTTGCCTATGCAGAGCTCAATAGCCCTGCGATTCATGTGATTTCGACCGGCGATGGAAGAGAGATTAAAAAAACCGATGAGGTCATGCTGCTTTCCGGCAATGATATGGACTGTATCAAGGGCAATATCGTTTACTCTGGTTATCCCGCAGATGGGAGAGAAAACTTTTTGCAGAGCTTCTATCTTTTGGATGAAGATGTTTCATCGGGCCTGACAGAAAGAAAGCCCGGCAAGCATCCGGAGGAATATTATGTGAAGTGGGCCGTTCCGAAAGGATGCACCGTATCGGACCGTACTTTGGATGAGATTAATTACATGCTGGAACAGGCCGGGGCCGGATATGGACTGAAGATTCTGGAAAAAGACGAAAGCGATTATCAGGCCAATCTGGATAAAAGCGACGCGGACATAGCATTTATTGGGTTTGATTTTGAGGGCGCTAATACGGCAGTCACCGCCCTGGAGGAAGGGAAATACGCATGTCTGGATGAGTTTTTGCAGGACAGCAGACTGTATGAAGCCATTCCGGAGATACTGTGGGATACGGTCAAATATCAGGGGGGCATCTATTACGTGCCCAGTGAAGCGCCGCAAAACTGTGGGGTCTGTGTGATCTTTGACACGGACAAGATACCCGTGGAAAAAGCGGAAGCCTTTGACGGGGACATATTTACCCTGGCGGAATATCTGCCGGAGGGGGAACGCCTGTATTGTGATTTGGAAAGCTTTTATTTTGCGGAGACCTTTGGCTATGTGTATGATAAGGGTATTCTGTTGTCCGACGACGGGAGCGCAGTGGATCCTTTTGAGGATGAGAGATGTGTCCAGTGGCTTCGGACACTCAACCAATGGTATGCGGACGGCAGGGCGGCATATGGTTCGAACTCAGCGAAACAATGCGCCATTCGGCTGACCCGCGATATCGGCGAAGCGGGAGAACATACATACAAGTATGCCTGGAAGGGCAGTGCGTGTCCCAGGCTAAACATGTCTGTCGGCATTCGGGCTGCCTCCCCCAAAAAAGAGGAAGCCTTCCGCTTTCTGGAATTGGTTCACACAGACCCTGCCTATGGGAATTTACTGGTTTTTGGCAAAGAGGCATTGGATGCCGGGAGTGTTCCCGCTGCAAATTGGGTGAGACAGCTCGTCTTTGGATTGGATACGGGACTGCTGAGTGGAGCAAGCGGCCTTCGGCATTTCGCATCCATAGAAGAAAAGAAACAGTACTATGAGGAGCATGTAACCGCATCCCCCTCACTGTACATGGAATTTCCGGAGGAGTGTTTGGAGCTGCAGGCCATAGAAAATAAATATTTAGTGCAGATGAACATAACGAGGTCCAAGAATTTTGAGGAGCAGCTGCTAAAATTTCAGGAAGAGCTAAGGCCGGTTATGAAGAGGGCTTTAGAGAAGATTGCTAAGTTAAATCAATGAGGGGTGAAAACTGGGAGGATGATTATGAAAAAAATTTGTATTCTTTTTCTGACTGTCTTTATTCTGTTATTTAGCGCCTGTTCCGGGGGGGCAGGAGCAAAACAGCCGGGCGAAGATAAGTCAGGAGCAAAACAGCCGGGCGAGGATAAGTCAGGAGCAAAACAGCCGGGCAAAACAGAAGATGAGGAAGGGTATTACGTGATAGAGACATCTGACCTGGGTATGACACGCACTTTCAGTGAACTTGGCGTTCTTCAGAGCAGACTGGGAGACAGCGGGCACAGCGGGGTGTGTTATTTCTTTGATCCCGTGAGCGGAAAGGAGGTTCCCCTGTGCGCTAAAACCAACTGCACGCATCAGGGTGACAGCTGGGCAAATCCGCATCCGGACTGTGATGCCTGGCTTGGCGGGTTTATGGGCTTCGCAGGCATCGTAGGGGATTCCCTGTATTACGTCTGCGCAGACAGCGAGAACTACCTTCGGAAGATGATATGCAGGGCGGACCCGGACGGGACAAACCGGAAGGTGCTGGAGGTCATGGATAATGTAGGATTTATTCAACCGGGCGGCGCCTTTTACCAGAATGGGTATCTGATTTACGAATATTACACGGACACCGCAGAGGATGGAACCAAATTAGATAAAAGATTATCGAGGATCTGCATCTATGATCTGGAAAGGAATGAAGCGGAGTACATTATCGGACCGGAGAATTACGGCGCACAGAATTACTCCGCTGCCACCGTGAATGCAACGGTGGTGGATCACTGTCTCTATTATTGTTATTATTATGACACAGAAGATTTCCGAAAAATCAGTTACGAGGATCTATCGGATGAAAAGTATATGGAGTATCTGGATTCAATAGCCAGGATGGAGATCTGGGCATATGATCTGGACACGAAAGAAAAAAGATTAGTGATGCAGGAGAGCGGGAGGCTGGGATATTCCGCCGGGTTCGGATACGCATACACATACACGACGAACGGGAAGCCCGGAGCCCGCCTGATCAACCTGAGAACGGGGGAGAGCCGTGAGCTGGAGAATCCGGAAAGATTATTTGAGCAAAAAGGCACAGAAGTGATCGAAGAAGGAGTTTTGTTCTATGGGGATGGCAGCATAGACCTGTGGGAATTTGAAACCGGTGAAGTGAAGCATATCGGCAGCTATGACAAGAATTTGCGGATTACTGTTGAATACGTAGGCCGGGATTGGGTTTATGGACTGCGGTATGACGATGGTCATGGTCCCGCGGAGATCTTTTACCTGCCGAAGGAGCAGTTTATGAAAGGAGATATGGAATGGAAGTACCTGCCTCAAGAAGAACCGTAACAGTCAGGTTATGGAGAGGGCTTTAGAGAAGATTGCGGAGTTAAACCAATGAGATTAGCTACAGATCATCTGACAAAGTCATACAGCCGGGTCAGGGCGCTGGATGGTTTCAGTTATGAATTTACGCCGGGCATATATGGGCTTTTAGGACCCAATGGTGCGGGAAAATCCACGCTGATGAATCTGATCACGGACAATCTGCGCCCGACTTCCGGAGAGATTCTGTATGACGGGGAGCCGATCAGGGCGCTGGGGGCGGAATACCGAAGAAAGGTGGGGTTTATGCCCCAACAGCAGACCCTGTATCCTGCCTTTACCGTGGAACGGTTCCTGTGGTATATGGCGGCGTTAAAGGGATTGGACAGAAAGCAGTCGAAAGAAGGCATAGAGAGTCTTCTTGCTTCGGTGAATCTGTCGGACGTAAGGAACAGGCGGCTGGGGGAGCTTTCCGGCGGTATGAAGCAGCGTGTGCTGTTGGCGCAGGCCCTGTTGGGGAAACCGGAGGTCATTATATTGGACGAACCTACCGCGGGTCTGGACCCCAGGGAGAGAATCCGCATGCGGAATTTCATCTCCCGCGTTGGATTCGAATGTATTATTCTGATCGCTACGCACGTTGTTCCGGACATTCAGTTTATCGCAAAGGAAGTATTGATCCTGGGCGGCGGAAAAATCATTGACGCAGGAGAATCAGGCGCGCTTTGTTCTAAGATTCATGGAAAGGTTTTTGAAATAGAGACGGACGACCACGGTTTTGAAGAAGCCATGAAGCGTTTTAAGGTCATTCACATTTTCCGGGACGGCGACAGGATCAAGATCAGAGTTCTTTCCGATCAGGCACCCTCGGATTATAAACATATCGTTGTGAACCCTGATCTGGAAGATCTTTATATGCATTATTTTGAATAGAGGGGCAGTGGCATGAGACTTTTTATAAACGAATGTGAAAAGACATTTTGCAATCCCCTCACGCTGGCTCTGTTTGTCATTCTGTGCATTGCAAATGCCATTCTTTTCCACTCCTTTGAAACGGGCAGGCGATTTGTATACCTTCCGGAAGATTATAAAGAAGTTTATGGAGAATTAGAAGGAAAAGAAGCGGAAGAAATCTTTTCCCTTTTGCAGCAGAAGGGGGAGACGCAGGAGATACGGGCTCTGTTTTTGGCGATAGCCGTCAAGTCGGAAGTGACGGACATTCTGGGTTATGATGCGTATGTGTCAGGCATTATCAGCGCGGCGGATGATTTGCAGGTGGCATCCATATTTCAGAAGAAGAACTCTTTTTCCCTGCGCAGCGCAAAAAAGCTGGCTGAGGTCTATGGCGCCCTGCCCAAAATCGAGACGAAGGTAAATCCCGTAAGAGGCGTGGTCCTGGCTACGCAGTTTGGCGGAACGGATCTGTTGGCGTTTGTTTTTCTAACATATATCGTTTTTTCCATGGTCATCAGGGAAAAGGAAATGGGGCAATTGCGCCTGACGAGAACCACCCTTCACGGGCATGCCCGTCACGGATGGAACAAAATTCTGGTTTGCGGCGCGGTTTCCCTGTTGACGGTATCCGCATTGGAAACAACGAATCTGATTATGGCATCACATTGGTATGGTCTGGGGGATCTGGGGAGATCCATTCAATCCGTGCCGGAATATCAGGCGTGTATCTTTCCCATTTCGGTAGGAGAGTTCCTTGTTCTACTCCTGCTTTTCAAAATTTTTGTTTTATTTCTCTTGTCAGTCATTGTCTTTTTTCTGGCATCTGCCAGCAGCTCGCTGATAAAGTTTATTTTGTTATTCATGGCAGTGTTTGGAACAGAGGGGATCTTATATTTTGCAATCCAGGGCAACAGTTATTTGTGTCTCCTGAAATATTTAAATCTTTTTGCCGTATTTGGTTCCTATTCCCTGTTGGGAAACTATCTCAACTTAAATCTCTTTGGTCAGCCCGTATGGTATCTGCCTGTTTACCTTTCCATAGCAGGGCTTTTGCTGCTACTGTTTGGCGGTCTGGGCATCTGGGCTTATGCAACCCGGTCAGGAACGGGCGCGGAGCGGAGGCCGGGAAGGCACATTCGTCTTTTTCCGGAAAAAACAATTTCCCTCTTTTTACAGGAATGCTACAAACTGTTTTTTTGTGAAAGGACCGTCTGGATTCTGGCAGGCGCGGTATTGCTCCAGATAGTGACCTACCAGCCCATGAGGGAGTTCTTCGCAGATCAGGAGGACACCTATTTTAAGCAGTATATGTATCTGCTGGAAGGACCTTACGGGGAAGACAAAGAAAGGCTGATCCAGGAGGAACAGGAGAGATATGATGAACTGACGGGAAAAATGCAGGCGGCAGTTGCAGCAAATCCGGATTTCGCGGAACTGATAGGGCAAAAGTATCTGGAAGAAACACGCCAGTTTTCGGTTCTTCCAAGAATCCGGACTCATGCGGCATACCTGGAAGAGAAAAAGGGAGCCTTTTTATATGATACGGGATATCGCATTTTGACAAATGATGACATAGGAAAGGCTGACAATAACCGGTTAAGCATATGGGCGAACCTTTTGATGATTTTATGTACGGGATTTCTGTTTTCGACGGATTATCAGGCGGGAATGAATTATCTGCAGCGTGCCACAGTGAGGGGAAGGAAAAAACTTACGTTGAGGAAGGTGCTGGCTGGGACTCTGGTTTTGACCGTTATCATTGCTTTGCTATATGTACCCTTTTTTTTCAATGTATTGACAACCTATGGGACGAGGGGCATGATGCTGCCGGCCTGTTCCATGACGCATCTGCATTGGTGTCCTGCCGGAATATCCATATCAGGGTATCTGGGGCTCATGATGTTCTTCCGCTTCGTGTTTCTTTTTGGGAAAATGATCCTGATGTTTCTGATCGCAACAAAGGTAAAGAGCAGTGCCTATACCATTGTGATATGCGCCGGTTTGTACGTTACACCATTGTTATTGTTTTATTTGAGATAAAAGAAATGAGCTTTGGTGTTGACTCTAAACTGTACATTAGGTATTTGTAAGGGATTTTTCCTATTGACATGCCAAAGACCGGTCTGCTACACTTTTTGACAGAGAAATGTAAGGAGGGTGCTGTCATGAGTGAAGTGTACGAGAAACTGATGCGCTGTTTGGAGAGTGTGAGAAACCAGACCAGTTTTGTGCCGGAAGTGGCGCTGGTCTTAGGATCGGGGCTGGGGGATTACGTCAGTACGATGCGGGTGGAGTCGATGCTGGACTACCGCGCAATCAAGGGATTTCCGGTGTCCACCGTACAGGGGCATGCCGGACGGTTTATTTTTGGGTACGTGGGAAATGTAAAGGTTGTCTGCATGCAGGGAAGAGTGCACTATTACGAGGGCTATCCCATGACGGATGTTGTTCTGCCGATCCGCCTCATGCATCTGATGGGCGCCAAAACGCTGTTTCTGACCAATGCGGCGGGAGGCGTCCAGCAGGGGATGTGCGCCGGGGATCTGATGCTGATTACGGGGCAGATCGCCAGCTTTGTGCCGTCGCCGCTGATCGGTGCGAATTTGGGCGAGCTGGGGCCGCGTTTCCCGGATATGAGTGAGATCTACGACCGCGATTTGATCCTTCTGGCAAGAAAGTGTGCCGCGGAGCTCTCGATTGACTTAAAAGAGGGCACTTACGTGCAGTTTACCGGGCCGGCCTACGAATCGCCGCAGGAGGTCGCCATGGCGCGCCTGCTGGGCGCCGGTGCGGTCGGTATGAGCACGGCCTGCGAGGCGGTGGCGGCGAATCACATGGGCATGAAGATTGTGGGGATTTCCTGTATCTCGAATCTGGCCAGCGGCATCTCTCCGACGCCCCTGTCCCACAAGGAGGTGCAGAAGGCGGCAGACCATGCGGCGCCGAAATTCCAGGCACTGGTTACGGGCATAATAGAGCAAATCGGCAGCACAGAAAGGACCGGGCAGATATGCGGGTGATTTTTTTGCACCACAGCTGTTTTCTGGTTGAGCTTGAGGACAAGGTGCTGATCTTTGACTATTTTGCGGGAAACCGCGTGAATGGGTACACCTTTTGCGGGAAAATACCGGAGTATGCGCCGGATACAGAGATCTTTATGTTTGCGAGCCACAGCCATCAGGATCACTACGATCTGGACATTCTGCGCATGGCAGAGCGGTATCCGAATATCCGCTATGTTCTTTCCAAGGACATCCGCATCAGCCCGAACTTTTTAAAAAAGCACGGAATTGACCCCGGGGTGCGCGAGCGGGTGACCTTTGTGACGGGCGGGAAAACCTGCCGTGTGAACGACATGGAAATCAGGACGCTGACCTCGACCGACACAGGCGTCGCATTCTATGTCACGGCAGACGGCGTCAGCATGTTCCATGCGGGAGATCTGAGCGACTGGCGCATGGAGGGAGCGGGTGATCTGATCAACGGGAAAATGCAGAGAAGCTATCGGCATGAGATCAACAAAATCTCGGAGCTGCCGATCGATCTGGCATTTATACCGGCCGATCCAAGGCTCGGGAAGCACCAGTTTTTGGGGCTGGACTATTTTCTAAAAAACACGGACGCAAATTATGTGTTTCCGATGCACATGTGGCAGGATTACTCCGGCATCGCCGCCTACAAAAAGCGGATTTCCAACCTTGGCATGGCGGGGCGTATCATGGAAATTTCCGGGGAAAATCAGTCGTTTTTCTTTGAAGATGGGCGCTTAGTTGTTGAAAGCGGTTGAAATCTGAAAGGAGTTTCGCTATAATATTGGAAGATTAATGGCGACGGACAGTTCGCACAGATATGTTAAGAGACAGGAGGACCGAAAATGAGTGATTTTCTTATGTGTATACTACAGTATCTGCTGATCATGGTGGTACTGGCGGGAGTCGGCGGAATCGGCGGATTCATCGGAATAAAGCTGCGAAAGAAAAAGGATGCGAAGGAGGAGCAGTTACAATGAAAAAGAGCTATGGCGTGAACGAGCTGCGCCGGATGTATCTGGAATTCTTTGAGAGCAAGGACCACCTTGCCATGAAGAGCTTTTCTCTTGTGCCGCACAACGACAAGAGCCTACTGCTCATCAACGCGGGCATGGCGCCGCTGAAGCCTTATTTTACCGGGCAGGAAATACCGCCCAGGAAGCGGGTCACCACCTGCCAGAAGTGTGTGCGAACGGGCGATATCGAGAATGTGGGAAAGACGGCCAGACATCTGACCTTTTTTGAGATGCTGGGCAATTTCTCGTTTGGCGATTACTTTAAGCATGAGGCCATCGCCTGGTCGTGGGAATTTCTGACCTCTGTGCTCGGACTCGAGGAGGACAGGCTGTACCCGTCCATCTACGGCGAGGACGATGAGGCATTTGATATCTGGAACAAGGAGATCGGCATTCCCGCGGATCGGATCACCCGCTTTTACCGCGATCCCGAGACCGGCGAATGCGATAATTTCTGGGAGCACGGGGCAGGACCCTGCGGACCCTGTTCGGAGATCTACTATGACCGCGGCGAGAAGTACGGCTGCGGCAAACCGGACTGCAAGGTCGGCTGCGACTGTGACCGCTTCATGGAAGTCTGGAACAACGTGTTCACTCAGTTCGAGGGCGACGGCAAGGGCGGCTACGAGGAGCTGTCCCAGAAGAACATTGATACCGGAATGGGCCTGGAGCGCCTTGCAGTGGTGATGCAGGATGTGGATTCCGTGTTCGACATTGACACGATGAAGGCGATCCGTGACAAGATTTGTG
>CAZWRT010000002.1:0-90600 GCA_964636375.1 uncultured Lachnobacterium sp. | reverse complement strand
ATTGGCCCATCGCCAAATGGTAAGGCAACGGACTCTGACTCCGTCATTTCCAGGTTCGAATCCTGGTGGGCCAGCTCCCCGGCAGATAATCTGCCGGGATTTTTTTTCCATGCTAAACTAGGAGGAATCGGGCATGTATGAATTTGACAGCAGAGTGCGCTACAGCGAGGTGGATGCACAGGGAGAGCTCACATGGCTTTCGCTGATGGATTACTTTCAGGACTGCAGTGTGTTTCACTCGGAGCACCACAATGTCGGCGTCTCTTACCTTTCGGAGCATCATATTGCGTGGATGCTGTCCTCGTGGCAGGTCTGTCTGAACCGTATGCCGAAGCTTGCGGAGCATATCACGGTACAGACATGGGCTTACGGTATGAAAAATTTTTACGGGTACCGGAATTTTTCGATGAATGACCGTGAGGGACAGCGTCTGGCGTATGCCAATTCTGTGTGGATTTTAATTGATACACAGACCGGGCGGCCGGTGCGTGTGCCGGAGGAATTGCCGGAGATCTACGGTCTGGATGCGCCGCTTCCCATGGAAACACGCAGCCGCAAGATTGCGGTTCCGAAGGACTATGTGGAGAAAGAGCATCTGGTTGTGCCCTCTTATTTTATCGATACGAATCAGCACATGAATAACAGCCGCTATGTACAGGTGGCCCGGCAGTACCTTCCGAAGGCCTCCCGGGTGCGGGAGGTGCGGGTAGAGTACCGGCGGGCCGCCAGTCAGTCGGACGTGCTGGTTCCACGGGTTACGGGAATGCCGGATTCTATGGTTGTCGCGCTGTGCGCGCCGGACGGCAGCCCGTATGCGGTGATTGAGTTTTTGTTGGGGACATAGGAATATGAGACTGGGTGAGTATCAGGAATTATATTATGTGAAACGGGTGGATTTCGGCGTCTATCTGTCGGAGGAAAAGATGGGCGACGAGCGGGTGCTCCTTCCGGCAAAGCAGGTTCCGCCGGATGCCCGCATTGGGGAGAAAATCCGCGTTTTTCTGTACCGGGATTCGAAGGACCGCCTGATTGCAACCACGCATGAGCCGAAACTCACGATTGGGGGTTTTGCGCCGCTGGTGGTTCGGGAGGTCGGCAGGATAGGCGCTTTTCTGGACTGGGGTTTGGAGAAGGATCTGTTTCTGCCATTCAAGCAGATGGTCGGGAGAGTAAAACCGAATGACGAAGTGCTGGTGACGCTCTACATCGACAAGAGCGGGCGTCTCTGCGCCAGCATGAGGGGACTGTACGATCTGCTGGAAAAGGATTCTCCTTATCAGAGGGGGGATACGGTGGAAGGGCGTGTCTATGAGTTTTCTGATAATTTCGGCGCTTTTGTTGCGGTGGACGACCGATATTCAGCGCGGATTGCGAGCTCGGAGGATCACAGCTTCCTGCGGATCGGTGATGTGATCTCGGCGAAGGTCACGGAGGTCAAGCCGGATGGAAAGCTGGATCTGACCCTGCGGGAAAAGGCATATATCCAAATGGGCGCGGACGCGGAAAAGCTTTTGGAGCTTCTGGAATCCTACGGAGGGGTGCTGCCCTTTACCGAGAAGGCGGACCCGGATGTGATCAGCCGCGAGACCGGCCTCAGCAAAGCCGCGTTTAAGCGGGCTGTCGGGCGGCTTTATCGGGAGAGAAAGATTACACTGGATGGCGGAACGATCCGCATTGCACCTGACTGATAGCAACGGATTGCCCCATTGCAGCGCAATTCTCGCAACCCTGCGTATTAAATTTAAAGAAAGAAGGAGATTAATATGAAAAAAGTGATCAGTACAGACAAGGCTCCGGCGGCGATCGGACCATACTCTCAGGCAATCGAAGTCAACAACATGGTTTACACCTCCGGTGTGATTCCGGTGAACCCGGCCACGGGGGAGATCCCGGAGGGCGCCAGGGCGCAGGCCGAGCAGGCTTTTTCCAACCTGACGAATCTGGTTGAGGCGGCGGGGAGCAGTATGGATCGTGTGATCAAGACTACCGTGTTTATCAAGGAAATGAACGATTTCGGCACGATCAATGAGGTGTACGAGCGTTTTTTCCCGGCACCGTTTCCGGCGCGCAGCTGTGTGGAGGTAGCGAGACTTCCGAAGGATGTATTGCTGGAGATTGAGGCAGTTGCGCTGAAATAGAGACCGGACGAAATTGAATTTCTGTTATACCTGAAATGCCCACGGAGGATCTTTTGGTTTCTCCATGGGCATTTTTTGCTGTGAAATGAAATCCTATCAATCATCAAAATTTATGGGGCTGCAAATTGATTTCATAATATAGTTAAATTGGTTGACAAATGATTTATGCGGGTGTATCATATAATTACGCAAATGCATAAACTAGATGCATCGATAAAATACGGAGTTGTCCTATGATGGGGGGAATCTGTTCCCAAAAACCGGAGGATGAGCGAAGATGACTGATATATTTCTTTCTTATTTTGAATTGTCATTATCCATAGGCGTCATTGTTGGTGCCCTCATTTTGCTTGCGCCTATTTTAAATAAGAGATATGCAGCAAAGTGGAAATATTTGATCTGGATATGCCTTGCATTGCGGTTACTGACTCCCTTTCACGTTGGGAATGTGCAGCCAGTCAGGGATATTCCGCTGCAGGCAGAAACACAGACGTCATTAATGTCGGAGGAAAAGCATAAGGAGCCTCCGGCGGAAGCGGCTATGCCGCCCACACGGGTGATTGTTGAGATTCCCTCACAGATGACAGCCCCCATTGCGGTGCAGACCCCAAAGAGCAAACGAAGCATTTCCATGCTTGACATCGTGGTGTTTGTCTGGATGATTGGCTGCCTGATTTTTATATCTGTGCACCTGGTCAGCTGCTTGCTCTATAAGAGACAGGTTGTGAGAAGAGGAACCGTCATAGAGGATACAGGTATTTTGTACCAGATATCTGAACTGAAACAGGAATTACACATAAAAGGTGCTGTACGTGCGATAGAGTATCCACAGGCCGACAGTCCCATGATCATAGGCTTTATGGAGCCTGTTCTGGTTTTGCCGGAGGTACAGTACAGCCCGGAAGAACTGTTTTTTATCTTGAAGCATGAGCTGGTGCATTTGAAACGGAAAGATGTATTTTTCAAACTGCTTTTTGTGGCGGCGAATGCGGTGCACTGGTTTAATCCGCTGATCTGGGTCATGCAGAAGGAAGCGGCGGTTGATATGGAGCTGTCCTGCGATGAAAGAGTTACAAGAGGTACAGATTATGCTGTGAGGAAAGCATACACGGAAACCCTGTTGTCTACGATTCATAAGCGGGGGACAAAGAGAACGGCCTTATCGACACAGTTTTATGGAGGAAAGCGGATTATGAAAAAAAGATTTAACAACATTTTATCGAAAAACGGTAAGAAAAACGGGATTGCCCTATTGATCTGCGCTGTTATTTTAATAGCCAGCTTGGGTACGTTGCTGGGCTGCACACTTGTGAAAAGAGATACAGGAGCTGCACCCGGGCAGCCGGGAGGGGAGGCGGGGGTGTCAAATATACCTTCCGAAAAGGATGCTTTAGAAAATGAATCTGAGACGAAAAGATTAAATGACCTGTATTCTGATGTTAAAGAATATCCGGTTGAGCAGATCGTTGAATTGTCATCTGATGCAGAAAACGCAGAACTTTATGACCGCATCAGGGATATATTTGCAGCTGCCGATCTATTCAGTAACGACCTTGACGCAGAGAACTGCATAGGACCATTTTTTGACATCGATCTAAACGAGTGGGGGAAAGTTACGTTTGTAACGCTTAAGCCTGAGCACGATTTCTATTTGTTGGGCAATGGAAAAGTTCTTTATCAGTTTCCGCATGTATCTGATTTTGATCCTTACGATGTGAGCTATATATTTAGCGGGGATATTAACGGGGATAACAAAAAGGAACTCTTGATAATATTCGAGCGTTATACGGGAGCGGTTCAACATACAAAGCTTTGTATTTATGAAGATCATGGGGATGAATTTGTTTATAATAAAGATTTATCTGATGAAATTAACGAAAACTTGCCAGCTGGGATTCATGATCATACAGGGATCTACAACTGGATTTATAGCCGTTACATTATGCATATGGACACTTACAGCGTATCAGCGTTTGACATTATGACATTTTTCTGAATGAAGCAAAAAGATGCGGCTTTGCATAAACAACAATACCCGGAAGGCATTAAGCCCTCCGGGTATAAATTTTCTTGAGTTCTCTGTTAACGATATCACGGAAAACAGCCCAAGGGGGGTTGTTTATACCGAAACATCAATATTGCCGCCAATATGAGGATTGACGGAGCGCTCCATCATCTTCGTCAGACCGTCACTCATCACTTCGCTCATGTCCAGCGCGTTGCTGAGCATTTTCATGCCTACGGCATTGCTCATTGAGGACGGCTCTGAGGCAGACACTGCACTGAGAGCGGTATTCACACCTGCAATCTGCATGTTCCTGCACCTCCCTGTCATATTCTATATCATCTTATGGGCACCGAACAATCCTGATGCCCTTCTACTGGAAATATTATGCCACGAAAAGTGTCGAAATGCAAGAGTTTTCCACAAAATACCTCGAATTTTCATATTGACACCCAGAGACAACCTTGTTACAATAACAACGTAACATTTGTAACAATTTTGTAACAAAAATTTACCAATTACATTCGGAGGAAGTTATGAATCGCAAAAATACGTGGAAGATTACAGCCTGCAGTATGGCGGCGGCACTGGTGGTCGGGGTATTTCCCTGCAGTGCAGCGGCAGCGCCGGGCGCAGGAATTACGAAATATACATCTGCCGTTGCTATGTCTTCGGCCCTGCCGACGGCTGGCTTTTCCCTTACCATGAGCCGGCAGGCGGCTGAGGTGACTGATCAGGCGATCATTGCGAGCGCGCAGCCGACAGTGACGGAGCATGCGGTGCCGGTTGTGGCGTCCGAGTATGCGGATATGCTGGTGGCGAATGTGAACAATTATGTGAATATCCGTTCAGAGGCATCGAAGGACAGTCAGGCGGTCGGAAAATTGTATAAAAACAATGTAGGCAGAGTGATCGGCGAGGAGAACGGCTGGTATCAGATTGAGTCCGGCAATGTGACAGGATATGTCAGCAGTGAGTATGTCACAGTCGCGGACGAGGAGAAAATCCGATCTGCCGGCAGACGCATTGCAGTTGTGACGACCCAGACGCTGTTTGTCAGGAAGGGTCCCTCCACGGAGACTTCGGTGATCGACATGGTTCCGGAGAACGAGGATCTGACCGTCGTGGACGAGTCGGTGGAAGGATGGATCGGAGTCTCGGTAGACGGAGGAAACGGATTTGTGTCCGCGGATTACGTGGAGCTTTCCACGGAGTTTACATACGCGGAATCCAAAGAGGAAGAAAGGGCGCGCTTAAAGAAGGAAGAGGAAGAGCGAAAGGCGGCAGCGGCAGCGGCGGCAAAGAAAAAGAAGTCCACCAGCAGTTCATCGGGCAGCAGCTCCGCAGACACCAGCAGCTCCTATACACCTCCGACGGGCTCCACCGGCGCTGACGTGGCAAACTTCGCGTGTCAGTTTGTGGGAAATCCCTACGTGTACGGCGGGACAAGCCTGACGAACGGAGCGGACTGTTCCGGCTTCGTGATGAGTGTATATGCAAATTACGGTGTGAGCCTTCCGCACAGCTCTACTTCTCTTCGAAGAAGCGGCTACGGCGTCACCACTTCGGAAATGCAGGCGGGAGACATCGTCTGTTATAGCGGGCATGTGGGAATTTATATCGGCGGTGGACGAATCGTGCATGCCAGCAACCGCAGAGACGGCATTAAGATCTCAAATGTGAGCTATCGTGCCATTTTAGCGGTGAGAAGAATTTTTTAGCAGTGAGACGAAATTTCAGCAATGAAGAAACGATTGGAATGGAACAAAAACACACAGGAGGGTTGGAATTGTTCAAAACAAGAGGAAAGCTGATTGCCGGAAGTATACTTCTTATGGCAATGCTTGCTCTGCCGACGGGAATTTTGGCGGCTGGCGGGTATGAGAAATTTATTGAAAAAGCATGGACGACGGACAGTGACTATACGGATGTCACCTATAATCACCGAAGTGAGCTCAAGGGGCGCACGCTGTTCAAGGGCATTGACGTGTCATGGTGGCAGGGTGTCAAACCGGATGGAAAAGGAGGCAGAGGGAGCACGATCTCAAGCCTTGACTGGAAGAAAATCCATGATGCGGGGATCGATTTTGCTATTGTCCGCGTTGCTTCCAGAGATACCGCGGACGGGAGTATTTATGAAGATACCTGCGCAGATTCGCATATTCAGGGGGCACTGGAGAATGATATCAATGTTGGATTATACATTTTTTCGCAGGCGATAAACAAAAAGGAAGCCCAGGAGGAAGCGAGGTATGTACTCAAGCTGATAGATAAGTACGACTGGGATGTTTCCATGCCGATTGTTTTGGATCGGGAGGCGGGCTCCTACAAACGCCTTACAGCGGGAAAACTCACAAAGGCGCAGGAGACCAGCATCTGTAACGCATTTGCCGATGTAATTTCGGAGGCGGGATACACACCGATGATCTATGCATCCGCATACTGGATGGTTCACTATATGGACACACAGAGCCTGAAGAATAACGGATGTAAGATCTGGCTGGCGCGCTACAATGATGCTACGGACACGCCGGTTTCCAATCTGACATACGAACAGCTTGCACAGATTGATTATGACTACTGGCAGTATTCGGCGACCGGACGCGTCAACGGTTACTCGGGCAATCTGGACCTGGACTTCTGGTATCTGGATACCAGCGTTATGCCGGAAGAACTGGAGATGTCAGAAAACTCAGCAAATTCTATAACAATGAGCTGGGCAGGACAGTCCGATGTGCAATCCTATCGCCTGTACCGCTACGACGAGGAAACCGGAAAATTCAAGAAGGTGCTGGACACAGCAGACTGGGAATGTACCGATGTGAAGCTGAGTCCGGGGGAGACTTATCAGTATAAGCTTCGAAGTTACTGGACGGTCGGAGGCGTTGATTATTTCGGAAAGTACACGGATGCGGTTACGGCGGTGACGGCGCCCGATACGACCTCAGAGATCCGGACGGATGACGCGACCGGAAAAACGATCTCTCTCAGCTGGGATGAGGTGTATTCCGCAGACGGCTACCGCATCTATCAGTACGATGAGGACACGGAGCGGTTTGTGAAGCTTGCGGATATCAACGACGGTTCCACGAGCTATGTGGTGGAGGGGCTGAAGAAAACAGCAACTCTGTACGGTTTCCGCGTGAAGGCATACCGCTTGTTTGAAGGGACAAAATACTGGGGAAAGCAGAGTGCGCAGTATTGGGCAATGACAGCTCCGGCACAGATACAGAACCTTTCCGCAGAACCCGTATCCGCGTACGCCATGAAGCTCTCATGGAAAAAGGCGGGACGCGCCAGCGGTTATCAGATCTGCCGTCTGAATAAGGAGACCGGTGAGAGCGAAACCATTGCGATCCTTGACGACAATAAGATAGTGAGCTATACGGACAGCGGTCTGATCGGCGCGACAGAGTACAGCTATCAGGTGCGGGCGCTGCTGAATTACGAAGACGGAGAATACTGTGGCGCATTTTCACGGACGGCAAGCAGTACAACGCTTCCCGCAATCGTGAAGAATGTGAAGGCAACGGGAAAATCCGGTGCAGTTACTCTGAAATGGGCGAAGAACAAGAGGGCGGACGGTTATGAAATATACCGGTTGGATAAGAAGACCGGAGAGTTTGTGAAGATAGGAGCGCTGGAGAGCAATGAGACGCAGTCCTATACGGATGAGGGCCGTAAGGCCGGCACTGCCTATACCTATCAGGTGCGCGCCTACAGGGAATACAATGGAGAACGCTATTACGGCGAGTTTTCCAATGAAGTAAAAGCAAAGGCAAAATGACTGTGAGAAGATAAGGAGGAATCAATAGAAACATGACAAAAAGAGGACTTGGGATACTGCTTTCTATTATTATGGTTATTGCAATGATCGGCACAAATCCGATGCCGGTGTGCGCGGCGGTTGCGGACCCGCTGGTGATCGTTCTGGACCCCGGGCATGGAGGAGTTGACGGCGGTGCCACCTATACCTGGAGCGGAAAAACGTATATGGAAAAACAGCTCAATCTCAAGATTGCAAAGTATGCGAAGGAGGAACTTGAGCAGTATATAGGTGTCAAGGTGTATTTGACCCGTACGAAGGACGTCACGGTTTCCCTGAAGGATCGCATTCTCTTTGCGCAGAAAAAGGAGGCGGATCTGTATGTGAGCCTGCACAACAATGCCAGTACGAGCAGCAAACCCGGCGGTGCGATCGTCTATTACCCGAATTATAACTACAAGAAGACGATTGGCGAAGACGGGCGGAAGGCTGCATTGAAGGTGCAGAGCCAGCTTGCCGCACTGGGACTGAAAAACCTGGGAGTGACCTATCGGAATTCGGAGACCTATACCCGGTATCCGGACAAAAAGCTTGCAGATTACTATTACGTGATCAAACACAGTAAACTGAGCGGATTCCCGGGACTTATCGTGGAACATGCGTATGTCAGCAATGCATCTGACTGCAAGCAGTATTTAAGCTCGGATGCAAAGCTGAAAAAACTTGGAATTGCTGACGCCACAGGCATCGCGGAGACATACAATCTCGTGAAAAGTACGGCGCCGCAGTTAAAGAAGGCCGAGAATCAGCCGGATGGCAGCGTGAAACTGGTCTGGACGGTGAGCAAGAATATGCACGGATACAGGATCTACCGGAGGAAGGCGGGGACCAAGAAGTTCAAGCTGATTGCCAAGGTGAAGGGCAGAAAGAACACCAGTTATACGGACGATACGACGGATGAGGGGAAAACCTACGAATACTGCATCCGGGCAAGGGTCACAAAACAGGGAGTCACCCGCGTGACCGATGAGTCGAATTATCGGACCGTGACCTCTCAGGTAATTCTGGTTGTGCCGCCGGAGAGCGAGCAGATCCCGGATGTACCACCGGAGAGCGAGCAGATCCCGGATATGCCCGAGGAGGGCGTACAGACCCCGGATCAGTCACCGGATACGCCTCAGAGCGGGCAATTAATTACGGATGAATATCAATCGGAGGGAGTGGGTACACTAGAAGCGAGCGAAGAATAGCAGAATGCACAAAAAATGAGCCGTTGAAAAAAATTTTGACAGATTAGGAAAGAAACTGTCAAAGGAGTTATCCACAATTACACGCCCTCAAGTGCCGAAAATTCAAGTTATACACGAAGTTATGCACGTTATCCACAAAAGATAGGATGATTTTTGTCCGCTTTTTTCGGGAAAATCAAAACATGCGTTTTGGTAATAAATCATAAAGTTTATTGAAAAAGTGTGAAATGACAAAAATTTGATTGACATTTTAAAAGTGAAAATATGAATAAAAATGTCGAAAATTGTCGCACAATGTCTTTTGTGAGGGAAAACAGCAGTTGCCAAGAGCGTACAATTTTGGTATACTTGTGGGGCTATGATTAAGGTAATTGATGTTGCGGGAATCCCGTTGGACAACTACTCGGTCCGGGAGTTAATCATGATTCTGGAGCGGGAGTTGTCCAAACCGGGATTTCATACGATTGAAGAAGTGAATACGGACACTCTGATGCTGACGGCCTCGGACGATCAGGTGCGGAAGGCGCTCCTGGCGATGGAGCACACGGTGATTTCAGAGGCTGCGATCCTGGAGGCTGTGAACGCAGGAACTTACCAGCGCAGGCGCGAGGTTGAACATCACGATTTTTTCTATGAGATCATGCGGCTTTTTGAGCGCAATCACAAAAAGATCTGCCTTATAGGAGTCGAGGAGTCCCGCACACTGGCAATGGAGGAGAAATTTTGCGGGCTGTTTCCGAGATGCACGATGATCAGTTTTGCACTTGAACGCTATGAGGGCGCGGCGGACGCGCTGGTCAACGAGATCAATGCCGCGACGGCGGATGTCATTCTGAGTATTTTGCCAAGCCCCCTGCAGGAGCATTTTTTTATGGAGAACAGGGAGAAACTCTCTGCGAATCTATGGTATGGGATCGGTCTTATTAATCCCGAAACCGTGCGAAAAGGTTTTCTGGGATGGATCGACCACCATATCCGCACCTACAGGTTGGAGAGACATATCAATAGTTCCAAACAGGAAAGTGTAAAGAATGGATCTGGCAAAAAAGAATAAGTTTCGGGATTTTTTATTTATTGCACTGGGCAGTGGAATGATGGCGCTTGCCATCAGCAGTATCTATGACCGGATCGGGCTGATCACGGGAGGTTTTTCGGGAATCTCAATTCTCGTCCGGAACCTGACGGAAGGCGTGATTCCGGGAGGTGTGCCGCTCTGGCTGTCCAATCTGCTCCTCAATCTGCCGGTTTTTGTCCTCGCGTACCGCAAATTCGGAGGAACGTATGTGGGCAAATCGATTTTCGGCACGGTTATGCTCTCTGTATGGCTGTATCTGATTCCGCCGATGGATTTGACCGAGGGAGATTTTCTTCTGGCCGCACTTTTTGGAGGGGTTATCTCCGGAGTCGGTATTGGTCTGGTGCTTCGGGCGGGAGCGACTACCGGAGGGACGGATCTCGTTGCGTCGCTGATTCATGCAAAGCTAAGGCACTATTCGGTGGTGCAGATTATGCAGGTGATCGATGCCATGATTGTTCTGGCGGGTCTGTATGTGTTCGGGCTGCGCCCGACGCTTTACGCCGTTGTTGTGATTTTTGTGATCATGCGGGTGAGCGATTTTATTCTGGAAGGCTTCAAGCACTCCAAGGCCGCACTTATCATTACGGGGCGGCACGAGGAGGTGGCGCAGCGGCTGATGAAGGAATTGGAGCGCGGTGTTACCGGAATTGCGGCGCGCGGAATGTATACCCACAGGAGCGAATGTGTCCTGTACTGCGTAGTTTCGCGCAAGGAAATTGTTCGCGTGAAGGATATTGTCAATGAGATGGACCCGGGGGCGTTTGTGATTGTATCCGACGTGCGCGAGGTTCTCGGAGAAGGATTTTTAAAGTATCGGCAGGAATTTTAAAAACCGTTTTTCAGACAGTTAGAGGAAATGCATAAAAAAAGAACATTTCCTCTTTCTTTTTTTGTGTTTATATATTAATATAATAATAGGGGTAAAAGGTCAAACAGGATTATTGGGGGATAAGGAGAAACGGCTATGATTTCCAATCAGATACTTCAAAATACGATTGATGGGCTTAAGGGGATAACCAGGACAGATCTGTGTGTGCTGGACGTAGAGGGGAAGGTACTTGCGGCGACGATTACTGATGCGGACCGCTTTGTGGTTCCGGCGCAGGCGTTTGTCAATTCGCCGGCAGACAGCCAGGTAGTAAACGGCTGTCAGTTTTTTAAGGTGTTCGATGACCACCAGCTGGAGTATATTCTTCTGGCCTGCGGGGACAGTGAGGATGTCTATATGATCGGCAAGATTGCTGGATTTCAGATTCAGAATCTTCTGGTTGCTTACAAGGAACGTTTTGATAAGGACAATTTTATCAAGAATCTGATACTGGATAATCTGCTTTTGGTGGACATTTACAACCGCGCCAAAAAGCTCCACATTGAGACCGAGGTTCATCGCGTGGTATTCCTTGTGGAGACCAACAGGGAAAAGGACGGCAACGAGCTTGAGAAGATCCGGGGACTGTTCGGCGGCAAGTCCAAAGATTTTGTCACGGCTGTGGACGAGAAGAATATCATTGTCGTCAAGGAACTCGCCGAGAATGAAACCTACGAGGATATGAACCGGACAGCAGAGGTAATTCTCAATCTGTTTCGCCCGGACGCGGCAAACAATGTACATATCGCCTACGGTACCATGGTCGGAGAACTCAAGGAGGTGTCCCGTTCATACAAGGAGGCGCGTATGGCGTTGGATGTAGGCAGGATCTTCTTTGAGGAACGCAATATCATTGCCTATTCCCAGCTCGGAATCGGCCGCTTGATTTATCAGCTTCCGATTCCTCTTTGCAAAATGTTTATCAAGGAAATTTTTGACGGGAAGGCGCCGGATGAGTATGATGAGGAGCTCCTTTTCACGATTAATAAGTTTTTCGAGAACAGCCTGAATGTGTCGGAGACCTCCAGACAGCTCTATATTCACCGAAATACACTGGTGTATCGGCTGGATAAGCTGCAGAAGAGTACCGGGCTGGATCTTCGTGTGTTTGAAGACGCCATCACCTTTAAGATTGCGCTCATGGTAGTCAAGTACATGAAGTATATGGAGTCTCTGGACTATTGAGGCTGTGAGTTACTTAAGGAGAAAAAATGATAAGAATGCAGCATGTCAGCAAGACATACTCCGAGGGAGTGCCTGCGCTGACCGATGTAAATCTGGAAATAGAAGACGGGGAATTTGTATTTATCGTGGGGGACAGCGGTTCCGGAAAATCAACACTGATCAAACTTCTCCTGAAGGAGCTTGAACCAACCGAGGGTACCATCATGATCGATGGGAAAAACCTCGGCAAGATCAAGCGGAGGCAGATCCCGAAATTCCGCCGGAACATCGGCGTTGTATTTCAGGATTTCCGTCTGTTAAAGGACAGAAATGTTTATGAGAATGTTGCGTTTGCCCAGAAGGTGATCGGGGAGCCTAACAGCCGCATCCGAAAGAGGGTACCGCTGATGCTCTCGCTTGTTGGGCTTGCAGCCAAATACCGCTCTTTTCCCAAACAGATTTCCGGCGGGGAGCAGCAGCGTGTGGCGATTGCGCGTGCGCTCATCAACCAGCCGAGCATTCTGCTGGCAGATGAGCCGACAGGAAATCTGGACAACAACAATGCGTGGGAGATTATGAAGCTTCTGGAGGATATCAACGACAAGGGAACCACCGTGATTGTTGTCACGCATAATATGGAGATTGTCAAGGTAATGAATAAAAGGGTAATCACCGTGAAACGGGGCGTGATTGTCAGCGACAGCGGGCAGGAGGGCTTTGACGATGAGAATTAACACCATTTTTTACTCGGTGAAACAGGGCTTTAGGAATATTTTTCACAATAAAATGTTCTCTCTGGCATCCATCGCGACCATGTCGGCCTGCATTTTTGTGTTTGGTCTGTTTTATATTATTATCACGAATTTTAACGCCGCTGTGCACAGCGTCGAGGAGAGCGTGTCTGTCTCTGTCTTTTTTGACAAGGGACTCACGGAGAGTGAGATACTTGAGATCGGAGACAAGATCAGCAAGCGCACGGAGGTCAGCCGCGCGGAGTACGTATCTGCGGACGACGCATGGGAATTCTGGAGAAAAATCTATTTCCAGGGGAAGGAGGAGCTGGCAGCAGGCTTTGCCGGGGATAATCCGCTGGGGAATTCGGCCAACTACCAGATTTATCTGAGTGATGTCTCCATGCAGAGCTCACTGGTCCGTTATATCTCCGCGCTCCCTGGCGTGCGCGAAGTCAAAAAATCCGAAATTGTCGCAAATACCCTGAACGATTTCAACAAGCTGGTGGGCTACATTTCGGTCGGGATCATCCTGATCCTTCTGTGCGTTGCGGTCTTTCTGATCAGCAACACCGTCACGGTCGGAATCTCGGTTCGCAAGGAGGAGATTTCGATTATGAAACTGATCGGAGCGACCGATTATCTGGTTCGCGCGCCGTTTGTCGTGGAGGGAATTCTGATCGGTATGGTCGGCGCTGCAATTCCGCTTGCGCTCCTGTATTTTCTCTATCAGAAGATTATGGTTTATGTTGCGGATAAGTTTAATTTTATCGGTTCGATGCTCGAGTTTGTGTCGGTTCAGACCGTATTTAACACCCTGGTTCCGGTCGCGATGATTCTGGGAGTGGGGATCGGCTTTGTGGGCAGCAGGTTCACAATCCGAAAACATTTAAAGGTTTAGAGTGTGGAGTAATTTATGGACAGACAGTATTATGAAACGAAGAAGGGGCCAGGGTTTGGCACCGGTATTTTTTTCGGGATGCTTTTAACTGCGCTGATTCTTATCATCGGAGTAAAGATATACACCAACGTCGCGGACGAATATCTGGTGATCGGTCCGAAAAAAAGCGGGGTAGTCTCTGCCAACACAAAGGTTCTGGATCGGGATACCCTGGGGAAGATAGAAGAGCTTCTCGCCTATATGGATATTTATTATTACGAGGATTATGACAGTGAGGCTGTCAAGAACGCACTCCTCAAGGGGACGCTGGAAGGACTTGGCGACCCCTATTCTGTGTATTACAGCCCTGAGGAGTACACGAGCCTCCAGACCAGTACCGCCGGCCAGTACCACGGAATCGGAGTCGGGCTCAGGCAGAATGCAGAGACGATGGAAGTGTCGGTTGTCAAGGTTTACGGGGATACGCCGGCCGAGGAGGCCGGGCTTATGGACGGGGATCAGATCCTTATGGTGGGAGATGTCGATGCATCGAGCATGGAGCTCTCGCTTTTGGTGGAGAAAATCCGCGGTGAGGAGGGCACAAAAGTGCGCCTGCTCGTGTACCGGGAATCCACGGGAGAGTCTCTGGAGTTTCATGTGGAGCGGCGCAATGTGGAGCTTTCCAGTGTATCCTCCGAGCTGTTGGAGGGCAAAATCGGATATATTCAGATCAGTGAATTTCACGCGAACACTGCCAAGCAGTTTGAGGACCAGGCTGCGGCTTTGCGGACGCAGGGCATGGAGGGACTGATCGTGGATCTGAGAGGCAACCCGGGCGGGCTGGTGACGTCGGTCGTACAGATATTGGACGATATTCTGCCTGAGGGGCTTATTGTGTACACGGAAGACAAATATCACAATAAGAATTCCTACAGCTCGGACGAGAAATGCATGGATTACCCGCTGGTTGTGCTTGTGGATGGCGGCAGTGCCAGCGCATCAGAAATTTTTGCGGGGGCGATCAAGGATTACGGGTATGGAACACTGATCGGAACCACCACATTCGGCAAAGGGATTGTGCAGACTGTCTTTCCGCTGGAGGGCGGCGATGCAGTCAAGATTACGACCGCGAAATATTTTACGCCGAAGGGCAGCAATATCCACGGAGTCGGCATTACCCCGAACGAGATCATAGACTATAAGTACGGGGGACCGAAGGATGAACCCTATGACAGGCAGTACGACAATCAGTTCCAGCGCGCGCTGGAGGTGATGCGGGGGATGCTGGATTGAAGAAACGAATCGTCAGACAGGTCTTTTTCTGGATATCTTTTCTGTTTCTGCTCGCGTGGACAGCGCTGATTTATGCATTCTCTGCTCAGCCGGACACGGAGTCTGCCAGAGTCAGCGGGCGGGTGAGCTACCGGATTGTGGAGAGCGTCAACGGGGTGTTCCATCTGGAAATGACCGATGCGCAGATCGAGGAGCGGGCGCACCGCATTGATTTTCCGGTGCGCAAGGCGGCTCATATGACGGAGTTCGCGATCCTTGCGCTGCTGTTTCTTTTTACTGTCACACTTCGGGAGACGCCGGAGGGCAGCAGGGGGGCGAGCCGGCTGTTTCGCTATGCGGGTGCGCTGGGATTCACGCTTTTGGTCGCGACAGCCGACGAAGTGCATCAGCGCTTTGTCCCGGGGCGGGCCGGACGTGTGACGGACGTGCTGATCGATACATTCGGAGGATTCCTTGGATTGCTGGTTGTATTTGGGCTTGCAAATTGGTACAATAAACGAAAAAGAAAAAAGGGGTGATACTGTGGTTGAATTAGATAATTTCAAAAGTCGGCTTTTAGCCTACAAATCTCCGCTGCAGGAAGTGAGGGATTCACTTTGACTTAGCAGGGAAAAAGCATCAGATCGAGGAGCTTGAGCGGGAGATGGAGGCGCCGGAGTTCTGGAATGACCCGGTTGTCTCGCAGGAGAAAATGAAAAAGCTTAAAAGCCTCAAGGATGATGTGGAGACCTGTGCCGGTCTTGAGCGGGCGTATGATGACATCGAGACGATGATCGAGATGGGCTATGAGGAGAACGATGCGTCGCTGATTCCGGAGATTGAGGAGCTGTTTACGGAGTTTGAAACGAACTATGAGAATATCCGGATGAAGACGCTTTTGTCCGGAGAATATGATGACGAGAATGCCATTGTCACACTGCACGCCGGGGCAGGGGGCACGGAGTCCTGTGACTGGGCATCCATGCTCTTTCGCATGTACTCCAAGTGGGCAGACAAGAGAGGCTATGCGCTTGAGGTTCTGGATTCTCTGGACGGGGATGAGGCGGGCATCAAGTCAATTACGTTTCAGGTGAATGGTGAGAATGCATACGGCTGTCTGAAATCTGAGAGGGGTGTACACCGACTGGTGCGCATTTCGCCCTTCAACGCGGCGGGAAAACGCCAGACATCCTTTGTCTCCTGCGATGTCATGCCGGATATCGAGGAAGATCTGGATATTGAAGTGAAGGATGAGGACATCCGCATTGACACGTACCGTTCCAGCGGTGCGGGCGGACAGCATATCAATAAAACCTCCTCCGCGATCCGTATTACGCATTTTCCGACGGGGATTGTTGTGCAGTGCCAGAATGAGCGGTCACAGCACATGAACAAAGACAAGGCCATGCAGATGTTAAAGGCAAAGCTATACCTCTTAAAACAGGAGGAAAATGCCGTCAAGGCGGAAGGAATCCGCGGGGAGGTCACGGAGATCGGCTGGGGCAGCCAGATCCGCTCCTATGTTATGCAGCCCTACACGATGGTCAAGGACCACCGGACCGGTGTGGAGAGCGGCAATGTCAACGCAGTCATGGACGGAGGGATTGATCTCTTTGTCAACGGCTACCTCAAGTGGCTGAGTCTGGGATGCCCGAAGAATTCGGGCAGTGAGGAGGTATAGGCGTTGGTTTGTCTTGCAGTTAAAATTGTGGCGGGCATCGGGCTGGGCGTGTTTTTTGCGGTTCTTGTGTCTATCGGCATCGGTGCGCTGGCGATTCGGAACAAAATACAGAAGTTTTCTCAGGCTGCGTTCGGGACGAACAGTCTGACCGAGGGGCTGAATCGGCAGGCCGATGAGCTGGCGGCTACACCCAAATCCGTCTCCGGCATGACCCGGCTGATGGAGCCGCAGATCGTTCGGGACTTTCCGGACTTTGTGTGGCAGGAATTTAAGCATCGCGCGGAAAATATGCTGACCCTCGCTCTGCTCGCAATCACCGCAGAGGATGAGGGACGTATGGAGGGGGCTTCGGAGGACATGCGCCGTCAGGTGGAAAACCGCATCGCCGGCAATCGGGCCATGGGTGTCCGGGAGGTGTACGATAACATCAGGATTCATCAGACGGAGATCGCAAATTACCGGAAAGACCATGGAAAGTGCGTGATCACGATCCAGAGTGCCGTGGAGTATTATCACTACAGGACGGCCGCGGACGGACAGGTCACGGAGGGCTCCAGGGAGCGCAAAAAGCAGACCAGGTACAACATGGAGCTGATCTACATACAGGATGCGGACGCTGCGGCAGGAAATGCCGTTGGAGCGGTCTGCCCGCACTGCGGCGCACCGATTCGGACTCTTGGCAATCCGATGTGCGAATATTGCGGGTCGGCAGTGCAGCTCATAAATATAAAAGTTTGGTCGCTTCACAATTTTTATGAGGTTGATTATAATCATGTTTAATCTGTCACAAGGAGGGACCCACGGAGTGGGAGGATTCCTTATGACTATCGTTACAATAAACAGTAGACTGAGGGAGGAATGATATATGGGAATTATCAGAGCAATCGGAAACGCCATCAGCGGTGGCCTTGCGGATCAGTGGCTGGAGGTCTATGAGGCGGACAGCATGAGTGATCAGACCGTCTTTACCAGAGGCGTACTGATGCGCAGGGGCGAGAATAAGAAGGGGACGGAGAACACGGTCTCCAACGGTTCCATCATTCATGTGTACGACAATCAGTTTATGATTCTGGTTGACGGAGGCAAGGTGGTGGATTACACTGCAGAGCCGGGATATTACAAGGTGGATAATTCCTCTATGCCGTCCCTGTTCAACGGAGAGTTCGGGGAGACCCTGAAGGAATCCTTCAACCGAATCCGTTATGGTGGAGAGACACCGAAGGCACAGAAGGTGTTCTTTATCAATCTGCAGGAAATCAAGGGGATCAAGTTCGGGACACGGCAGCCGATCAACTATTTTGATATGTTCTACAATGCGGAGCTGTTTCTGCGGGCCCATGGTACCTACTCGATCAAGATCGTGAATCCGCTGCAGTTTTACGCGGAGGCCATTCCGAGAAACAAGGATCACGTGCAGATCGGCGAGATCAATGAGCAGTATCTTTCGGAGTTTTTGGAGGCGCTTCAGTCCGCTATCAACCAGATGTCTGCGGAGGGGACGAGGATTTCCTTTGTGACCAGCAAGGCGAGAGAGCTGGGCAAATACATGTCCTCCATTCTGGATGAAGAGTGGAACCAGTCCCGCGGTATGGAGATCCAGGCGGTGGGTATTGCCAGCCTCTCCTACGATGAGGAGTCGCAGAAGCTCATCAACATGAGAAACCAGGGCGCGATGCTTTCTGATCCGACGGTCCGCGAGGGCTATGTGCAGGGTGCAGTGGCACGTGGTTTGGAGGCGGCCGGTTCCAATGCCAACGGTTCCATGGCCGGATTTATGGGCATGGGCGTGGGCATGAACGCCGGAGGGGCATTTATGGGAAATGCGTCCGCCAACAATATGGCACAGATGCAGATGCAGCAGCAGACACCGCAGGCGATGGCGGGCTCCGTATTCGGTGCTCAGCCCACTCAGCCTGCGCAGCCTACGCAATCTGCCAACGGCTGGACCTGTTCGTGCGGGACAGTCAATACCGGGAAATTCTGTAGTGAGTGCGGCAAGCCGATGCCTGCGGCAACGGGAGAGTGGACCTGCTCGTGCGGGACAGTCAATACCGGAAAATTCTGCAGTGAGTGCGGCAAGCCGAGGAATTAATAGAAGTCAGGAGTAGAGAAGATATGAAAATTGCAGTGATGGGCTACGGCACGATCGGTTCCGGCGTTGTCGAAGTGTTAAAAATCAATCAGAAAAAAATCGCGGAGCGCGCGGGGCAGCCGGTGGAGGTCAAGTATATTCTTGATTTGAGAGAGTTTCCGGACGATCCGATGGAGGATAAGATTATCCATGATTATCAGGTGATTGTGAATGATCCGGAGATCGGGATTGTTGTGGAGACCATGGGCGGCGTGGAGCCGGCCTACACCTATGTGAGGGAAATGCTGCTTGCGGGCAAGCAGGTGACGACCAGCAATAAAAATCTGGTGGCAGCCAAAGGGGCAGAGCTGATTCAGCTTGCGCGGGAGCACGACGTGAATTTCCAGTTTGAGGCGAGTGTTGGGGGCGGAATTCCGATTATCCGGCCGTTAAACAAGTGTCTGACGGCAGACGAGATCGAGGAGATCACAGGTATCCTGAACGGAACGACCAACTACATGCTGACCAAGATGGCGAGCGAGGGCGCCGAGTTTGATGTCGTGCTGAAAGACGCGCAGGAGAAGGGCTATGCGGAGAAAGATCCCACAGCGGATGTGGAGGGGCACGACAGCTGCCGCAAGATCGCAATTCTCACCTCTCTGGTATGCGGCCAGCAGGTGGATTATGAGGATATCTTATGCGAGGGAATCACAAAAATCAGCGCCGTGGATTTCAAGTACGCGAGCGTGATGAACCGCTGTGTCAAGCTGCTTGCCACAAGCCGCAAGCAGGATGAAACTTATTCCTGTATGGTGGCGCCGTTTATGCTGCCGGCAGAGCATCCGCTGTGCAATGTCAATGGTGTGTTCAACGGGATTTTTGTTCATGGGAATGTTCTGGGGGATGCCATGTTTTACGGGAGCGGCGCAGGCAAGCTTCCGACTGCAAGCGCAGTGGTCTCGGACATTGTGGATATGGTGAAACACACAAATGTCAATATTTATATTAACTGGAAGTCGGAAAAACTTGCGCTTAAAGATTATCGTGAGAGCAATAACCGTTTCTTTGTGCGCACGAACTCGGACCGGGAGACGGTGGAAAAAGCGTTCGGCTCTGTGGAGTACGTGGATGCAGGAGTGCCGGGAGAGCTCGGCTTTACGACGGAAGGGATGCGTGAGTCGGAGTTTGAGACAAAAGCTGCGCAGATTGCTCTTGTGAACCGAATCCGCCTAGGCTAGTCCATGCTTGATACGAGTTGGAGAGAGTGGCTCGAGGCAGCGCTGCAGCTGATATTTCCGCCTCGGTGTGCCGTGTGTGACGCATTGCTTGCCCCGGAGGAGATTGAGGAGGGCATTCATGCAAAGTGCCGGAAAAAGCTGACGTTTGTCGGAGAGCACTACTGTATGCACTGCGGGCGACCGTTGGAGCGTGAAGGACAGGAATACTGTCGTGACTGCGGGAGAGGGATTGCCGGTGCAAATTCCCCTGGCCGGGGACAAAACGTATTTTCCTGTATTGAGCAGGGGCGGGGTGTGTTTGAGTACCGCGGCGCGCTCAAAAAAACCATGTACCGTTTCAAGTATTCCAACCGCCGGGAGTATGCCCGCTTTTTACGGCAGGCGGCCTGTGAGCGGTGGGGAGACTGGATGCTTGCGAGCGGAGTGGAGGCGGTTGTTCCGGTTCCGATGTACCGTGGGAAAAAACGGCGCAGAGGTTACAATCAGGCGGCCCTGTTCGCGGAGGCTCTGGCCGGGCGGATGGGGATTGCTTATCTGCCGAATGCTGTCGTCCGGACACGCGATACGAAGCCTTTGAAGGAATTAAATGAAAAAGAAAGAAAAAATATTCTGAAAAATGCTTTTCAGACGACAAAAAATATAGTACAATATAAGAGAGTCCTTTTGGTGGACGATATCTACACGACCGGCAGTACGGCGGAGGCTGTGGCCAGTCAGCTGCGTCTGGCGGGGGTTGAGAAGGTCTATTTTCTTGCGGCTTGTATCGGCCGTGGATTTTAGGAGGTTGAATCATGGATGTCAGGAATTGTAAGAATTGTGGCAGATTGTTTAATTCGCTGGGAAACCAGCGCTTGTGTCAGGCTTGCATTCAGGCAATCGAGGACAAATTTCAGGATGTGAAACGATATCTCGAGGAACATAAGAATGCCTCCATGGATGAGGTTTCCAGAGAGAATGACGTGTCGGTAAAACAGATCAAGCAGTGGATTCGTGAAGAGAGGCTGAGTTTTTCGGAGACCTCCATGGAAGGAATTGAGTGTGAGAAATGCGGTAAAATGATTCGCACCGGGCGTTTCTGCGAAGTGTGCAAGAAGTCGGTGACGAACGATCTTATGAGCGTGATCGATAAACCAAAATCGATCGAACCGCAGAAATCGTCACGAGACCGTGACAGAATGCGTTTTCTGTAAGGAATGGAATTTTTGCCCCCGTCGAATGCGGGGGTTTTTTTATGTTTGAAAAATGGTACATGTATGGTATAATAAATGCAAAGACTTAACTGTGAGGGAACGGTATGATCAACGAAAAGCGTGTGAAAGAGCTGTGCCACATGGCAGTGTATGATGCCCACAAAGACAAAACGGACCAGCAGATGGGTCAGTATTATATGTGGGATTATGTGAGTAAAGAATTGATCAAAAGCTTTTTTTCCGGGACAATTGCCTACCTGCTGCTGGTGCTTTTATGGGTGCTGAGCTGTCTTGAACAGGTGACCGTCCTGATCAATAATCTGAATGTGTTAAGTCTGGCAGTGAGCCTGATCGTCTTATATATCGGCTTTATGGCGGTCTACCTGTTTGTGACGGTCATTGTCTACAGTGTCCGTTTTACGAATGGGAGAAAGCGCCTGAAAGAATATGAGGGACATATGACGAAGGCACGGAAATTGTATCACCGGGAAGATCAGCAGCGGTCTTAGGGAGGTTTTATGACAAAATTATTGGAAATCCGGGATCAGATAATCCGTATTTACGGGAAATATGAATCGTATTTGTATCCTGTTGTGAAATTTGTGCTTGCATTGATCCTTTTTCAGACAATTAACAGCAGGATCGGCTATATGCAACGGATCAGCACGTTGCCGGTCGCGCTCATTCTGGCATTGTTGTGTGCGATTCTGCCGAATTATGCCATGATATGGCTGGCGGCGCTTGTCGTGCTCCTGGATTTATACGTGCTCTCGATGGAGGCTGCGCTCACGGCGTTGGTACTTTTTGCGGTCATCCTTTTGGTTTATTTCCGTTTTGCACCGAGAGACGGAATTGCCGCGGTACTCACTCCCATTTGTTTTGTTCTGCGCATCCCCTACATAATGCCGATCGGATGCGGCCTGTTGCGGCAGGTTTATTCCGTGGTCGCAGTGGTGTGCGGGACGATCGTGTATTTTTTTCTGGATGGAATTCATCAGAACGAATCGACGCTTTTGGCAGTGTCGGCCGATGTGGATGCGGAGACAGCGCTTGCCTCGAAATTTGATATTTCTGTGGGCCAGCTGTTAAACAACAAGGAGATGTTTCTTTTTGTCGCACTGTTTGTCGTGACGGCGGCGGTCGTCTATCTTGTGCGCAGGCTTGATGTGGAGCACGCATGGACGCTGGCGATTGTCTCGGGGGAGCTGATCCAGATTGCCGGACTGTTTGTGGGATATACAGTGCTCAATATTTCCGGGAAAACGCTGTGGCTTTTGTTAGGCAACATCTTCTCGATGCTGATTGCGTTCGGATTGGAATTTGTGTTCATGAATTTAGACTATGACCGGGCGGAGCGCGTTCAGTTTGAGGACGATGAATATTATTATTACGTGAAGGCAGTGCCCAAAAAACTAATGACAACAAAGGAAGTTACCGTCAAGCGTTTTGGAAATACCTCCAACATAGGCAGACGGATTGATCACAGGGATACGGCGCTCAGCGAGGAGCAGGAGCTCAACAGCCGGAAAGTGATTGCGAGAGAGTTGGATGTAGATGAGGATGACAATCTGCTGAAATAACGAATGTTTTTAATGTGAAGGGGGATTTCATGCAGAAGTTTGCAGGGATGTTAAGTGAATTTTATAGAAAGATTTCCATGGTACTGGACCTTCCGGATATCACGCTGGCCTGGGTGGACATCGTTGAGATCGTGATTATTTCTGTCCTTGTATATCACATGCTGCTGTGGGTGAAAAGCACGCGTGCGTGGAACCTGTTCAAGGGAATTCTGGTAATTCTGCTTTTTGTGCTTGTCGCTGCGCTTTTCCAGATGAATACGATACTCTGGCTGGCGCGGAATATGCTGAGTGTCGGGTTGGTTGCGCTGGTGATTATTTTTCAGCCGGAGTTGCGAAGGGCCCTGGAGAATTTGGGCGGAAAAAGCTTTTTCGGGAAACTGATCAATATCAACCGGGCGGAGGAATGTAAGTTTTCGGATAAAACGGTCAATGAACTGATCCGGGCATCCTTTGCCATGGCAAAGGTCAAAACCGGCGCTCTGATCGTGATGGAAAACGATATACTATTAAACGAGTTTGTGAGGACGGGCATCGATGTGGATGCAATCCTGACAAGCCAGCTTCTGATCAATATTTTTGAGAAAAACACGCCATTGCACGACGGGGCAGTGATCGTGCGCGGGGACCGCGTCGTGTCGGCAACCTGCTATCTGCCGGTGTCGGACAGTCTCTCTCTGAGCAAGGAGCTCGGCACGAGACACCGTGCGGCGCTGGGAGTCAGTGAGGTTAGCGATTCCCTGACCATCATTGTATCGGAGGAAACCGGAGAGGTGTCCGTTGCCATGATGGGAAAATTGTATCCGGACGTTGATGCGGACTTCCTGCGCGAAAAACTTGTGGACCTGCAGAGCCCGAACCGAAACCGCGAGACGGGCGGTCTGGGACAGTTGAAAAGGAGGTTCAGGAATGGTAAGAAAAATTCTTAAGGCATTGACGAGAAATCTGCCTTTTAAAATTCTTGCGGTTGGCCTGGCATTTATTCTGTGGCTGATCGTATATAATATGGATGACCCGAAAAAAACGCAGACCTACACGACAAACGTGATTATTGAGAATGCGTCGACGGTGACGGAGCAGAACAAATGCTATCAGATCCTGGACGGCACAAATATCGTGACATTTGCAGTGACGGCAAAGCGCAGTGTATTAAAGAATCTTGACAGCAGTAATTTCCGGGCGACGGCGGATTTTAACCAGGTGCTCATGGATTCGAAGGGTGAGACAGGAACGGTTCCGATCGAGATCACGAGCAACCGGTCTAACAGTGCGCTGAGTTACCTGAATCGGAAGGTTTTAAAAATTGCGCTGGAGGATTTGGTGAGCGAGCGTTATATGATCAGTGCAGCGACCACCGGAAATGTGGCGGAGGGCTATGTACTTGGCGATGCGTCTGTAACCGCCCCGAATGTGCTCACGGTGTCCGGTCCGAAATCAATCGTCGATACGATTGCCAGCGTGGTGGCGACGATTGACGTGGAGGGGATGTCGAACTATCTTTCTGACAGTGTGATTCCGGTGCTCTACGACAAGGACGGCAATAAGATTGACACGACAAGGCTGACATTGAGCAACAACACCGTGACGATTTCCGCGCGAATCCTTGTGGTACGCGAGGTTCCGGTGCGCGTTTCCACGACCGGAACACCGGCGGTCGGATACCGGGTACGCAGCGTGGCGGTGGAGCCGGAGAGGATAAAAATAAAGGGATCGGCTTCCGCGGTCAATGCGGTCACAGCCATCAATGTACCGGGGGACGCGGTCAATGTGGACGGGGCAAACGGTGACCTGACTACGACCGTGGAGATTCAGGACTCATTGCCGGAGGGCATAAGCGTGCTCGACGCGTCGGACGGGATTGTGTCGGTGAAGGTAACCGTCGAACCCTACCGGACGCTGAGATATCTGATTAAGAGAGACCAGATCACTGTGGATGGTTTGCCTGAGGGATATGAGCTGAGATTTGCAAGCCCGCTGAACATCTCGGTCAGTGCGTTTGAAAAGGACTTTGTGGGGCTGGATGCGAATGACATTACGGGAGTGGTTGATGCAGAAGGGCGCGGGCCGGGAAACTACAGTCTGCCGGTCACGATCAATCTTCCGGAGGAGAAGTTCACCTGCCAGGATGTCACTGTGGACGTGACGATCTCGGAGATTGGAATAGATGAGCCGGAGGAGGGTACTGATCCCGGGGGCTCTGAGGGTGATAGCGGCAGCAATATCCCGGGGGAAAATCATTTGGAGGAACCATAATATGGCTAGAATGTTTGGAACGGACGGCGTGCGGGGAGTTGCGGGGACGGAGCTCACAATAGAGCTTGCCATGAAACTTGGGCAGGCCGGCGCATATGTCCTTACGAAAGAGCAGTCACACCAGCCGACAATCATTGTTGGCTGCGATACCAGAATTTCGGGAGGAATGCTCGCGAATGCGCTGATAGCGGGGATCTGCTCCGTCGGGGCGAACGCGATTTATGTCGGTGTAGCTCCGACTCCGGCGATTGCATATCTGACGAAGAAACATAAGGTGGATGCGGGGGTGGTCATTTCTGCGTCCCACAATCCAATGGAATTTAACGGGATCAAGTTTTTCAACGGGGAGGGCTACAAGCTCTCCGACACGCTGGAGGATGAGATTGAGGCGTTGATTCGCAACAATATGGAGGATGTTGTGTTCCCGATCGGTCCGGGCATCGGGAGGGTGGAATACCGTCCGGATATTGTGGATGAGTACATTGCATTTGAGAAAAAGACGGTTCCTGTGGATTTATCGGGATTTAAGATTGTTGTGGACTGCGCGGAGGGCGCGAGCTCTTACACGTCTGTCAAGACACTGCAGGATCTCGGCGCGAAGCTCATTGCAATCCACACGAATCCGGACGGAACCAACATTAACGCCAACTGCGGCAGCACGCACATGGACGAACTCATGGCGAGAGTGGTGTCGGAGCGGGCGGATATCGGAATCGCGTTCGACGGGGATGCAGACCGCATGCTTGCGGTTGACGAGAATGGAAAGCTGGTGGACGGCGACGAAATCATGGCCATCTGCGGAAACTATCTCAAACAGACCGGGAAGCTGAAAAAGAATACGATCGTCGTCACGGTTATGACGAATCTGGGTTTTTCCCTGATGGGAGAAAAACAGGGAATTCACATTGAAAAGACGAAAGTGGGAGACCGCTATGTCCTGGAAAATATGCTGGAGAATGGCTACAATCTCGGCGGAGAGCAGTCCGGGCATGTTATTTTTCTCGACGATAATACCACCGGGGACGGCCTTCTTTCGGCACTTCACCTTTTGCAGGTGATGGAGGCCACCGGCAAAAAGCTGTCGGAGCTTGCCGCTGTCATGGAGGTTTTGCCGCAGGCTCTTGTGAATGCAAAGGTGCCGAATCACAAAAAAGAGAGCTATATGGAATATGAGCAGATCGCAGATGCCATCTCGGCGTTGGAGCAGAAATTTGCGGGGGAGGGGAGAGTTCTTATTCGTCCCTCCGGCACGGAGCCGCTGGTCCGCGTCATGATTGAGGGCAAGGATCAACAGGTGATTGAAGAGGAGGCCAGACGTCTGGCAGAGTTAATTACCAAAGTGATGTTATAAGGGGGGTTTTACGTGGTATCAAAACTTGTAAAGATTACAAATCCCACCGGGCTTCATCTGCGCCCGGCGGGAAATTTGTGTAAAGAGGCTATGAAATACAGGTGCAAGGTGACTTTTGAATACAGTGGAAATATTGCAAATGCGAAGAGTGTTTTGAGTGTTCTTGGCGCGTGCATCAAGTCCGGCGACGAGATTACCCTGGTCTGTGAGGGAGAGGATGAGGGCGAGGCGCTTGAGGCTCTGGCTGCATTTGTCGAGAGCGGATTGGGCGAGTAAGGCGCGTATATTTTTTACGTGACAGAGGATAATGTTAGTATGAGGGAAAAATATAAGCATCTGCTGAATTTCACGGCCAATGTGATTTCGCTGACTGTAGAGGCGGCGCTGTTTGCATGGTTGTGGTATATCGTTTATATCCCGATGCTTGACGAAGAAAACCGGCTTTTCCGGCGTGGAAACTGGGCTGTGATTGGTCTGTATGTGCTGTTTGTGTTTTTTTTCACCAAGGTATTCGGAGGCTATCGCATTGGCTATATGCGCCTGTCGGACATCGTTCTGTCCCAGACGCTGGCTGTAATTTTGTCCACAGGTGTCACTTATCTGGAAATCTGTCTGGTTGCAAACGATTATCTGCCTATGCAGCCGCTCATCCTTATGGCGCTTATGGATATCGGTTTTCTGGTGCAGTGGGTAATTCTTGTCCGAAACGCATACCGGCGCCTTTATCCGCCGAGACAGATGCTGGTTATTTACGGCCACTACGCGCCGGACGAGCTGATCGCAAAGATCAATACGCGAAAGGACAAATACAATATCTGCGCTTCCGTGAGTTACCGGGTGGGGTATGAAAAACTGTATCCCATGATCTTACAGTACAATGCTGTGGTGCTGTGTGACCTGCCGGCTGAGGCGCGCAATCAGATCATGAAATTCTGCTATCAGGAGTCGGTCCGCACATATGTGACTCCTAAAATTTCCGACATCCTGTTCCGGGGGGCGGATGATATCCATCTGTTTGACACGCCGCTCCTTTTGTCAAGAAATCAGGGCCTGAGCATAGTTGAGCTTTTTGTCAAGCGCGTGGTGGATATTGTGCTGGCATTGATCGGGATCATGATCGCATCTCCGTTTATGCTGATCATTTCGCTCGGGATCAAGCTCTATGACCGCGGTCCGATTCTGTACAAGCAGAAACGCCTGACCCTGGAGGGCAGAGTTTTTATGATCTATAAATTCCGCAGCATGTCCGTGAATTCCGAGAAAGAGGGGGCAAGGCTCGCGGCTAAGGGGGATGAGAGGATTACTCCGGTGGGGCGTTTGATCCGTGCGGTCCACTTCGATGAGCTCCCGCAGCTGTTTAATATTTTAAAGGGCGAGATGTCTATGGTGGGGCCCAGGCCGGAGCGGCCGGAGATCGCCGAGGAGTATACGGAGGAAATTCCGGAATTTGTGCTGAGGCTCAAGGTGAAGGCCGGACTGACCGGTTATGCACAGGTGTACGGTAAATACAACACGACGCCCTATGACAAGCTCAAGCTGGATTTGACCTATATCGAGAATTATTCGCTGTGGATGGATATCAAGATTCTGTTTCTGACATTCAAGATCCTCTTTGTGAAGGAGAATACGGAAGGGGTGGACGAGCAGCAGATCACAGCGATCAAAAAAGGATAAAAGCTGTATGGAAAGTAATCGGGTATCAATCATCACACCGATGTACAATGCTAAGCGTTATATTGCGCAGACGATTCAGTCAGTTCTCGCTCAGACATATCCGGATTGGGAAATGATTATTGTGGATGACTGCTCTACGGACGATTCTCCTGCGATTGTTCAGGAATTTGCCCGGGAGGATCAAAGAATCCGCTATTTCCGCCGGTCAGAAAACGGCGGAATTGCGTGTGCGCGGAATACTGCCATCGGCTTTGCGGCCGGAAAATATATCGCCTTTTTGGACAGTGATGATTTGTGGAAACCGAAGAAGCTGGAGCGGCAGCTGGAATTTATGCGCCGTACCGGTGCGCATTTCTGCCACACGGCCTGCGAGGTGATCGACGCGGAAGGAACTTTGACCGGACAGATCCGGCATGTGCCGGAAACAGTTGCGTATAAGCAATTGCTGAAGGGCAATCCGATTGCGTGCCTCACGGTGCTGATCGACCGCGAATATTTTGCCGACATTGAAATGCCGCAGATTCCGCATGAAGACTATGCCGCGTGGCTGAATCTGTTAAAGGCCGGGGAAACCGCATACGGGTTAGATGAGGTGCTGGCGCAGTACCGGCTTGCCGCCGATTCGGCGAGTGCAGACAAAAGGCGGGCGGCCGTCTGGAATTGGAATATTTTTCGCCATTATCTGAAGTTCCCGCTGTGGAAGTCCTGCTGGTGTTTTGTTGGTTATGTGTACCATGCGCTCAGAAAGCGTATGTGAACGCATATTGAGGAGACATATATGAACTATATCAAGGCATTTTTCAATTACAAGTTTCTTCTGGGAGAGCTTGTAAAAAAGGGAATCCGCTTGAAATACCGCCGGTCCTATCTGGGGATATTATGGTCACTGATCGAGCCGCTTATGACGACCTGCGTGCTGGTGATCGTTTTTGGAACGGTTTTTGAGAGAAAACCGGGATTTCCGCTGTATGTAATAACCGGCCGTTTGATTTATTCCTGTTTTACGACAGGGACGAAGGCTGCCGCCAAATCCATCCGCAGCAATGCTCCAATGATTAAAAAGGTTTATATTCCCAAATATCTTTACCCGCTGGCAAGTGTGATCGATACGTTTGTGTTTTTTCTGATCTCATTGATTGCTCTGGTTGCGGTGGATATTTACTGCAAGGTAATTCCCACCTGGCATATTGTCCAGTTTATCCCTGCGCTGTTGCTTCTGTTTCTCTTAACGCTGGGGGTGGGGCTTATCCTGTGCACGCTGGCTGTTTTTTTCCGGGATGTAGAATATTTATGGAATGTCCTGCTCCTTATTATCATGTACATGAGCGCGATCTTCTACTATCCGGAGCGCCTGTTAAAGAGTGGTTATGCATGGATTTTAAATTACAATCCAATCTATCACATTATCGAGATGTGCCGCGGCGCTTTGCTGGGATATTCGGTGGAGCCGAAACATTATTTATATGTCGTGGCGTGGAGCTTTGGTTCGCTGGTGCTGGGAATCGTGTTGTTTAAGAAAAAGCAGGATGATTTTATCCTTCATATATAGAGGTTTGCCATGGGTGAGAGAGAGATCGCGGTTAAGGTTGAACATGTGGGCGTCAAATTTAACCTCAGTCAGGAAAAAGTGGATTCTCTGAAGGAATTCTTTTTAAAATTAGTTAAAAAGCAATTGCGGTACAAAGAGTTTTGGGCGCTTAAGGACGTCAGTTTTACCCTCTACCGGGGGGACCGCATCGGAATCCTGGGTCTGAACGGAGCCGGAAAGAGCACGCTGCTCAAGGTGATTGCCGGCGTGTATAAGCCCACAGAGGGAACCGTGAAAAGAAAAGGCGTCATTGCCCCTCTGCTCGAGCTGGGGGCGGGGTTTGACCCGCAGTATACGGCGCGGGAAAATATCTATCTGTACGGTGCGGTTCTGGGTTATTCCAAGGAATTTATCGATGACAAATTTGATGAGATTGTTGCGTTCTCCGAACTGGAGAAATTTTTGGATGTGCCGCTGAAGAATTTTTCCTCAGGTATGAAGTCACGGCTGGGGTTTGCAATCTGTACGGCGGTGAACCCCGATATTCTGATCCTGGATGAAGTGTTGTCTGTGGGTGATGCGCGATTTAAAAAGAAGAGCATGGCAAAAATTCGCAGTATGTTCGACCAGGGTGTCACGGTGCTGTTAGTGTCGCACTCGCTCAGTCAGGTCCGCAACATCTGCAACAAGGCGCTGATCCTGGAAAACGGGACGGTGCGCGCTGTCGGTGGGATTGATAAAGTGGGAGCGGAATACGAGGCGATCACGGAGGAGCTCAGGGAAATTGACAGAATAAAAAAGAGGGAGAAAAAGCGCAAAAAGGCGAAGCGGCGGGCATTACGGAAGGGTTTGAATGGTGAGGGCAATGGCGTGGATGGAGACAAACCGGCTGCTAAAGACAGAGCTGGCAAGGAAGATGCATCGGATCACGGAGGAGGAACTGGCCCGGTTAAAACAGATATCTCTGGAGATACTAACTGATATCGCCGCCGTCTGTGAGAGGGAGGGAATTCCCTATATGCTGGGCGGAGGAACAGCGCTTGGCGCTGTCCGCCATCAGGGGTTTATCCCGTGGGATGATGACATCGACATCAATGTTCCGAGAAACTGCATCGACCGGCTGCTGGATGCTGTCGAGGCGGAGTATGGGGACAAATACTATATTGAAGCGCCTCTAAGGACGCCGGAATACTGGAGCTCCTTTATCCAGATACACAGGAACGGAACTCTCTTTCGGGAACATCGGATGCAGGAGCGGGACAAGTGCGGGGTGAAAATTGATATTTTTCCCATCGAGAATACCTATTCCGGAAAATTTCACCGTTATCTCCATGGTGTGCAGTGCGATCTGGGGCTTTTGATTCTGTCCTGCTGGCGCATGTACGCATGGAGGAGAGAGTATTTAGAGCTTGCGGCCGGCACGCGCTATGCAGTGCTTCTGGTGAGAGTTAAGGGCATGATCGGAATGCTGTTCGCGCCGGCGCACCGATTCTGGTATCAGAAAATTCAAAAGTGCCTGTCAAAATGCAGGGACGAGAATACGGATTATGTGGTGATACCATCCGGAAAGCGGCACTTTCGAGGGGAAATCTATCCCAGAAAACCGTTTCTGTCGCTGGAGCCGATTCTTTTTGAGGGAAGGAAATTTACGATCTCGCGGATGAAAGCGGAGTATCTTCAGCAATTATATGGGGAGGACTACATGCGGCTGCCGCCGGAGGAGGAGAGGGAGTATCATGTTTTGTATGAGCTGAAGCTGTAAGAGGGATTGTAATTTGAGGGAAAAAGAGATACAATCAAAACTGGTACGTGCAGGAAGGGAAGTGCTTGACGCAGCCGGACGGATGGTTCGTCTGAAGAGAGTTCCGATTGTACCCAACCGCATTTTTCTGGCGACATACCAGACTGCTTATACCTGCAACTGTAAGTACATTGCAGAAGAAATCTTAAAGCGCAAGCTGGCGTACGAGCTGTTTTTCTGTGTGAGCCGCGAGGTCTGCGAGAACCGTGACGCGTACCATATTCCAAAAGAAATTCGTCTTGTAGAGCAGTATTCCGACGAGCACTTTCGCGTGCAGGCGTCCGCTGCCTTCTGGATTGACAACGGGCTGAACTGTATCTGGAAACGGGTGCCGAAACGTCCCGGACAGATTTATCTGAATACCTGGCATGGATCGCTGGGCATCAAGCGTCTGGACGGCAGCCGTCATTGGAGGGCTGTTGCGCGGTACGGCAACCGCAGGATCGATTATTTTCTTACAGACAGTGTGTTTGATGAGCGTGTCTTTTCGGAGTCCTTCTGGCCGGATGTGAAGCATCTGAAGGTGGGACATCCCCGGAATGATATCCTGTTTCAGAAGGAGAACTGGGCAGAAATCCGGCAGCAGATTTATCTCCGCTATCAGATTGACCAAAATGAACATACACTTTTGTATGCGCCAACCTTCCGGGAGCATGGGCAAAACGTGCGCCATCCGGATTTTGGGAAGCTTGCCGGGGCGTGTTCAAAACGCTTTGGCGGAGTGTGGAGGATTTTGCTGCGCTGCCATTTTCATGATATAGGCGATGGGCTGCAGGCCGGCGGGGGAGACAAATGTGAATATGTCACAGATGTGAGCGATTACCCGGACATTCAGGAGCTGATGACGGCGGTGGACGCTGGGATTACCGACTATTCCAGTTGGATTTTTGATTTTGTGTTCACCGGGAAACCGGCATTTTTGTATACCGCGGATCAGGATTGCTACGCAGATGAAAGAGGATTTTACTATCCACTGAGCGAGACACCGTTTGCGGTCGCGGAGGATGACGTGCGGCTGTATGAAAATATTTGTCAGTTTGACAGCGCAGAATACAGGAAACGGTGTGAATTGTTTTTGCAGGCACGGGGATGTTATGAAAGCGGAAATGCAAGTGAACAGGTCGTGAATTTTATTGTAAGCCACACCGAAGAAATTGAGAGGAAGTAGGACATGATAAAGGAACAGTATGATCCGCAGACGCAGAAATTTTATATCGAGAAGACGAGGAAAAAGGATATCCTGATCACTGCACTCGCGGAGGGGCATTTCCTCACGAACTGCAAAAAAAAGATCGGCTATTACATCGGACGTTTTTTTGCAAATATCGAGGAGGGCCTGGGCGTCATGGTGCGCTCGATATTTATGAGGCACCTGCCCATCAAGGAAAACCGGATCGTGTTTGGACAGTTTCAAAACAGCTACACCTGCAACGGAAAATATATTGCCGAAAAGATCATGGAAAAAGGGCTGGACTATGAGCTGATCTTCATCGTCAACAAGACGACCATCAGCAAACGGGAGGAATTGGAGATTCCCAAACAGATCCGGCTGGTGGAGCGGGACACGATGGACAGCTTTGTCGCACTCGGGAGCGCGCATTTCTGGATTGACAATGCGCTCAACTGTGTGTGGCGCAAGGTTCCCAAGAAGAAGGGACAGATTTATCTTAACACCTGGCACGGATCGCTCGGCATTAAGGTGCTCGGCGGGAACAAGCACTGGATTAAGATTGCAAGGGGCGCGGACAAGACCATCGACTATTTTCTGACGGACAGTGTGTTTGACGAGCATGTGTTTGCGGAGTCCTTCTGGCCGCATGCGAAATTTTTAAAGGTCGGACATCCGCGCAATGATATCTTTTTCGACCCGAAAAAATTACAGGAGCTGAAGGCGCGGGTGTATGAATATTACGATCTGGATCCGGCGGTTAAGACCGTGATGTACGCGCCGACCTTCCGCGACAACAAGTCGGATGTCAGCTCCATCCGGATGGACTGTGCGCGTCTGAAGGCGACCATGGAGCAGAAATTCGGCGGGGAGTGGCGTGTGATTGTGCGCATGCACATGCACAATGCGAAGAACCGTCTGCTCAAGGATATGTTTGAGGAGATGGACGGCGTCATCAACGCGAGCGGCTACCGGGATATGCAGGAGCTGATGGCGGCGGTGGATGTGGGAATCACGGATTATTCCAGCTGGATTTTCGATTTCATCTTTACCCGCCGGCCGGCATTTATTTATGCACTGGATATCAGCCAGTACATCGATGACCGCGGATTTTACTATCCGCTGACGGAAACGCCGTTTGCGATTGCGGACAGTGACGATGCGTTGAACCAAAATGTGATGGAGTTTGATGACGGAGATTATCAGAAACGCCTAGACGCTTTCTTTGAGGGGAAGGGGTGTTACGAAAAGGGAAATGCCTGTGAGGGCGTGGTAGACTTTATCTGCGAGCACACAAAGCAACAGGACGGAGGACAGAACAGGTGAATATAGGAGTAATTTTTGCCGGTGGAGTCGGGAGGCGGATGAATTCCCGGATTAAACCGAAACAGTTTATTAACGTGTACGGAAAGCCTATCATTATTCACACGATGGAAATCTTTGACAAGCATCCGGATATCGACGCCATCGCGGTGGCGTGTCTGGCGGACTGGATCGATTACCTGGAGGAGCTTGTCAGTCGGTTCAATCTAAAGAAAGTGAAAAAAATTGTTCCGGGAGGTTCCTGTGGGCAGGAATCCATCTATCACGGGCTGAAGGCAGCCGAGGAGATTGCGGCTGGGGAGAAGTCGATCGTGCTGGTCCACGACGGTGTGCGTCCGCTGATCAATGCAAGAACTATCGACGATAATCTGGCCTCTGTGCGTGAGCATGGGTCGGCGATCACCAGCGTTGCGGTCAAAGAGACGGTTCTTGTCGTGTCGAAGGACAATGCGATCTCTGCGATTCCGAGCCGGGAGGACACCAGGCTTGCCCGCGCGCCGCAGAGCTTTTACCTGGACGAGCTGCTGGATGCCCACGAAAAATCCATAGCGGCAGGAAAGCTGGATTTTATCGACTCCTGCTCGATGATGCAGTACTATGGGAAGAAACTGTATCTGATCGACGGGCCGCAGGAGAACATCAAGATCACCACACCCGATGATTTCTATACCATGCGTGCGCTCCTCAATGCAAAAGAGGATGCTCAGATTTACGGCATGGAAGAGTAGGGGGAGCTATGAAAAAGGTATTGATTGAGGATATGGAGGCGGTCTGCGCGAGCGGCCTGCCGTGGGAGGACTTTCGCGGCAGCAGTTTCCTGATCACCGGGGCGACGGGGCTGATCGGTTCTCTGCTGGTGCGGACTTTGCTTTACACGAATGAAAAGTACGAGCTGGAGCTTACAGTCCATGCGCTGGTGCGCGATGTGGAAAAGGCGGATAAGCTGTTTGCGGACGGGCCCAGACCCCATTATGTTGTCGGAGATTTGACGAAGCAGCCGATTGAGATGCAGGAGGACTGTGATTTTATCGTACATGCGGCCGCGGTGACAACCTCAAAGCTCATGGTGGAGGACCCGGTCGGGACGATCCGGACTGCTGTGGACGGCACGGATAAAATCCTGCGTTTTGCTGTGGACAAGAACGTGAAGGCCATGGTATATCTCTCTTCTATGGAGGTATACGGACAGCCGAAGCAGGAGGGGAAGACAAAGGAGGAGGATCTGGGATACGTGGACCTTGCATCCACAAGATCCTGCTATCCGGAGGGGAAGCGCATGTGTGAATGTCTGTGCACAGCCTATGCGTCCCAGCACGGTCTGCGGGTGACCAGTGCCCGGCTGGCGCAGACCTTTGGAGCGGGAATTCTGCCCACGGAAAACCGTGTGTTTGCGCAGTTTGCAAGGAGCGCGACAGCCGGTGAGGATATTGTACTGCACACAACCGGAGAGTCGGAAGGCAACTACGTTTATTCCTCCGATGCGGTGACCGCGATACTGCTTCTGCTCCTGCGGGGAGAAGCCGGACAGGCGTACAATATCGCCAATGAGCAGAGCCATACCACCATTCGGGAGATGGCGGAGATGGTCGCGCGGGAGCTGGCCGGCGGAAAGATTAAGGTTAAGATCGAGATACCGGAGAATCTGGCAGCTCTTGGCTATGCGCCGCCGGTGAAAATGTGGCTGGATGCCTCCAAAATGCGGGCACTCGGGTGGGAGCCCAAGGTCGGGCTTGCGGACGCATATCTGAGAATGTCAGAGTGGATGGCTTAGAAACGGGATGTCCATGCTGCCGGGATATGTCAACACAGATGAGAAGGAGACGAAAGATGCGGGATAGATTGTATATTGTCAAAACACTGATAGGGATAGGACTTGTAGTTTTGTTAGGTCTCTGCGGGACCTGGCGGGTGTCGGCGGACCCCGGTTCGGAGTCCTGCATGCCGCTGGCACTGCTCGAAGGGGAAGAGAACAGTACCTACAATCTGGATTACATCAATGAGATGTGTGCGCTCGCCTCGGAGGATACGAAGCTGGTCTTACAGATCACTGTGCCGGGAACCTATTACGTGGGTGCCGACGACGGAGGCCGTGCCATTCATCTGCGGTCGAATGTGACGCTGGATTTGAACGGCTCCACGCTGATCCGCGCCGGTATGATGAACAACTTTATTCAGGGCTACGGTCTGGATGGAGAGCGGAAGGCAGGCGGCTATGACCTGTGCCATGATATTACCGTAAAAAACGGGACGCTGGATGGAAGCGGGGGCGAGGAGGTTAACGCGAATCTGATCAATATCGGACATGCGAGAAATATCACCTTTGAAAAGCTCAATTTGAAAAACTGCCGTGGTGGACATCTGATTGAGCTTTGCGGCTGTATGGATGTGATGATCAGCGGCTGTTCCTTCGACGGATTTACGGGAGACCAGTCGGAGAGCGAGGCGATCCAGCTGGATATCAGCTATAACGGTACGGGCGACAGCTGGAACGGTGTGTACACGCCGGATGGGACCGCGTGCAGAAATATCACCGTGGACGATTGTACCTTTAAGAATTATCCGTCGGGAGTGGGCAACCATCACGCGCTCTATGACGGGGAGCACAGCCAGAATATTCGGATTTCCAATAATATGTTCCTGAATCAGAAGCCCGCGTCGGCTCCTGCGATCTGGTGCTATGGGTTTGATGGCTGTGTGATCGAGAACAACATGATTTCGGGCAATTACACGCACGGGATTCTTGTGAGCGGGGGATCAGACGTCATCGTGAGCGGCAATGTGATCGGGGCTGAGGGACAGCCGCTGCCGGGGAACGGGATTAACTGTACGGTGGCAAACAGCTACCTTGTGGATCAGGGGTACGACTTTGAAAAGCAGCCCCTGTCCGGCGGTGTGATCACGGGCAACCGGATATCGGTCACGGGGAGCGGAAAGTATGGAATTCTGGTGTCTGCCGGCAGTATGCTGACGGAGATTACTGCCAACGAGGTGATTTCCACTCATGCTGACGGAGTCCGCGTAACAGGTGCAGGCAGCCGGGTGGATGATATCGGAACAAAAGCTGATGCGGCTGGAAACACGATTGTCGCCTATAAGGGAATGGGAATCGCCTTTGGGGATGGAGCCGAGGCAAGTCAGATTGTCGGCAATGCCATTCTGTCAAAATCGGGTGGAATTCAGGTCGCCAGCGGAAGTTATGTGGATGTGATCGGAACCGAAGAGTATCCCAATGTCATCCTGAATGATGCAGTCGGCAACGGCGTTGTGGTGACAAGCAGCAGCTGGGTGCAGAGTGTGTCTTACAACCGGATCATGGCCTTGCAGGGGGATGGAATACTGGCGCAGAAGGAGGCGCGGATTGAGGAGGTAGATCACAATATCATATTTGGGGGATGCCGTTACGGCGTGTCGGTCACGCTGGACGCGACGGTAAAAAAAATCTACGAAAATACGATACAGGGCTATCGGCAGGAAGGCATCAGGATCTCAAATTCTGCCTATGTGAAAAACATAACGAAAAATATAATTTCGGGAGGAACCGGCGCGGGAATCTATCTTACATCCTCGGGAGCGGCCGACTGCATACAGAAAAACCTTATCTCGAACTGCAGGACGGAAAAAGGTCACGGAATTGCTGTGACGAGCACCGGAATCGCAACCGAGATCAAGGGAAATGTCATAACAGAAACGAAAGGCTACGGAATTTCTATCACAAATACAGAGATCAGTGTGAAACGAAAGAATAATCAGTTTATGAACAATAAGCTGGGGAAACTGTATGTGAAAAAAGGAGAAGAAGCATGAAAACATTATATCTGCATATCGGAACGCCGAAGACCGGTACGACATCCCTTCAGAATTTCTGTTACTCAAACCGCGAAATATTTGAAAAATTCGGGTACTGTTACCCGATTCTGCCGTTTAGCTATTTTGGAAAGCGGCCGGATCGGAATGCGCTGTTTTTAAACGGCGTCGTGTATGATGAGAAGGGAAAACGAGATCTGGAGGAGGAAGACCGGCGCATGCAGGCGGGCTTTGACATGGTTCGCGAGGCATTTGAGACGTTTGATAACGTGTTTCTCTCCGACGAGGCAGTCTGGATGACCGGTTTCCGAAGGAAAAGTGATGTCTGGAAAAGGATTCGCGAGGAGGCCGAAAAGGGCGGCTACACGGTCAAAATTGTCGTGTATCTGCGACGGCAGGATGAATTTGTAGAGTCCTGGTGGAATCAGCGGGTAAAGATTGACCTCATCAAGTACAACACGATGAAATGGGAAGAATTTCTGGCTGATGCCGCAGAGGACAGTATGCCGGATTACTACAGCTGCCTGTCAATCATCGCCGGGGAGCTGGGAAAAGAAAATATTATCGTGCGGAGATTTGCCAGAAGTGAGTTTGAGGAGGGAAGTATTCAGCATGATTTCATGAATGTGATCGGTCTGGGCTGGTCGGAGGAGTTTGTTCTTCCGGAGGAGAAAGAAAACTTGAACGCCAGGCTGAAAAGCAATGCGATCGAGGTCAAGCGCGTCATCAACACCATTCCAGCACTGTCATGGGCGGACAACCATTATTTCCGTTCAGTGGCTTTGATGGATACGAAGGTGGCGGGAGAACAGTATCCGAGCACGATGTTTTCGGAGGAGGAGGCGCGGGCATATGTACAGAGATTTGAGGAGAGCAACTGCAAGGTCGTCGAGGAATATATAAAGGACGGCAGGCCGCTGTTCTCGGACAAATACTCGAATTTGCCCAAGTGGGACCCGGACAATCCCTACCTGTATGAGGATATCATTCGTTTTATGGCGATATCCGACCGGAAGCTTCTGCGCAAAGTGACGGCACTCGAAAACAGCAACAAACATAAGGAGAAAGAGATACGGGAGCTCAAGGGGCAGATTCCGAAGCTGAAAAAACAGATTCAGAATCTGGAGCAACAGCTTCAGAAACTGGAGGCACAGACGAACAAGCTGGATGAGCAGCAGAAACAGTTAAAAGAAAAGCTGAAGCATCCGTTTAAAACGGTCGTCGGGAAGGTGACAAAGAAACCGGTCAAATAAACCCGCGTTTCTTTAAAATTCGATTCTCGATCAGCGAGAATATCCCCTTGTCCATTAAGATTCCGAGCAGGATGATCACCAGCATGATTGTCATCACCTGATTAATGTCTGCGAGATCCCGGCCCAGCATCAGCGTGTAGCCCAGACCGATGGAGGCAGACATGACCTCGCCGGACATCAGCGCGCGCCACGCGAAGGACCAGCCCTGTTTCAGGCCGCTGACAAAGGCGGGCAGCGCCGCCGGGTAAATCACCTTACGGTACAAAGTTAAGCCGTTCACGCCCATAGTTCTGGCCGCTTTGACATAAATCGGCGGGATATTTTTGACACCGCTCTCCACTGCAAGTGAGATGGAGAAGGCGGAGCCTATGACCACTACGAAGATGATGGCGCTGTCCTTTAGACCGAACCAGAGAATGGCGAAGGGGACCCAGCAGATGCTGGGAAGTGTCTGTACGCCGAGGATCAGGGGTTTTAAGTTTCGGCACAGATACTCGGAGTTCAGTATCATTATACCAAAAATTGTTCCGATCACAATCGCAATTGCAAACCCGAAGAGTGCGCGCAGCAGGCTGCGGCAGACGGCGGCGAACAGAGTCCCGTCAAGGGTCAGCCGCCACAGGCTTTCCCACACGCCCAGAGGGTGGGGGACAGCGTACGGTTTCACCAGATGAAACCAGTCGGTTCCGGCAATGTAGAGAAGCTGCCAGAAAAGAATTAATCCCACAATAAACAGGATGCTGCTGATAATTTTACGTGTTTTCATGATTTTCCCTCCTGTAACGCCGTATCGAATTCCTCCTGCATACTTTTTCGGACTCCTGCCCTTACGCTCTGAAGGATCTGCTGCCGGAGGGACATAAACTCTGCGTTTTCCACGTGGCGGGGGCGTTTTAAGGTGATCGGAATAATCTCGCGGATCTGTCCGGGATTCTCCGACATGACTACGACGCGGTCTGCGAAGTAGATTGCCTCCTCGACACTGTGGGTCACGTAAAGGATGGTCTTGCGGGTCTTCTCCCAGATATCTTCCAGTTCCTCCCTGAGTACATTGATTGTCTGTTTATCCAGAGCGGAGAAGGGCTCGTCCATAAGGAGCAGCTTACTGTCCATCGCCAGAGCGCGGGCTAATGCCGTGCGCTGTTTCATTCCGCCGGAAATCTGGTGGATCGGGTATTCTCTGTATTTCCAGAGCTGGACCATGCGCAGATATTTTTCCGCCAGCTCTCTTTGCCCGGCTTTGGAATGTCCGGCGGCCTCCAGGCCGAACATTACATTTTCCATGACATTCAGCCAGGGATACAGAGCGGCCTCCTGGAACATCATGACCCGTTCTGCTCCCGGTTTTTCCACCCGCTGTCCGTCCAGAAGGATTTCGCCGGAGGTGGGGAGAAGCAGGCCCGCTACCAGATTGAGGATCGTGGATTTGCCGCAGCCGGAGGGACCGACGATACAGATGAATTCTCCCGCCTCCACGGAGAGGGAGATGTCCAGAAGACTCTCCTTATCTGTATTTTCAAATTTTTTATTGATTGAATTCAGCTGTAAATACATCCTTTTCCTCCGGGACCGCCGTGATAAATCCCTCATCCTTACTGGTTTGTCCGAACAGCATGATGGCTTCCCTGTTCAGTTTCGTCGTGATGTCCATACGCGTGAATGCGCTCTCTATCACGTCGTCCTCGAGAGCCTTGCCTGTAGCGGCCTTGATCTCCGCGTTGACGGTTTTGATGGCGTCGTCCTTATGTTCGTTGATATATACGGTGATATCTTCATGCGCCTCTAAAAATTCTTTGACCAGCTCCGGGTGTTTTTTCATAAAATCCTCGTTTACAACCACAACCGCAGTGGGGTAGTTGCCGTCTGGCATGATCTTGTCAAAGTCGAGGAGCACCTCCACGCTGCCGTTTTTCTCAATCGTTGTGCCCCAGGGCTCCGGAACCAGCGCCGCGTCCACGCTGCCGTTGTCGATCAGGTTCAGGATATCTGCGTTTGCGCTGGCGCTCACGGTCACGTCACCGCCCTTGTCTACCGTCTTTAAGCCGTTTTCGGAGAGAAGGGCTAAAAGGCATAGGTGCTGGGTGTTGCCGAGCTGCGGCACCGCAATATTTTTGCCGCTTAGGTCTGGAATGCTGTGGATATTGGCGTCCTTTCTTACGAGCAGGACTGCGCCGTAGTCCGTGCTGTTGGAGATGATCTTTACTTCGCCGCGGGATTTGGAGTTGGCGCTTAACGCCGGAACCGGTCCGATGTAGCCGAGGTCGATTTCTCCGGCAAAGATTGCCTCCGTCTCGGCGGGACCCGCGTTGAAGGAGGTCCAGCTCACGTTACAGGTGTCTGCCCATTTCTTTTCCAGAGTCCCCTGTGCCTTCATAACTAACGCCTGAGAGTGCGTGATATTAGGGAAATAGGCGATTCTCACCGCGGTTTTCCCGTCCTTGTCGTTGCTGTTTCCGCAGCCGGAGAGGCCGAGCAGAAGAGAGGCGGTTAAAATCATTGACGTTATGGTTCTTTTTATCAGTTTATTTCTCATGGATCTCATATTCTCCTTCTCGTTGATAAGTCCATTTTTTTACGATAAATAATAATATTATTTATACACGGCAGAAAAATATTCTTCAAAAGCTATACATATTTGCAAACGTTCTCACGCGAGTAATACGGTTGACTTTAAATGGGTAACAAGGTATAATTTACCGTGTATTTAGAGACAATTTACTTAAGAATTTCAATAAGAACCGCAGGGAAAGGAGAAAATCATTGGATCATTTACAGGAATTAGAAGCTGAGGCGATTTTTATCATGCGGGAGGTGGCGGCCGAGAGTGAGAAACCGGTCATGCTTTACTCGATCGGAAAGGATTCGTCGGTCATGCTCCGCATTGCGATGAAGGCTTTTTATCCGGAGAAACCGCCGTTCCCTTTTCTTCATGTAAACACGACATGGAAGTTTCATGAAATGATAGAGTTTCGCGAGAAGATGGCAGAGAAGCTTGGCATTGAGATTATCGAATACATCAATGAGGACGGCGTGAAAAAGGGAATCAATCCGTTCGACCACGGAAGCGCCTACACGGATATCATGAAGACGCAGGCTTTGAAACAGGCGCTGGACAAGTATGGGTTTACAGCGGCCTTCGGCGGCGGCAGGCGCGATGAGGAGAAGTCGAGAGCCAAGGAACGCATTTTCTCCTTCCGCAACTCGGCGCACGCCTGGGACCCGAAGAATCAGAGGCCGGAGATGTGGAAGCTTTTTAACACGCAGATTTTTCAGGGCGAGGAGGTCAGGGTGTTTCCGCTCTCCAACTGGACGGAAAAGGATATCTGGGAATACATCCGCAGGGAGAACATTGAGATCCCGTCGCTGTATTTTGCCAAGGAGCGTCCGGTTGTGAACCGAAACGGCAACATTATCATGGTAGATGACGACCGGATGAAGCTTTTGCCGGGAGAAAAGATGGAGATGAAAAAGGTTCGTTTCCGCACACTCGGATGCTACCCGCTTACCGGTGCGGTGGAGTCGGACGCGGACACGCTGGATGCGATCATCGAGGAGACGCTGGCCAGTGTGGAGTCCGAGCGGACAAGCCGTGTGATCGATTCGGACGGCGGCGCTGCCAGTATGGAAAAAAGAAAGCGGGAGGGGTATTTCTAGGATGAATAACTTGTTGAAATTTATAACCTGCGGCAGCGTGGATGACGGAAAATCCACGCTGATCGGGCATATGCTGTATGACGCGAAGCTGCTCTTTGCGGATCAGGAGAAGGCTCTTCAGATGGATTCCAAGATTGGTTCGGCGAGCGGCGGATTGGACTATTCCCTCCTTTTGGACGGCCTGATGGCAGAGAGGGAGCAGGGGATCACGATTGATGTCGCCTACCGCTATTTTTCCACGGAGAAGCGCAGCTTTATTGTGGCGGACACGCCCGGGCACGAGGAGTATACGAGAAATATGGCAGTGGGAGCTTCCTTTGCCTCCCTTTCCGTGATTCTGACTGACGCCAGCCAGGGCGTTCTGGTTCAGACGCGGAGACATGCGAGGATCTGCGCCCTTATGGGTATCCGGCATTTTGTGTTCGCGGTGAACAAGATGGATTTGGTGAACTATGACGCCGACCGTTTCCGCAGGATCGAGAAAGAGATCAAGGTGCTCATGTCCGAATTTGAGTACGATACCATGAAGATCATTCCGGTGTCGGCGACAAACGGCGACAATGTGACGTCCCGCGCGCCGCGCATGCCGTGGTACAAGGGCGAGTCTCTTTTGGAATATCTGGAGAAGGTGGATGTGGATGAGGAAGCGGAGAATATCGGCTTTGCCCTTCCGATTCAGCGCGTCTGCCGCCCGGATCACACGTTCCGCGGTTTTCAGGGCCAGATTGCATCCGGCAGTGTGCGTATCGGAGATGAGCTGACCGCACTTCCAAGCGGGGAGAAGGCGTCGGTGCTCTCGATTCATATCGGTGATCAGAAGGTGGAGGAGGCATCTGTCGGAATGCCGGTCAACATCCAGCTTGACAGGGAGATTGACATCTCGCGCGGCTGTGTGTTGGAGCGGGATTCTACCTGCCAGACGGGAACCATGTTTGCGGCGGACATTCTGTGGATGGATGATGACCGCCTGATGCCGGGACGCAACTATATGATGAAAATCGGGACGCAGCTTGTGCCTGCTACGGTGATGAATATCCGCTATCGGATTGACGTGAATACGGGCGCGGAGGTGTCCGCAGAATATATTTTAAAGAATGAGATCGCGCGCTGCGAGATTTCAGTCTCCAGCCGGATTGTGTTTGACAATTTCAGCAACAGCAGTGATCTTGGCAGCTTAATTTTGATTGACCGGATCACAAATATGACCAGTGCCTGCGGCGTTGTGCGCAAGACGCTTGACCGGGGGAGCAATCTGACCTGGCACAACATGGATATCAACCGCTCGCTCCGCGAGGGGCAGATGGGCCAGAAGGCATTGACCATCTGGCTGACCGGACTTTCCGGCGCGGGCAAATCCACAGTCGCAAATGCACTGGAGAAAAAGCTTTTTGCCATGGGTAAGCACACGATGCTCTTAGACGGAGACAATGTCCGCATGGGATTAAACCGCAACCTTGGATTTTCCGAGACGGACCGTGTTGAGAATATCCGGCGTATCGCGGAGGTGGCAAAGCTCATGAACGATGCGGGCCTGATAGTCATCACCTCCTTTATCTCACCGATGCACCTGGACCGCAAGAATGCCAAGGAGATTATCGGAGAAGGCTTTGTGGAGGTCTATGTGAGCACGCCGATCGAGGAGTGCGAGGCGAGGGATGTCAAAGGGCTTTACCGCAAGGCCAGAAGCGGAGAGATCGCCAACTTCACCGGAATTACGAGCCCCTATGAAATTCCGACAAATGCGGATCTTTCGCTCGACACCTCCAAAATGTCTGTGGACGAGTGCGTGGAGGCAATTCTTGGGGCGATGAAAATAGAGACAACGGGAGCATAATATGTTAATCGATCTGCACACACACAGCACAGCTTCGGATGGGCAGTACGCGCCCGCGGAGCTGGTGAAAATGGCGAAGGAACGCGGACTTGCGATGTACGCGCTCACGGATCATGATACGATGAACGGAATCGGGGAGGCTAAGGCGGCGGCAAAAGAGCTCGGTGTACCATTTATTCCGGGCATTGAAATCAGCTCCGCGGCCGGGGAGGAGGTTCATGTCGTGGGTCTCGCCATCGACGAGAATGAGCCGCAGCTTGCGGGAAAATGCCGGGAATTCATAGAGAGCAGGGATAACCGCGGAGAGGTCATCTGCCGGTATTTAAACGGGCTCGGGATGGACGTCACGATGGAGGAGATTCGAAAGATTGCCGGGGAGGCGAACATCGCCCGCCCGCATTTTGCCGCATGGCTGCAGGAGCACGGGTACGTGGCCGAGCGGAAGGAGGCCTTTCGGCGCTATCTGGACACGCCCGAATTTCACGAGGCGACGGACCGGAAGCTGCCGCCGGCGGAGGAGTCGATACGACTGATTCACGGGGCGGGCGGCAAGGCAGTTCTGGCGCATCCGGGACTGATGAAAATGCCTGTGGAAGAGCAGAAAAAGCTGGTATCAAGATTGAAGGACGCCGGGCTGGATGCACTCGAGTGCTGTTATTTCAAGCATAAGCCGCAGCAGGTGAGGCTCTATTATGACTGGGCATCCGAGTTTGGACTTAAGATTTCCTGCGGCTCGGATTTCCACGGAGAGAAAGTGAAACCGGATGTGCCCTTCGGCATGAATTTGCGGGAGGACTGGGTTGCGGATCTGGTCATTCGCTGATTCGCTGTGAGGAGGTACGGGATGAAAACCACATCATATTGTTTGTTCAAAAGGGCGGGGATAGCCGCGGCGCTTGTTCTTGCCGTGATGCTGGCAGCTCTGTGCATGAATCCGCAGGCGGTGTACGCGATGGAGTTTTCTCGTGAGGCCAGCGGGGACTATGTGACAGGGGAGGATAAAGACGGATATTATTACCGTGCGGACGAGGCGCAGCTCGCGGCCGGGGAGTGTGTTGTCTATGTGTACGGAGGAAAGGAGGCAGACATTGTTCTGCCGAAAACATGCGGCTTCTGCAAGGTGACCGGCATCGACACGAATTTTTCCAGTCTGATCGGTTTTCTCGGGAACGGTATGACGAGTCTGTCCACAGTGAAGATTCCCAAGGGCTATACGACCATTGAGTCCGGGGACGGGGGAAGAACCGGGGCGTTTCAGAACCAGGATAAGCTCTATCGCGTTGAGATCCCGAAGAGTGTCACGCAGATCGGGGAACATGTCTTTGACGGCTGTGATTTCAGCAGGCTGACGATAGTCACTCCGCGCGGATCTGTGGCGGAATCCTATGCAGCTCTGCATGGAATTCATTGTACGAACAGCAAAAAGCTCAAGATTGACTTTGGCAAAAAGACCATGGCTGTCGGCGAAAAACGCATGATTGCCGTGTACAACAATCCGAATAACATTAAGTGGAAGAGCTCAGACGCGTCAGTGGCAAACGTAGATGCAAAAGGCGTGGTGACTGCCCAAAAGCCCGGGAAGGTTACCATTACGGCGAAAATCGGGAAGAAGAGTTACAAGTGCAAATTCACGGTGGGACTTTCCAAATAAAACCGATTGTGCTAGAATGGTAAATTATAGGAGAACATAAATAGGAGGGATATGGAGCATGGATTACAGGAAAGAATATGAGAAGTGGTGTACGGATCCGTATTTTGATGAGGCTACCCGGGCGGAGCTGAAAGAGATTGCGGGAGATGAGAAAGAAATTGAGGATCGCTTTTACCGGACTCTGGAATTCGGCACGGCGGGACTGCGCGGTGTAATCGGGGCGGGAACGAACCGCATGAATATTTACACGGTCCGTCAGGCGACACAGGGGCTTGCCAACTATATTCTGTCACAGAATGGGGCAGAGCGCGGGGTGGCAATCGCACACGACTCCCGTCTGATGGCAGACGAGTTCACGGACGCTGCGGCACTCTGTCTCGCGGCGAACGGCATCAAGGCATATGTGTTCCCGAGCCTGCGGCCGGTTCCGGAGCTCTCTTTCGCGGTGCGCAAGCTTGGATGTATTGCCGGAATCGTGATTACCGCAAGCCATAACCCGAGAGAATACAACGGTTACAAGGTATACTGGGAGGACGGTGCGCAGGTGACGCCGCCGCATGATACCAACATTATGGACGAGGTCGGCAAGGTCACCTCCTTTGACATGGTCAGGACTATGGATAAGGATGAGGCAGTCAAGGCAGGATTGTACAGTGTGATCGGGGACGAGGTTGACGAGGAGTATTTCGCGACCGTGCGCGCCCTCTCCATCCATCCGGAGATCATCAAGCAGATGGCGAAGGACATCAAGATCGTATACACACCGCTCCATGGAACGGGACTCGGTCCGGTACAGCGTGTACTCAAAGACCTTGGCTTTGAGAATGTGTATATTGAGCCGCAGCAGGCAGTTGCGGACGGTCATTTCCCCACGGCACCCTATCCAAACCCGGAAAATCCGGATGCGTGGACTCTGGCTTTAAAGCTTGCGAAAGAGAAGGATGCAGATCTGGTGCTTGCGACTGACCCGGATGCGGACCGCCTTGGTGTATACTGCAAGGATACCAAGTCCGGCGAATACGTAACTTTCACCGGAAACATGTCTGCAATGCTGATTGCGGAATATATTCTGGGACAGAAGTCACTCATGGGGACGATGCCGGAGAACCCGGCCCTTGTGGAGTCCATCGTGTCCACCGATATGGCGAAGGCGATCGCCGCTGCGTACAATGTGGAGCTGATCGAGGTTCTGACCGGGTTTAAGTATATCGGAGAGCAGATGCTGAAGTTCGAGAAGACCGGATGCAATAACTATGTATTCGGTTTCGAGGAGAGCTACGGCTGTCTGCCCGGCACATACGCCAGAGATAAGGACGCGCCTGCAGCGGTGTGTATGCTCTGCGAGGTTGCCGCATTCTATAAGTCGCAGGGCAAGACGCTCTGGGACGGCATGATCGAGCTGTATGAGAAGTACGGCTATTACCGCGAGGGTATTGCGACGATGACCCTGAAGGGAATCGACGGGGCGGCACAGATTCAGGAGATCATGAACAAGGCGAGGACGAACACTCCCACTAAATTTGGCTCCTTTGATGTGCTTGCTGCACGGGATTACAAGAAGGATACCAGAAAGGATTTAAAGACCGGCGAGGTGACATCCACCGGGCTGCCTTCCTCCGATGTGCTCTACTATGAACTGTCTGACAATGCGTGGTGCTGTGTGCGCCCGTCCGGAACCGAACCGAAGATTAAGTTTTATGTAGGTGTGAAGGGCTCTTCCTTCGATCAGGCAGAAACCCTGCTTGCAGATTTGAAGGAGAAAGTGTTGGAATATTTTGAGTAAACGGTAATAGCACTATGATGAAAATTTATATTTGTCCGCAGTGCGGGTGGCTGCGCATGGTGTCCAGACGCAAGGATGTCGAATGTCATCAGTGCGATAACAAGTCGATGCGCCTGACGAATCTGGACCTGGAGAAATACAGCACCATGTCCGAGGAGGAGCGAACCGGTTATGCGGATGCCTGGCTTTATATTCACAGCAGGCAAAAGGGTTAGAATATGGCACAGACAAGAAAAAAGAAAGTGAATAAAGGCAAAAAAAAGGTATTGTTACTGGCTGCGGAGGTGCTGTTCCTGATTATCCTTCTGGTTGCGGCGTACGTTTTCGGAATTGTGAACAAGATAGAGTTTCACAACCTGGATAACTCTGAGGCCGGAATCAACACCGATCTGGACAAGGATACGATCAAGACGATGGAGCGATACACCAATATCGCCCTGTTCGGACTCGACAACCGCAGCAGCAACCAGTATAGCACCGGCCGTTCCGACACGATCATGATTGCCAGCATCGACAACAAGACGAAGAAGGTCAAGCTCGTATCGGTCTTTCGTGATACCTGTTTAAACATTGGGGATGGCCAGTACCGCAAGGCGAACTCCGCATATTCGAAGGGAGGACCCAAGCAGGCGGTACAGATGCTCAACTCCAATCTGGATCTCAACATCACGGAGTATGTCTGTGTGGATTGGGCGGCTTTAGTGGAGGTCATCGATGCTCTGGGCGGACTGGACCTGGAGATCACGGATGCAGAGCGGAAACAGATCAACAAGTACAAAAAGGACATTGATGAGGTGACAGGCATGTCCACTCCGGAGGTGACTCAGTCCGGCCTGGTCCACTTAAACGGCACACAGGCGACGAGCTATGCCAGACTCCGCAAGCTGGCGGGCGATGACTTCAAGCGTGCCAGCCGGCAGAGGATTGTTCTGCAGGCGATGATGGAAAAGGCGAAGAAGGCGGATATCGGAACGCTCCTTAGCATCGTAAATTCGGTGGTGGACGATATTTCGACATCGCTGACCCTGGATCAGATCCTTGGCCTCGCAAAGGATGTCAGGTCATACAGCCTGGTTTCTACGACCGGTTTTCCGTTTGATTTGACGACGAAGGTTGTCAATGGCGGGGATATGGTCATTCCTGGCGATCTCTCGACGAATGTTGCAAAGCTGCACGAGTATTTGTTTGGAACGGTCGATTATCAGCCGTCCAAGACGGTCACGGAAATCAGTAATTCGATTGTACAGCTGACGGGAATCACGAAGGATTCTAAGCTGATTGATATTACGAAATACAATGAGACCGTGGGAGCGAATGGGACAGACAATATTCAAAAGAGTAAGGAATAATCTGTAAAAGCAGACCAATCGGGAAGGTTGGTCTACTTTCATGTCAAATATCACATTTTTAGGAGGAAGTATGAACGCGGAGACAGAACAAAAAATAATTCAGAAGAATCAGAAGTATTTGAAGCCACTGATTGGGAAAAAGCTCCCGGCGCGACTGGAGGAACAGCTCGAAAAGCTGGACTGGTCAGCGCTGGATCTGCTGCATGAGGGGAAACAGGAGCGGGGACAGTTCGCCCCGCTTGGAGCCATGGAGCGGGAGGAGATTGCCCGGCGCAGAGGGGAGCTTGAGCAGGCAGGACTTGAGGCACTGCGTGCAGGAAAGGTCGGCGCGATCCTTCTGGCAGGAGGTCAGGGCACGCGGCTGGGCTTTGACAAGGCGAAGGGTATGTACAATATTGGCGTGGATCGAACACTCTACATATTTGAACAGCTCATCGAGAATTTAAAAAAGGTGACGACCCAGGCGGGAGCATGGGTTCCGCTGTATATTATGACCAGCGAGAAGAATGACAGTGACACGCGCGCCTTTTTCAGGGAGCATGATTTCTTCGGTTATGATCCGGCGTCGGTCCAGTTTTTCGTGCAGGAGATGGCGCCTGCGGTGGACTTTGAGGGAAACCTTCTGCTTGAGGCGCAGGATTCTCTGGCGATGTCGCCGAACGGCAACGGCGGCTGGTTTAAGTCGATGCTGGCGGCAGGCCTTGGGCCGGATTTAAAGGCAAAGGGCATAGAATGGCTCAACGTGTTTGCCGTGGACAATGTGCTGCAGCAGATTGCAGATCCGGTATTTGTGGGTGCGACCATTCTCTCCGGCTGTGTCTGTGGGGCGAAGGTGGTGCGCAAGTGTGATCCCTACGAGCGGGTGGGGGCGCTGTGTCTCGAGGACGGACACCCCTCGATTGTGGAATACTATGAGCTGACGCCCGAGATGGCGGAGGCGAAGGACGAGAAGGGGACGCTTCTCTATGGGTTCGGAGTGATTTTAAACTATCTGTTCCGGGTTGACCGCCTGATGGGGATCACCGAGCGGAGGCTTCCCGTGCACATTGTCGATAAGAAGGTGCCGTATCTGGATGAGAGCGGAAATCCGGTGAAGCCGGAGGAGCCGAACGCATACAAATTCGAGACGCTGATTCTTGATATGGTGTACATGATGGATGACTGCCTGTCTTTCGAGGTGGAGCGGGAGAAGGAGTTTGCGCCTGTGAAGAACGCGACCGGTGTTGATTCTGTGGAGTCTGCCAGAGAATTGCTGCGGCAGAACGGAGTTATTTTATAATTATGGAGGAGTGGGTATGTGTGGGATTGTAGGTTACGTTGGAAAAAAGCAGGCAGCGCCGATCCTCTTGGACGGTTTGTCCAGACTGGAATACCGAGGCTATGATTCCGCCGGTATGGCGGTGTATGACGGAGAAAAAATCGTTATCAGCAAGACCACAGGCAGGCTCAAGGTGTTGAGTGAGCTGACACATGATGGCGCGACGATGTCCGGTCATATCGGAATCGGGCACACCCGCTGGGCGACCCACGGAGAGCCTTCGGATGTCAACGCACATCCGCATTTTAACAAGGACCAGAGCATCGCGGTGGTTCAAAACGGAATTATCGAGAATTATCTCAAGCTCCGGAAGCTTTTGCAGGACAGGGGCTATCAGTTCCTCTCCGAGACGGACACGGAGGTCGTGGTTCATCTGTTGGATTATTATTATAACCGGTATGACAAAAATCCGCTGACGGCGGTGACCAAGGTCATTCACCGTGTGGAGGGCTCCTACGCGCTCGGCATTATGTTTGCGGATCATCCGGACGTAATGTATTCGGTGCGTAAGGACGCCCCCCTTATCGTGGGTATCGGTGAGGATGGCAACCTGATTGCCTCCGATGTCCCCGCGGTACTCAAGTACACGAGGGATGTGTACTTCATAGAAAATGAAGAGGTCGCTGTGCTCACGGAGAAGAACATTGAGTTCTTTAACATGGACGGAGATCCGCTCCGGAAGGAATCGAAGCATATCGACTGGGATATCAATGCCGCGGAGAAGGGCGGCTACGAGCACTTCATGCTGAAGGAGATCTACGAGCAGCCGAAGGCCGTGCGGGATACGATCAGCCCCCGCATCCGCGATAATTCCATTGTGATTGAGGAACTCGGGATGACCGACGAGGAAATCCGGGCGGTGAAAAAGATCCATATTGCGGCCTGCGGCAGTGCGTATCACACCGGCGTGACGAGCAAATATGTCTTCGAGGGGCTTGCGCGGATTCCGGTGGAGGTGGATCTCGCCTCGGAGTTCCGCTATCGCGACCCGATTCTGGAGGAGGGGGCGCTGGTGATTATTATCAGCCAGTCCGGAGAGACTGCAGATTCCCTGGCGGCGCTCCGCCTTGCAAAGGAGCGCGGGATCACGACGCTTGGAATTGTCAATGTTGTCGGCAGCTCGATTGCCCGGGAGGCAGACAAGGTGATGTACACCTGGGCGGGACCGGAGATTGCGGTGGCTACGACAAAGGCGTACAGCTGCCAGCTTGTGGCGCAGTATCTTCTTGCGCTGAAATTTGCACAGGTGCGCGGGCAGATCACGGACGCGCAGCTGGGAGAGTATCTCCATGAAATGGAAATGCTCCCGAATCAGATCGAGAGTTTGTTAGACAACAAGCAGAAAATTCAGAAATTTGCGAACCGCTACGTCGCGGCAAAGGACGTGTTTTTCATTGGGAGGGGGATCGACTATGCGATTTCTCTGGAGGGCTCTCTCAAGTTAAAGGAGATTTCATACATTCATTCCGAAGCTTACGCGGCAGGAGAGCTTAAGCACGGCACCATCTCCCTGATTGAGGACGGCACGCTGGTGGCGGCGGTTGTGACGCAGGAGGAGCTGTACAAGAAGACGATCAGCAATATCGTGGAGGTGCGGACCAGAGGCGCATATGTTCTGGCAGTCACGAACGAGGATAACATCGAGATAGAAAAGACAGCCGACTGTGTGATCTACATTCCAAAGACGAGCCGCTATTTCACGAATTCGCTGGCGATTATCCCTCTGCAGATTTTCGGCTACTATGTGTCGGTCGGAAAAGGCCTGGATGTGGATAAGCCGAGAAATCTGGCAAAATCGGTTACAGTCGAATAAAAAGAAAATAATTTTTACACTTTTTTATCACAATTTGGACACAGAATGCGTTTAGAATTCTCTACAGATAGGCAAAATTAGATCGAAAGGAGAGCGCATTAATTATGGATAATAATTACAATAACAGCAATTACAGTAACACCAGTTACGATTACGGCAGTTACAATCCCTACCAGCAGGTGAATCCCATGCCGCAGAAGCCGCCAAAGAAAAAGGGCGGTTTCGGGAGCAAGCTCGCCAAATGTGCGGCGATTGCCCTGATTTTCGGGCTGGTCGCGGGATGCACCTTTACCGGAGTCACTTATGTCGGGTCGAAGGCGCTGGGAATTACTTCTACGGAAAAAACAAACTCTGGCCCAGAACAGGATAAAAACCAGCCAAATCAGAGCCAGTCAAATCAGAATAAGGAAGTGACGGTTCAGCAGACAGCGGCAGGGCTGGCGAAGGAGCTCACCGATGTGTCTGCGATCTTCGATGAGGTGATACCGAGCATCGTTGCGATCACCAACACACAGACAACCGTATACCAGTCCTTCTGGGGACCTCAGAAATATACGAACAAGAGCTGTGGTTCAGGAATTATCGTTGAGCAGGATGACAAGTATATCTATATTGTGACAAACAACCATGTGGTGGAGAATTCAGACACGCTGATGATTCAGTTCTTTGACAATACGACGGTCAGCTGTGAGATCCGGGGAACAGTTCCGGCGAACGATCTCGCCGTGGTGCGGGTAGCGCTGAACAGTATCAGCGAGGATACCTTAAAGAACATTAAGCTGGCATCGATCGGAGATTCCAATGAGCTGAAGGTCGGAAATCCTGCGATTGCCATCGGAAACGCACTGGGTTACGGTCAGTCCCTGACCTGCGGCCATATCAGTGCACTGGGCAGAACCGTCACGCTTGAGGACAGCGCCAGCAAGGAGACGATTGTGATCACGAACATGATTCAGACGACTGCCGCCATCAATCCGGGCAACAGCGGAGGAGCACTATTAAATGCGCAGGGGCAGGTGATCGGAATCAATTCCTCCAAATATGTGGATTCGGATGTGGAGGGTATGGGCTATGCCATAGCGATTTCAGATGCGATGCCGCTGGTCAGCCAGCTGATCGAGAACGGAAAGGTACAGGAGCCGGAGGCCGCATATCTCGGAATTCAGGGAGAGAACATTTCCTCGGATATTGCGGCAGCCTACAACATGCCGGAGGGTATCTATATCTATCAGGTATTTGAGGACTCTGCAGCGGCAGAAGCAGGGATTCGTCTGGGCGATATCATTACCGCCTTCAACGGGGTAAATGTGAGAACTATGACAGAACTCAAAGCTCAGATTGCCCGCTGCACGGTAGGACAGGAGGTCACGGTGAAGATTCATCGGCTGGGCAACGGCGGATATGAGGCGCGCGATATACAGGTGACACTTGGCACCATGAGCGGAACCCAGAGATAAGCGATAAATATATTGATGAAATTGTCAGAATGAGATATAATAGATTGTCCGGTAGTGAACGGGCAATCTATTTTTTAGGAAAAGTAACTGTTCAGTACAGGTCTGCGCATTTACTGCGCTGACCGTAAGAAAACGTAGCGTGTGCCATACATCAAGCCAATCACGAAGTGATTTTTTCATGGCTTGATGTTCGTAACTATGAAGGGACTGAATAGTTACGAGGAATATTATGGACAGGATGCGGCGTCTGTTCACACAGATCTGTAAATTTGGATTGGTTGGTGTGATCTGTTTTGGCATTGATTATGCGCTGATGATCATGCTGACAGAGCTGTTTCATATCATGTATCTGGTGTCTGCGGCAATCTCGTTTGTCGTGTCGGTAGCCGTCAACTACATACTCAGTATGCGCTATGTCTTTCACGGAAAAGAGGACAAAAGCCGCCTGCAGGAGATGATTATTTTTGTGGCGCTGAGCACGCTGGGCCTGGGGCTGAATCAGCTCACCATGTGGATTGCAGTAGAATTTTTCCACGTATTTTATGCGCTGGCAAAGGTGGCTGCCACCATTCTGGTCATGGTCTATAATTTTATATCCAGAAAGCTGGTTCTGGAGAAGTGAGTTTTACCGCATGGGGGAAGAATTGAGATGAGGAAGAAAAAAATTGTAATCGCGCTGGGCCATGAGGCGCTGGGCGTCACTCTGCCACAGCAGCGGGAGGCTGCTTTGCGCACGGCAAAAGCAGTAGCGGACTTTATCCGGGAGGATTATCAGGTGGTGATCACCCACAGCAACGGCCCGCAGGTGGGGATGATCCACACGGCAATGAGCGAGTTCTGCCGTTTGTATCCGGAGTACACGAGCACACCGACCGCTGTGTGCTCGGCGATGAGCCAGGGATATATCGGCTATGATTTACAGGGTGCGATCCGCACGGAGCTTTTAAACCGCGGAATCTGTAAAACAGTGTCCACGATCCTGACACAGGTGGTGGTAGATCCCTATGATGAGGCGTTTTACCATCCGACCAAGGTAATCGGGCGTGTGATGACGAAGGAGGAGGCGGACGAGGAGGAAAAGAAGGGCAATCATGTGGTGGAGGTGCAGGGCGGCTACCGACGTGTAGTGGCGTCGCCGAAACCCATGGATATTGTGGAGATCGACGCGATCCGGACACTGTCGGACGCAGACCAGGTAGTGATTGCCTGCGGCGGAGGCGGCATTCCCGTGCTTGCGCAGCATAACCGTCTGCAGGGGGCGAGCGCCGTGATTGAGAAGGATCTGGCGGCTGGGCGCCTGGCGGAGCTTCTGGATGCAGATATGCTGGTTATTTTAACCGGCGTCGATAAGGTCTGTATTCACTACGGTACGGAGGATGAGGTAAAGCTGGACACGCTCTCCGTCGCGGATGCGAAGAGATATCTTGTGGCAGGAGAGTTTGAGCGGGGGACGATGGCTCCGAAGATTGAGGCGGCAATCGACTTTATCGGGGATTCCGCAATCCGCTCCGCGCTGATCACGAAACTGAACAAAGAGGACAAAGAGCTGATTGGCGGCAGGGGAACACTGATCCGGAAGGGATGAAAGGGGAGGGGTATTATGAATCGAATCAAGAGCTTTGAGATTAATCACAATGTGCTGGTTCCGGGGTTTTACATTTCACGGGTGGATGGTGACGTGGTTACGTACGATTTGCGGACCCGCAAGCCCAACGCAGGGGACTACATGAGCAATCCCGCCATGCACTCGTTGGAGCACATGTTTGCGACCTACATCCGCAATTCCGAGATGTCGGATTCTGTGGTATATTTCGGACCGATGGGTTGCCAGACAGGTTTTTATCTGCTGGTGAGGGAGGATAGAAGTCCCAAAGAGGTCTTTGAGATGACAAAGCAGGTGCTGCGCCAGACGATTGACCATGAGGGACCGGTGTTCGGCGCGTCGGCGATCGAGTGCGGGCATTATGAGAACCTGTCCTTAGAGGCGGCAAAAACAGAGGCGAAGACGTATCTGGAAGTGCTGAATGCACAGACCAATATGGAATTTACTTACCCGGAATGAGAGGAGGAGGGCTATGAAAATCGGTGTTATCGGAGCAATGCAGATGGAGGTGGACAACTTAAAGGCGTCCATGCAGAATGTAGAGACAAAGGAATACAGCGGTGTGACCTTTGTGAGCGGAACCATCGAGGGTCAGGAGGTTGTGGCGGCAGTGAGCGGAATCGGCAAGGTGTTCGCTGCGATCTGCACGGAGGCAATGATCCTGATGTACCATGTGGACATAGTGGTCAATGTCGGTGTGGCGGGAACGCTCTGTAAGGATTTGGGTGTGATGGAAGTGGCGGTTGCAGATCAGGTGGTGCAGCATGATATGAATACTTCTGCACTGGGAGATCCGATCGGGCTGCTCTCCGGGCTGAACCAGATTTTTCTGCCAAGCGATGAAAAAATGCGCAGGCTGCTCTGCTCCTGTTTGGATGACCAGAAAATCCGCTACAAGGTTGGAACGATTGCAACGGGCGATCTTTTCCTGCAGAAGCCCACGCAGAAGGCACTCCTGCATGAGCGCTTTGGCGCCATTGCCGGCGAGATGGAGGGCGGCAGTATCGGACATGTGTGTCATGTGAATCATGTGCCCTTCGCGGTCCTGCGCTGCATTTCCGACGGGGAGGGCGGAGCGATGGATTACGAGACGTTCTCCGAGAAGGCGGCAGAGCAGGCAATTGAGGTTGTCATCGAGTTTATCCGTCGGATTGAGGAACTGGATATAGAATAAAATTTTTTTCACCGAATAAGATAGTGTAAGACCTATTCTATGTTGGTGGATCATGGATAACAAATACTTTGACACGGTCAGAGGATGGAAAGAGTCACACAGAAGGCCTCGCATAGGCTTTTTCGTGATGGCTCTTTTTGTGTGCCTGATTTTTGTCTCTTATCAGGCATGCAAGGCAGTGGTCACGAGTGCAACCTACGGCGACCGGGAGCTGCCGATCTACAGCGTGGATACGAAAGAAAATAAGGTAGCGCTCAGCTTTGATGCGGCGTGGGGTGCGGAAGATTTTCCGAGAATCATGGAAATTTTGGAGAAGCACAATATCAAGGTAACCTTTTTTATGACAGGCGGTTGGGTGGACGACAACCCTGAGTGCGTGAAGGAGCTGGTGAAGCGGGGCCATGACTTAGGAAACCACAGCCAGCATCACTACGATATGACCAAGATCTCCAAGAAGGAGCAGAGTCAGGAGCTGATGGAGGTACATAACAAGGTGAAGGAGCTCACGGGATACGAGATGTTTCTGTTCCGTCCGCCCTACGGAGCCTATGATAATTCCGTGATTAAGACGGCGTACGAATTGAAATATTATCCGATTCAGTGGTCTGTGGACAGTCTCGACTGGAAGGACTATGGTGTGGATTCCATCATCAGGACGGTCTGCAAGCACAAGGCGTTGGGGCCGGGGGCAATTATTCTCTGCCACAACGGGGCAAAGTACACGGCGGATGCGCTGGATACCATGCTGACCAATCTGGAGGAGCAGGGCTATACCATCGTGCCGATTTCGGAGCTGATTATGCGCGAGAAATACCATATGGATGTGACAGGAAAACAGATTGCAGACGAATAGTTGGGGTTAATCGCCTGACGGGGCCGGCCGAAGAGGATGGGCTGTCAGTGGCTCACGGTAATGCTTTTCGGCCGGTCAGGTAGTAGACGGCAAGCTGGGTTCTGTGGGAAAGCCCCTCCTTATCCAGCAGCGAGCTGATATAATTTTTAACAGTGCCCTCGGAGATAAAGAGCTTTTCCGCGATCTCTTTGTTGGAGAGACCGGAGGCAACTGCCTCCATGATTTCCAATTCCCTTGCAGTATAGTTTTCTTTTCGGAAATTATTGCCGGGACGGATTCCCGCGTCCACGAATCTGTCAAAAACCTGCCCGTCCATGACCTGAACGCCCTGATGAATGGAGCGGATCATCTGCTTTAGCTGTTCGGGCGTATGGTTTTTGATCAGGTATCCCTTAGCGCCGTTTTTGATCGCCTGCTGCACCAGCTCGTCGTCGTCGAAGGTGGTGAGGATCATGACCTTGCCCAGATTTTCTTCCACAAATATTTTTGTCGCCTCGATTCCGTCCATGACCGGCATCTGAATGTCCATCAGTACCACGTCGCAGGGAGCCTGGCGTGCCATATCCACGGCCTCCCGGCCGTTTGCGGCGCAGCCGAGCACCTCAAAAGCATCGTCGATCTCCAGGATAATACGCATGCCGTCCCTCACAAAATCGCTGTCGTCCGCAATGATTACCTTGATTGTATCCATGTCTCCCCAATCCTTTCTGTTTTTATTTGATCGGCAGGATCATATTGATCGTAAATCCGTTCCGTGATTCGATGTCCAGATAGCCCTTTACGTTTCTCACGCGCTGTTTCATTCCCTGAATTCCCATGCCGTCTCTTACATTCTCCACACCCTTTCCGTTGTCGCTCACGGTGCATCGGACCACCTCGCCGAGCACCAGGATGGTGATCGAAATCTCATCACAGCCGGAATACCGAAGAGCGTTCGTGACTGCCTCGAAGGTATTGTCCAGAATGATCTCCCAGATGGATTCCGAAATTTCCCTCCCGTCCTGTTCCAGAGTCAGGGTTGCCTTGATATTATATTCCTCGCACTCGTCGCAGAGTGCCTGCAGAGACTTCATCGCCATCCGTTTTTTGTCCGGACGTTCATTTCGGAGGATCACCCGGATCTCATCCATGCTGCCCCTTAAGTGATCAATGACCTCCTGCAGGATCTTGCCGCTCTCATCCGGCCGGTTGCCGATCAAAAGCCTTGCGGCCTCCAACTTGTAGAGCGAACCGTTGATACTGTGTCCCAGCTTGTCGTGGAGAGCCTGGGAGATCCTTGCCTTTTCCTCCAAAAGCTCGTTTTCGTGCTGAAGGCGGGACTGCCTGAGCTCATCCCTGTGGAGCAGCTTGCTCTGCTCCATATCGAATTTCAGTCTGGATTCCGTCTGCTGGTTTTCGCCCACTACCTTCTGATACCAGCCAACGATCTTGCGGTGCTGCAGATATAAGAGCATCAAAAAAGTGAGGATCAGAAAACACTGTCCGACATTCTGCCGAAGGTAAAAGGAGGGCAGGAGCAGAAGATAGCATAAGGGGTAAAAATGCCCGCCCCGCTCTCCGAGTAAATCAAAAAACAGAATCGCTGCAAAATAAATTCCGATAACGGAAAACAGGAATACGGCGATAACTGCCAGTATTCCCTCTCCCCAAAGCCATAGTCGGCTCCGGTCGGCCCGATCAAGCTCATACATCACCGCGCATAGGAGGAACGCCGATCCTTCCAGAAAAATGCCGCATGTGACGGCTGTGCTGTGTTCGGCTTGCGTCAGCCCCCAAAAGACCAGGCCCAGTATTCCGATGAATTTCGCCACTGCGAAATAGTGGTTTCTAAGGCTTGACTCCATACATGCCTATTCCCTTTCATTCAGCTTGAGTCCCAGGATACCTATCACCAGTATAACAAGTAAATATGCTGCTGTCACACTAAAAATGAGCGGGTAGGCGCCGGAATCCCCGTTCTGAAACCGCGTGGCGGCAAGAAGCGCCCAACGCTGGGGCATCAGCATCGCAAATTTTTTGTACAGGTCTCCCGCGCTGCTGATATCGAAATAAGTTCCCGCCAAAAGCGCCGATATGCTCCACATCGTAAAGGCGAGGAATGCCGCAGCTGACATGGAATTGCAGAACATCCCCGTGCAGACGCTTAAAAAGTTAAAAACAATGCCCTCAAGGAACAGAATGCAGGCAAACTGCAGGACGCTGATCTCAAGATCCGCTTTTACCAGAAATACAAAGCTGAGCGTCATTACAACGGTCTGGATCAGGGAAATACCGAATGTCAGTATTACCTTGGAAAGGATATAGCTCGCCCGCGTCGCCGTTGTCAGCATGAGCCGGGAATATACGTGATCCTGCTTTTCTGTGAGGATGGTGCCCAGGATCAGTACACCTCCGAAGATAAAGGCGATCGTTGCCACTGCGACACAGTAGGCAAATCCTTTCGTCCGATTGTAATTGACATCGTCCCCGGAGTTCACGGTCACATAGGTCACTCTGGAAGAGGCCTCCTGTGCGGAGGAGGGCATGGGGATACAGAGCGCCAGAGCTTCTTTCAGCAGATCGAAGCGATCGTCCTCCCCCACGCGGAACAGTTTGGTATCCTCTTGGTTTTCTTCCAGAATCAGAATCGCTCCCACTTTGTCATTCAATGCCGAAGTCCGCGCGCTCTCCATGATCTCTTCCGTGGAATATGCGCTGCAGTCTACGCGGAAAATCTGAAATAATCCCGCCTCGGTGAGCCTGGCGCATAAGGCCTGCGACTGATCGGAATTCACCCGGTCATAAACCTTTACCGGAAGGCAGTTAAAGTTGCACAGATATGCCATCTGCGTGTTGAGCCGGGGAAGCTCACAGACAGAATTCGGGGTCGCTGTCTCCGAAACTCCGTTTGGTATACGGATGAGAAGCGTCGCTAAAATCGGAATCAATATTCCCACGACGAAGAAACCTTTGTTGCGAAATAGAAGCTTCAGAGAAGATTTTGCCATTCTACATGCATTTTTCATTTATTTCTCCTTTCCCCGTCCGGTCAAAAAGATTCCCAGAGGAACACATACCAAAAGCATTGCCGCCATATAGAGAACACACGGCAGGAGATAGCGGCTCTCCCCCATGGCGGAATACTCCACGATCGTCCGGTTCAGATAATACAGCGGTGAGAGTTCCTTGATGGAATCCGGCACCGAGGAGTACATGTAAGTCTCAAAGGTTCCGCCCACAAAGCCGGAGAACCAGAGAACCATGAACAATAGACCGATTGCTGTTGCCATATTGCGAAAAAGCAGAAAGAACACCATTCCGAATGCGGCAAACGCCGCTGCCTCCAGAGCCAGCAGAGGGAAAACAATCCATGGCTTTCCCCAGTGAACGTCGAACAGTACAGTCACAAGCCCGCCCGTTATCGCGATCTGCGTCAGCCATGCAACCAGGACGCAGGAAATCAGTTTCCCGAAATACAGTACGGCGCTGCCTGCATTGCAGGCTCGAAAACGGCTCTGAATATGATTTCCACGCTCCGCCTGTATGATGATACTCAGGAAGATTACGCAAAGGCTTAAAAAATAAATAATTTCAATCATACTGTAATAGTCCTGTGCACCTACGGTCTGGAGGGCAGGGAGCTCGGATACCTCCGGCCGGAAGGTGGATGCACTGCCGGACAGGGCGGCTCTCGCAGATTCCGTGGCGAGAAACATCGCGAACTGGATTGAGCGAACCTGCCCCTCATTTTTACTGCCGCCGAAAATGTGATAATCGTCTCCGGAGAAATCGATAAATACCGCTACCTGTCCGTCCTCTACGATTTCTGAGGGTGTTTCTCCATAAAATTTCTGGCAGGAAATCCCTTCGCTTTCCAGTGACGAGAGGAGCATTTCTTCGTCCATAAGGAAAGAGCTGTCCTCCGCCATCTGGTAGCCCAGCCTGAACTCGCCGGACTTTTCCGCCTGGTCCAGCAGAGTGTGAAATGCGTTGGACAGTGCGGCAACGACCAGTACGGTGCTCGCGATCACGACAAAGATTATTACTCTATTGCGGAATATCAGCTTGAGATTATTCTTTATGAGGATGCCTAATTTATTCATCTTCTTAATCCCTCCACATAATCGCGAAGGGATTTGCCGGTCAGCGTCAGGAAGACTTCCTCCAGCGAGATTTCCTCCGACGGGTCTTTGCGCACCATATTCTTTAACTCATCTTTGGTGCCGCAGGCAATGATTTTGCCGTTGTCCATGATGGCCACCCGGCTGCACAGCGCCTCCACCTCTTCCATGTAGTGGCTGGTATAGATCACGGTGGTTCCGTTCTGATTCGCCTGCCTGATCTTTTCCAGAATAAAATTCCGGGACTGGGGATCGATTCCCACCGTGGGTTCGTCGAAGATCAGCAGCTTTGGCTTATGGCCCAGTGCACAGGCGATATTCAGCCGCCGTTTCATGCCGCCGGAAAAGGTTTTTGCGAAGGCATTCCGCTTATCTGCCAGCTCCACAAATGCCAGAGACTCGTCGATGGCGTTTTTTAAGTCCTTCCCTTTGATGTCGTACAGAGAAGTGAAGAGCTCGACATTCTCCCATGCCTTCAGATTGCCGTAAATTGCCAGCTCCTGCGGAATATATCCGAGCATCGGTTTTACCTTATGCACGTCCCTTTTGATATTGCAGCCGAACAGCTCGATTTCCCCTGCCGTCGGCTTTAAGAGAGAGCAGATCATATTCATGGTCGTCGATTTCCCGGCGCCGTTGGGCCCCAGAAGACCGAAAATTTCTCCCTCCCTGATCTCTAAGGACACGCCGTCAACGACTGCCCGATTGTCATACTTTCGTATCAATCCATCCAATTTCACAACTGTTTTCATTTCCTGCTCCTATTCTTTTACCAGCGGTTTTCTTGTCTTTACGCACAACATTGTATCAGATGAGGCGGGGAATAGTCAGTGCCAAAAGATAGAAAATCAACATGACGAAAGTCACTGTGGATTTTGTTACAGTTTATTTTGTTTATAGTATTTTAATTTGACAGCGTGCGAAATCTGTTGTTTACTTAAAAATAAGGAATATATTGGCGGATCATGGTCGAAGGGAGGCAGGATTTGCATTGAAGGGTTTTTGGTATCAGCTCAGGGAAAAGTTCAGGCGGGCGACATACGGCTGCTGCGGGCCGGATGAGCTTACGAATGTTTTGTATATGGCGGGACTTGTTTTAGTCATAGTGTCCCTGATCCCCTGGTTTCGATTTTTTTACCTGCTGGGGTTTGCGCTGATAATCTGGGGAGCTTATCGCTGTTTTTCCAAGAATTATGCGCGCAGAAGGAAGGAGAGGGACGGCTATCTTCAGCTTTCCGGCAGCGTGAAAAAATTTTTCCGCATTCAGAAAAAACGGTTTAGGGAGCGAAAGGAGTACCGCTACTACCGATGCCCAAAATGCAGATCCTACAGCCGGGTTCCCAGAGGGCATGGAAGGATCGTCATCACCTGTCCAAAATGCAGAAACCAGTTTGAAAGGAAGTCGTAAGAGCGGATGTTTGGATACGTTACGGTAAATAAATCGGAGCTGAAAATCCGGGAGCTGGAGCTGTATCAGTCCTACTACTGCGGCCTGTGCAGGGAACTGAAGGATCGGTATGGCGTCGCGGGGAGGATCGGACTGAATTACGATATGAATTTTCTGCTGCTCCTGCTGACGGGGCTGTATGAGCCGCAAAAGGAGGATTTGGGGAAGGGCTGTATGCTGCATCCTTTCGAAAAACGCCCGGTGCGGCGCAACCGTTATACGGAGTACGCGGCGGACATGAACCTGCTTCTCATGTACTACAAATGTCAGGACGACTGGACGGACGAAAGAAAGTGCAGGAGTGCCGTCTACAAAACCTTACTGCGCAAGGGGCAGAGAAAGGTCAAGGAGAAATATCCGCAGAAAGCGGAACAGATCGAGAGGGCGATTAATGCCCTGACGGAATGTGAGAGGCAGAAGGAAAAGGATATCGACAAGATGGCTGAGCTTTCCGGGAACATGCTGGGGACGGTCTTTGTCTGCCACGAGGATGAGTGGAAGGACGAATTGTATCGTATGGGCTCCTATTTAGGCCGGTTTATTTATCTGTGCGACGCCTATGAGGATATTGAGGACGACATCAAAAAGGGCAGATACAATCCCTTTTTGAGCATATACGGAGAGGCTTTTTTTGAGGATAGCTGCAAGGAACTGATGACCATGATGATGGCGGAATGCTGTCGGACCTTTGAGCGGCTGCCAATCATAACAAATGTAGAAATTTTGAGAAACATTCTGTACTCCGGCGTGTGGAACCGCTATGAAATTACGAAGAGAAAACGGATGGCAGAAAAGGAGAACAGAGCATGAAAGATCCTTATGAGGTGCTGGGTGTCCGAAGGGATGCCTCCGACGACGAGATCAAGAAAGCGTATCGCGCGGCGAGCAGAAAATACCATCCGGACGCAAATATAGACAATCCGAAGGAAGCCGAAGACAGGTTTAAGGAAGTCCAGCAGGCCTATAAAGCGATTGTGGAGGAGAGAAGCGGCGGACAGACATACCACGGTCAGAGGCAGGGAGCCCGGGCGGAGAGCAGGGAAGAGGACTCCTCGCATCTGAGGGCGGCCGCCAATTACATCAATGCCGGCTATTACAGGGAGGCGATTCGTATACTGAATGAAATGCAGGAGCGGAACGCGCAGTGGTATTACTTCAGTGCTTTGGCGAACGCGGGAGTCGGAAATGCGGTTCTTGCCAAGCAGTATATTGACCGGGCGGTTGCGATGGAGCCGGGCAACCCGAATTACCAGTTTTGTAAAATGCAGATGGAGAGCGGAGGCACCTGGTATCAGAGCAGGCAGCAAACCTACGGAATGCCGGATCTTGATCCGGCAAATATATGTTTCCGGCTGTGCCTGATCAATGCGCTGTGCAACTGCTGCTGCGGGGGACGGTGGCTGTGTATTTGACGTTACTGTGAATAGTAATATTCTGTCTTGCAGGGACGGGCCTCTATGGTGTAAAATCATGTTATGAATTCGATTTTGGCGGCAGTCTATGTCACTGCGATGAACTTGACCGGGTTGGTTATGATGGGGATGGATAAGCACAGGGCGAGGACCCGCAGGTGGCGGATTCCGGAGCGGAGCTTTTTTCTCGTGAGCCTTCTCGGGGGGAGTGCGGGCTGTTGGGCGGGAATGTACTTATTCCGCCATAAGACCAGGCACTGGTACTTTGTGGCTGGGATGCCGCTGATTCTTGCCGTACAGGTTTTTCTGTGCTGCCTGATGCGTGCGGGAGGATAAAAGGAAGATTATGTTAGGAAGGAGCGAAACTTGAATCCAAAATTACGAGAGAAAACGATGGAATCTCTGTCTGCTGTTCTCCCAATTACAGGCATTGTATTGCTCATCAGCATTTTTCTGGTGCCGATGGAGCTGGGCAGTCTGGTGATCTTTATTGTCGGTGCGATTATGCTGATTCTGGGAATGGGTTTTTTCCAGCTCGGTGCGGAGATGGCGATGACACCGATCGGCGAAGGGATCGGCGTGCAGCTGTCGAAGACGCGCACAATTCTGCTTGTGCTGCTGATCAGCTTTGTCATGGGGGCGATTATTACAATATCCGAGCCGGATCTGCAGGTGCTTGCGGAGCAGGTGCCGTCAGTGCCCAATCGGGTGCTGATCCTGACGGTGGCTGTGGGTGTAGGTCTGTTTCTCGCGCTGGCAATCGTGCGTATCAAGTTCCAGATCGACCTGTCCAAGATTCTGATTGTCTTGTACCTGCTGCTGATCGGCGCATCGTTTCTGGTGCCCCGCGAGTTTCTGGCAGTGGCGTTTGACTCAGGCGGCGTGACCACCGGACCGATGACCGTGCCGTTTATCATGGCGATGGGCGTGGGTCTTGCGTCGATCCGAACCGATAAAAACTCCGCGAGCGACAGCTTTGGTCTGGTGGCGTTGTCCAGCGTGGGCCCGATTCTTGCCGTATTGATTCTTGGCTGTTTTTACAGGCCGACAGAGGCGATGTACTCCCTTGGGGACGTCGCCGCGGTGGAGACGACCCGCGATGTGGTACGGGTGTTTGCGGGAATGCTGCCGACGTATGCCAGAGAGGTTATGGTTTCCCTTCTGCCGATCGGTGTGGTATTTATTCTGTTTCAGATGCTTACCCGGCGTTACAAGAAAAGGCAGTTGAAGCGGATTGCCGTGGGACTGATCTATACCTACGCCGGTCTGGTGCTGTTTCTGTGCGGCGTGAACGTTGGTTTCGCGCCGGTGGGCTCCTTTCTGGGACAGGAGCTGGCATCTCTGGTGTTCAACTGGATACTTGTTCCGATCGGAATGCTGATCGGTTACTACATAGTAAAGGCGGAGCCGGCGATTCAGGTGCTCAACCATCAGGTGGAGAGTGTCACCGACGGCGCGATCTCGGTGAAAGCCATGAACCGCTGTATGTCCGCCGGTGTAGCCATCAGTGTAGGGCTCGCCATGATGCGGGTGCTCACGGGGCTGTCGATCCAATGGATCATCATTCCCGGCTATTTGATTGCGTTGGTGCTGTCCCGCTTTGTCCCGAAAATATTTGTGGGTATTGCGTTTGACTCAGGCGGCGTGGCGAGCGGGCCTATGACCTCCACCTTTTTGCTGCCGCTCAGTATCGGGACCTGTCAGGCGCTCGGCGGCAATCTGATGACGGACGCATTCGGCGTAGTTGCGCTGGTCGCCCTGACACCGTTAATTGCGATACAGATCATGGGAATCGTTTATCAGGTCAAGACTACGGCAATGCAGAAGAAGGCTCTGGAGCATGCCGCGTATCTGGATGACTGCGACGAGATTATTGATTTGAGTGCCCGCTGAAGCGGGTGAATGGAGGTTTCGATGGAGAATCACGAAAAGGCCCCGTCATATCAGATGTTGGTGTTGATTACCAACCCCAAGCTTGCAGAAAAGGCGACTAAGATATTCCGCAAGAGTACGCTGCCGGTTCAGTACCGGCTGAACGCCGTGGGCACCGCGTCCAGCGAGATTATGGATATGCTGGGGCTCGGCAGCATCGACAAGTGTGTTCTGATGAGCACGGTGCCTTGTCAGCAGGGCAACGCCATGCTGACAAGGCTGCGCCAGGAGCTGCGTCTGGGGGCGGTAAACAGCGGGATTGCGTTTACGGTTCCGCTCACCGGTATGAACAAGCTGCTTTTGCGTATGCTCCAGAAGGAAGAAGAGGAAAATGAGATTCATAGTATAGGAAAGGCTGGAAACAATATGTCTGATACAAAATATGCATTGATTGCTGCCACTGTCGATATCGGATTCAGCGGGGATGTGATGGAAGCTGCCAGAGCGGCAGGCGCCAGTGGCGGAACCGTGATCCACAGCCGCTGGATCGGAAATGAGGAGGTGGCAGCGTCGTGGGGCCTCAGTATGCAGGAGGAGAAGGAAATTGTGCTCATCCTGTCCGAGGAGGAGAAAAAGGTGGAAATTATGAGCGCAATTAGCGAAAAATGCGGTATGCGCAGTGACGCCAAGGGGCTTGTGATGGCTCTTCCGATTGATTCCGTCATGGGGCTGTAAGGGAATTATCATTATCATTCTGACGGTTGCATTTTCCGCTCGGTGTGTGATATACTGGAACGTAAAGGAGGAGATGAGGGAGATGACAGACGAAGGCTTTCTGGTTTTTATGGGTATAATCATTTTTGTGGCAATTCTCGGCGCGATCATAGCGGTGATTGCATCCGTGTCCGGGGCTGCTGCCGCGATTGCCGATGAAGAGGATTCCGAGGAAGAATAGAGAAGATAGTGAAATGGTGCAGTCTCAAACGGAGCGCACCATTTTCCTTTTGGAGAAAACGCATGTACAGACTGTTTGTGGTCGAGGATGACCGGGGAATTGCAGAGGCGATCAGAGAGCAGGCCGAATTGTGGGACTACGAGGTCATTATAGCCGACGACTTTCGCAATATTATGGCGGAGTTTGCGGCGGCACAGCCCCATCTTGTCCTTATGGATATCTCACTGCCGTATTTCAACGGATACCATTGGTGCAGTGAGATCCGCAGGGTATCCAAGGTGCCGGTCATTTTTATCTCCTCTGCGTCCGACAATATGAATATCGTGATGGCAATGAATATGGGCGCGGATGAGTTTATCGCAAAGCCCTTCGATCAGAGTGTTTTGATCGCCAAAGTGCAGGCGATGCTCCGCCGTGCTTACGATTTCGCTTCGAGCGTTCCGGTCATAGAACACCGGGGCGCCATTTTGAATACCGGAGATCATACGCTCGTCTGTCCCGACGGGAAACTCGAGCTCTCTAAAAACGAGTACCGCATTCTGTTGTGTCTGATGGAGAATAAGGGCAGGGTGGTAAGCAGGGAAAAACTGATGGAGCGGTTATGGGAAACGGACAGCTTTGTCGATGAGAATACTCTGACGGTCAATGTAAATCGTCTTCGCAAAAAGCTGGATTCCGCCGGGCTGGCGAATTTCATTGCAACCAGATTTGGAGAGGGCTATCTCATTGAGTGAGGAGGAGCCGCGATGGCGCTGTTTTGGAAATACTTGAAACAACAGAAAAAGGTTATCCTTGTGATGCTTTTGTTTTCCGTGATATTTGCAGTTGTTTTCAGGCTGTATCGACTGCCCCTCGAGGCAGTTATGTATCCGTGTCTGCTCTGCATGATGCTTGGAATCCTTTTTGTCCTTGCGGATTACGGCAAGGCAAGACAGAAGCATGCCAGGCTGGAGGGAATCAGCCGCCTGGAGTCTGCAATGATCGTTGATCTGCCTTATGCGGAAAGATTGGACGACGAGGATTATCAGGCGGTGATCCGTGCCCAGCAGGCAGAGATCAGTGCACTTGATACGACGATGAGTGCCAGGTATCAGGACATGATCGAATATTACACGACGTGGGTGCATCAGATCAAGACGCCCATCGCGTCGATGCGCCTCCATCTGCAGAACGAGGATACGCCCGTCTCCCGCAAGCTCAGATCGGACTTATTCCGCATCGAGCAGTATGTGGAAATGGTGCTCGCGTTTCTCCGTCTGGACTCCACCTCCAGTGACTATGTGTTCCGGGAGCATTCCCTTGACACCGTCATCCGGCAGGCGGTCAAAAAATTTTCCCACGAGTTCATCGGCAGAAAAATTCGTCTGGAATATGAGCAGATTGACAAAAAGATTGTCACGGATGACAAATGGCTGTCCTTTGTATTCGAGCAGATCATCTCCAATGCATTAAAGTACACCCGGGAGGGCAGCGTCAGGATTTATATGCATGGGCCGGATGTGTTATGCATCGAGGATACGGGCATCGGCATCGCGCCGGAAGACCTGCCGCGCATCTTTGAGAACGGTTATACCGGGTACAATGGGCGTTCGGATAAAAAGGCAAGCGGTATCGGGCTCTATCTGTGCAGACGGATCTGCAGAAATCTTGGGATAGGGATTCTGGCAAAATCCGAATTGGACAAAGGCACGGTCATAGAATTAAGCCTTGAACAGTATCAGCTCCGAAAAGAGTAATCATATCTTACAAAAGTGTAAGAAGTACAGCGGGAAATGTAAGCCGATTCGATGGCGTCGCATTTCCCGTTCCTGCTAAAATGGCTTATGAGATATCCCGGAAGGGATAGCCCAAAAAGATAAGGAGGATGCAAAAAATGAGTATTCTTGAAGTAAGGGGCTTAAAAAAGATCTATTCCACCCGCCTCGGCGGCAATAAAGTGGAAGCTTTAAAAAATGTGAATTTTTCAGTGGAGGAGGGCGAATATGTCGCCATTATGGGCGAGTCGGGTTCGGGAAAAACGACCCTCTTAAATATTTTAGCGGCGCTCGACAAGCCGACGTCCGGCAGTGTAGTCTTAGACGGGAATGACTTTTCGAAAATCAAGGAGTCAATGATTTCCGCGTTTCGGCGTGACAATCTCGGCTTTGTGTTTCAGGATTTTAATCTGCTGGACACCTTTACCCTGGAGGATAATATTTATCTTCCGCTGGTGCTTGCCGGAAAGAATTACAAAGAGATGTTTTTAAGACTGCAGCCCATCGCCGCAAAGCTTGGTATTGCGGAGCTCTTGAAGAAATATCCTTACGAGGTGTCGGGTGGTCAGAAACAGAGGGCGGCTGTTGCGCGGGCAATGATCACGAATCCGAGGATTATCCTTGCGGATGAGCCAACCGGAGCGCTCGACTCCAAGGCTACGGACGAGCTGCTGCGCATGTTCGGAGAAGTGAATCAGTCCGGCCAGACCATTCTGATGGTGACGCACTCGGTCAGGGCGGCCAGCGTAGCGGGTCGTGTTTTATTTATTAAGGATGGCGAGGTCTATCATCAGATCTATCGCGGAGACGACAGTGACGAGCAGATGTACCAGAAAATTACCCACACGCTCACATTACTCGCGACGGGAGGTGAGCGCAGATGAAAATCGGATTTTACCCGAAACTGGCACTGGACGGCATCAGAAAGAATAAGCGCATGTATCCGCCCTATATCCTCACCTGTATCGGTATGGTGATGATGACCTATATCATCACTTACCTGAAGACCGCGAAGGCGATCACAAATTTGCGGGGGGGATCGCTCATTCAGGAATTTATGAACCTTGGCGTCTATATCCTGATATTCTTTTCGCTCCTTTTTTTGTCCTATACGAACTCCTTTCTGATGCGGCGCAGGAAAAAGGAATTCGGGCTTTACAATATCCTTGGGATGGGCAAGAAAAATATCGGGCTGATCCTCCTGTGGGAGTCCGTTTTTGTCGCTCTGTTTTCGATGGTGCCGGGATTGATCGGTGGATTTGCCATCTCGAAGCTGGCGGAGCTTGGCATCGTCAATATTATGGAGGGAAAAATCAGCTATACACTCTCGATTTCTATAGAGGGCGTTATTTTCACGGTAATTCCGTTTGCTGTTATTTTCTTTCTGTTGTTTTTGAATTCTCTGCGGCAGCTATGGTTCTCAAATGCCATTTCTCTGCTGCGCAGTGAAACTGCCGGCGAGAAACCGCCGAAGGCGAACTGGCTGTTTGGAATTCTTGGATTTCTTGTTCTTGGCGCAGCGTACTACATTTCCGTGACGATCAAAGACCCGGTATCGGCGATTCTGGTCTTTTTTCTCGCGGTGCTCATGGTGATTGCCGCCACGTATCTCATTATGATTGCAGGCTCGGTCTGGTTCTGCCGCATCCTGCAGAAGAGAAAGGGCTATTATTATAAGCCCAACCACTTTGTATCCGTCTCCTCCATGGTGTACCGCATGAAACGAAACGGAGCCGGTCTTGCCTCGATCTGCATTCTGGCGACCATGGTGCTCGTCATGATCGCCTCCACCTCGGCGCTCTTTATCGGGGGCGAGGACATGGTCCGCAGCCGCTATCCAAGGGAGATCAACACAGAGTTCCGTCTGCATGAAAACAAGCATATGACCAATGAAGACACTGCGTTTTTCCGGGATACCATAAACAGTGTAGTGAACGCGCACGGCGCCGCCTGCGATCAGGTAATCGATTATCGGACGGTGGAAATTGCGGGATTGCTGAATGGCGGTGATGTGATCTATGACAGCTCAGAGTTTAACGAGTTCAACATTGGCAGCTATTCGGATCTGGTTCAGTATTATCTGGTTCCGCTGGAAGATTACAATGCCATGATGGGGTGCGATGTGACACTTGCTCCCGACGAGGCTTTAACATACGCCTACCGCATCAATTTTGACGGCGCGACATTTGGCTTTCAGGGTGCAAAGCACTATAAAGTCAGGGAGCATTTGAGCGAGTGCTTTATCAGCAGTGATATGGCGATGAGCATCGTGCCGTCGATTCTTGTCATTGTTCCGGACATCTATGCCGCTTCGGAAGGCCTGACTGACGCGGCAGGCGACGATATGACTTACGGCAAATGGAATTACTGCTTTGACACCTCGCTTGACGATGAGGAGGACATTGAACTGCACAGGGAAATAAAGGAGACTTTCGCAGAACTGAAACAAGACGGCCAGGATCATTATACATTTATTGTTCAGAGCCGCGAATTTGAGAGGGCGGATTTCTATTCCTTATACGGCGGAATCTTCTATCTTGGCATCATACTCAGCATGGTGTTTATCTTTGCTGCGGTCCTCATCATCTACTACAAGCAGGTATCGGAAGGGTATGAAGACCAGTCGCGGTATGAGATTATGCAGAAGGTCGGCATGACCAAGAGAGATATCCGGAAGAGCATCAATTCTCAGCTTCTCACGGTGTTTTTCCTGCCGCTTTTTGGCGCGGGGCTGCATCTGGCATTTGCGTTTCCGATCATCGAGAAACTGCTGCTGCTCTTCAATCTCTATAACCATACGCTGTTCGTCTGCACCACGACAGGCAGTTTCCTTATATTTGCATTGTTTTATGTGGTTGTGTACCGTATTACGGCGGGCGCCTACTATCAGATTGTCAGCGGAGCGAAGAGCAGGGAGTAGCAGGAACGCCGTACACTCACAGATCCGTCCCTTTTTCGCGCTGCATTGCCTCCCGCTGTTTCTTGTAGAGATAGTTGACGTAGTCGCGGCCCGCCTCGAGGATTCGGCAGCCGATAATCTGGCTGCCCTCGTTGACCGGGGCGCAGCGGACTGGCTGTGCGAAGAGAATGTAAACGGTCTTCTCCTCCTCTCCGTCGCTCGTTGTGCGCACCTCGGAAAACTGTACCTTGATGCGAGTGCCAAGGCTGATCTCCACCTTTGAGCTGACAATGATTCCGATGCCGGTCACAGAGATATCTTTAATCGTGCCGTGCTGGCTCTCGGCGGGGGAGCCGTAGCTCAGCGTACAGTCTTTCCCGAGCCAGAGGCGGAAATCCTTCCTGCGGTTGATGGAGTGGGCGTTGGAGTTGGAGAAGACCAGATGGTGTGTGCCCGCGTCCGGCAGGTCATGTTTCTCGATCATGACACGCTCCCAGCTGTAGGGAAGGTTGTCCACGATGCCGATGCAGTCGTACTGTACGTTAGGCGCAGAGAAATTGATGACCTGCTTGTCGTTTGTAAACAGCGAGACGGCCGTTGCGTAGCGGAACTGGGTCAATCCCAGAATGGCGGATATGTAAAGGAGATCATTCTCTGAGAGAGCAATGACCTCGCTCTCAAGCTCTGCCTTTTTGTCCTCGGTATAGGCTGTAATGGTCAGCTGGCTCTCTGCCGGCAATTCGTTAATGCGCATAAGGCCTCCCTATCGTGTGTGAACTGTGATACCGTCGTCCATTATATCATATTTATCCTGCAACAGCAATCCTCACAAACTTATAAATTAATTCTAAAATCTTGGGAAGAACCTTGAAAAATACAAAGCATGGAGTATAATGAGAAATAACTTTCCGACCGACCGGTCGGTCAAAAACAGTTTATCAGGAGGAATACATATGATATCGAAATACAGTGTGAAACGGCCGTATACCGTTCTGGTATGTGTGGTTCTCGTCATTGTGCTCGGAGTGGTGTCGATTACGAGGATGACGACGGATCTGTTCCCGGATATGAGTTTTCAGTACGCACTGATTATCACGACGGATGTCGGCGCGAGTCCGGAGAAGGTGGAGAGTGAGGTGACGGCTCCGATCGAGGCGGCAATGGCAACCACCTCCAATATCAAGAATATCGGTTCGATTTCATACAACAGCGTCTCCATTGTGACCTGTGAGTACGAGCAGAAGGCGAACATGGACTCCGTGGTTATCGAGATTCAGCAGAAACTGGACCAGATCTCGGGCAGCTGGGGAGACACTGTGGGAACTCCGATGATTATGCAGATCAATCCGGATATGCTGCCGGTGCTGGTGGCCGCAGTGGATGTGGACAATATGAGCGCCACGGAGCTGTCCAATTATGTGGACCACGAGCTGATCCCCAGTCTCGAGAGTCTGGAGGGAGTGGCGTCCGTGAATGCCACCGGACAGCTGGAGGAGCGGATACAGGTAACGTTGAACGATGAAAAAATCGCGAAGCTCAACGAGAAGATCCGCGCGTCGATCGACAAGCAGTTTGTCGATGCCCAGAAGAATCTCGACGATGCGTCGAGCGAGGTGAAAAACGGGCAGGATGCACTCAATTCCGGGTCGGATGACCTAAAGAGCGCCATTCAGGAGGCGTTGAACCAGCAGGATGAGCTGTATAAGAACGAGGCGGATTTAAACGGGCAGCTAAAGGAGCTGAATCAGCAGAAGGAATCGCTTGCTGCGATTCAGTCCGGGATCTCCGCGTTCATGAAGTCCGATGTTTACACCGGAATCGTCACAATGATGGAGGAGAACCCGCAGGCAGCACAGCTCCCGGAGGTGCAGGCGCAGATTCAGGCGTTAAATGCTGTTATCGCAGAGCAGTTTGCGGGTATGACCGAGCTTGGAATTACCGTTAAGACATATGAGGATATTCCCATGGCAGCGGCGACGGTGGGCGGAATGCTCACACAGGTGAACACCGGTATTACGACGATTGAGAGCGCGCTGGTGCAGATTGAGCAGGGGAAAATCACCCTGTCCAAGGCGCTGGATACCCTCAATGCCAATGCGGCATTGGCTGCCATCCAGATGAGCAGCAGCTCCGCGGAGCTCGCCAATGCGGCAGCCTCCTTAGAGAGCGCGCAGTCATCGCTGAACGAGGCGAAGGACAATGCGTATCAGTCTGCCGACATCAAACAGATTCTGTCGATGGACACGATCAAGGGGCTGTTTACCGCGCAGAATTTTGATATGCCGGCAGGCTATGTCATGGATGAGGATACCCAGTATCTGGTCCGTGTCGGCGAGGCAGTGAAGAACATTGAGGATTTGAGGGATCTGGTTCTGATCAACCTCGGGATGGACGAGGTGAAGGAAATCCGGCTCTCAGATGTGGCAGACATCGAGATGAAGGACAATTCCGATGAGACCTACGCTATCATCAACGGAAACCCGGGCATTACGATATCCATGGAAAAGCAGACCGGCTATTCCACCGGGGAAGTCACGGACCGGATTCTGGACCGTTTTGAGAGCCTCATGAAGGCAAATGAAAACCTGCACCTCACCACTCTGATGAATCAGGGCATCTATATTGATCTGATCGTCAACAGCGTGGTGAGCAACATGATCTGGGGGGCGCTGCTCGCCGTCATCGTGCTGCTTATATTCCTGAAGGATTTAAAGCCGACGCTCGTGATCGCGTGCTCGATTCCGCTGTCCGTGATTACGGCGATTGTGCTCATGTACTTTACGGATATTTCGCTGAATATTATCTCCATGTCCGGACTGCTTCTGGGCATCGGAATGCTCGTGGACAACTCGATCGTTGTCATTGAGAATATTTACCGTATGCGCGGAGAGGGGCTTTCTGTCAAAAAAGCGGCGGTGGAGGGCTCCTCGCAGGTGGCGGGAGCAATTGTCGCGTCCACGCTCACTACAGTCAGTGTGTATGCGCCGATTATCTTTACGGAGGGCATTACGAGACAGCTCTTCGTGGACCTGGCGCTGACGATCGCTTTCACACTGGTTGCAAGCCTTGTGGTGGCCCTGACCTTTGTGCCTGCGATGTCCATCGCGACGATGAAACGGACGCGGGAGATCCGCCATCCGTGGTTCGACGCCGTAAAGAGCGGCTATGCGAAATTCTTAAAGGGCTGCCTTCGCTTTAAGCCGGTAGTCTTCCTCGTGGCGATAGGCCTTCTGGTGGGGAGCTTTTTCCTGGCGATGTCCAGAGGCATGATCTTCATGGATATGGATATGGAGACCAATCAGCTCTCGGTGAGCATTGAGGCGCCGGAAGGGGAGACCTATACCTTTGACGAGTTAAAGAATGCCTCTACGGAGGTGATCGGACGCATTTCCGATATTGAGGGCATCGGCACGATCGCCGCCTCGATCGGGCGCAGCTCAACCATGAGCCTGTTGAGCGGCGGGAGCGACAGCGTATCCATGTATCTGCTCCTGGACGAGGAGAGCGGTGTGCTGCTCTCCGATGTGGAAAAGGAAATCCAGGAGCGCACGAAGGATCTGGAATATGTCGTCAAGACTGACAGCTCCTCAATGGATTTCAGCGCCTTTTTCGGCCAGGGTCTTTCCGTGAACATCAAGGGAAATGACATTGCCACGTTACAGAAGATTGCGGTGGATGTGGCGGATATTTTGAGCAGAACCGAGGGAACGACAGAAGTGCAGGACGGGCTGGACAACACGGTGCCCCAGCTCTCCATCCAGGTGGATAAGGAGAAGGCGGCGGAGTACGGACTGACGGTCGCGCAGGTGTTCCAGATCGTCTATGCCAAGATGGCGGATGCGACAAGCGCGACGACGGTCTCCGGCGACATCAAGGACTATGAGGTGTTCCTGCGGTCGGAGGAACAGGCAAAACCGACGCTGGCGGATATCAGGAATCTGACGTTTACCCACACGGACAAGGAGGGGGAAAAGAAAGAAATTCCGCTCACCGATATCTGTAAAATGGAGACCTCCACGACACTTTCTACGATCCGGCGCGAAGCCCAGATTCGCTATCTGACGGTATCCTGCAGAATTGACGAGGAGCACAATGTGACCCTTGTCAGCGACGCGGTTCAGAAGGAGCTTAATAAGCTGAACATCCCGGAGGGGTATTCCGTGGAGATGGCGGGAGAGGATGAGACAATCAACGATTCGATGAGCCAGATGGTTTTGATGCTGCTGCTTGCGGTTGTGTTTATTTACCTGATCATGGTCGCACAGTTCCAGTCGCTGCTGTCGCCGTTTATCATTATGTTTACGATCCCGCTGGCGTTCACAGGCGGTTTTATCGGACTGTTCGTCACCGGCGAGCCGGTTAGCATCACCTCCATGCTTGGATTTATCATGCTGGCAGGACTGATCGTAAACAACGGTATTGTTTTGATCGATTATATTAACCAGATGCGCAGGGAGGGCGTCGGAAAGAAGGAGGCGATCATAGAGGCAGGCAAGACGAGGCTTCGTCCGATCCTCATGACGGCGCTCACCACGATCCTCGCAATGTCCACCTCCGCGCTGAGCCGCCAGCAGGGCGCGCGTATGATGAAACCGATGGCGGTGGCCATTATCGGCGGAATGATTTATGGAACCCTTTTGACGATGATCGTAATCCCGTGTATTTATGACGCATTCAACCGCGAGAAAAGTATGGTGGAGGAGGAATTATAAATGAGCGGTGCAAAATTCGATTTAAAGAATTTTTCAGAGCCGCCGGAGAAGGTTCGTCTGATGTTTCAGGCGGTGAATGATTTTCTGAATGAGAAGACGGATATCGGGAGTCTGACCGTGCAGGATATCACTGCGCGGGCCGGTATCGGAAAGGGCACGGCCTACGAATATTTTTCCTCCAAGGAGGAGCTGATCACACTGGCACTGCTCTATGACTACAGTGTAAAGATAGCAGAGCTGAAAGCGCTGATGGACGGGGTGGGGCATTTTCGGGATAAGATATTCTGCATTATGGACTGGCTGCATGACAGCAGCAGTTACCATATGACCTTCCTGCGCATGCTGCATCTCTCTGCCGGCGGGCAGGATTTGTGCCAGACGCTGCGGGATAAGTTTACGGATGAGTCGCTGGAGGGACTGCGCACCTATCTGCTCACAGCGGGAGACGCGATTATGGAGCAGGGATATCTTGAAGGTGTTTTTGCGGAGACGGATTCTGTCAAGCGCAGGCTGGCGTTTGCAACCATGGTATTTCAGATTGCGCTGACGCTCGACGAAAAGGTGGAGCAGTCCTTCTTTTCGATGGAGTATACAAAAATGCGTGAGCACGTCTATCAGACGATGGTGAAATCCCTGGAAATTTGCGCTTGACAAAATGATAGCGTACAAGTATGATTATTTAAACATGTGCAGCGGCTGATGCGAGATGCCGGAGGGATTCGGCGAACGAAGGTGGTACCGCGATTATTCGCCCTTCATGTACGGATGTACATGGAGGGCTTTTAACTATTAAGGAGGACAGCATGAACAGAGAATTGAGCAAAACCTACGATCCCAAAAATATAGAGGATCACTTATACAAAAAATGGGAAGACAACGGCTATTTCCACGCAGAGGTGGACAGGAGCAGAAAGCCGTTCACGATTGTGATGCCGCCGCCCAATATCACCGGACAGCTTCATATGGGACATGCGCTGGACAACACGATGCAGGACATCCTGATCCGCTACAAGAGGATGCAGGGGTACAATGCGCTCTGGCAGCCGGGAACGGATCACGCCTCCATCGCGACAGAGGTGAAGGTTATCGAGTCGTTAAAGGAGCAGGGAATTGAAAAATCGGATCTGACCCGCGAGGAGTTTCTGGAAAAATGCTGGGCGTGGAGAGAGGAATACGGCGGACGCATCGTCAGGCAGCTTCGCAAGCTGGGCTCCTCCGCGGACTGGGAGCGCGAACGTTTTACGATGGACGAGGGCTGTTCCAAGGCCGTGCAGGATGTGTTTATCAAGCTCTACGAAAAAAACTGGATTTACAAGGGCTCGCGGATTATCAACTGGTGCCCGGTCTGTAAGACATCGATCTCGGACGCCGAGGTAGAACACGAAGAGCAGGACGGATTTTTCTGGCATATTAACTATCCGGTAGTGGGAGAGGAAGGGCGTTTTGTCGAGATCGCGACCACCCGGCCGGAGACGCTGTTCGGCGATACCGCGGTGGCGGTGAACCCGGAGGATGAGCGCTATCAGGACATCATTGGAAAAATGCTGGAGCTCCCGACAACCGGACGGCAGATTCCGGTCATCGCGGACGCCTATGTGGATAAGGAGTTCGGAACCGGCTGCGTAAAGATTACGCCCGCCCACGACCCCAACGACTTTGAGGTCGGCAAACGGCACAATCTGGAGGAAATCATCGTGATAGGCGACGATGCCACCATGAACGAGAAAGCCGGAAAATATGCGGGCATGGACCGCTATGCGTGCCGTAAGGCGTTGGTTGCAGATCTGGAGGAGGCGGGACTTCTTGTCAAGGTGGTGCCGCACGCTCACAATGTGGGCACACACGACCGGTGCCACACGACGGTGGAGCCGATGATCAAACAGCAGTGGTTCGTGAAGATGGACGAGATGATCAAGCCGGCGGTTGAGGGCGTGAAGAACGGCGAGATCCGGCTTTTGCCGAGCCGCATGGACAAGATCTATTTCAATTGGACCGACAATATCCGCGACTGGTGCATCAGCCGCCAGCTCTGGTGGGGACACCGCATTCCCGCATGGTACTGCGACGACTGCGGCGAGATGGTGGTTGCCGCTGAAAATCCGGGCAAGTGTCCGAAGTGCGGCTGCACACACATGACGCAGGATGAGGACACGCTGGACACGTGGTTTTCCTCCGCACTGTGGCCGTTCTCGACGCTCGGCTGGCCCGAGAAGACGGAGGCGCTTGATTACTTCTACCCGAACGATGTGCTTGTGACGGGCTATGATATCATCTTCTTCTGGGTCATCCGTATGATTTTCTCCGGCTATGAGCAGATGGGAAAGGCTCCCTTCCACACAGTGCTCTTCCACGGCCTGGTGAGGGATTCTCAGGGGCGGAAGATGAGCAAATCGTTAGGCAACGGGATCGACCCGCTGGAGGTCATTGACAAGTACGGCGCGGATGCGCTGCGCCTGACGCTGATTACCGGCAATGCGCCCGGCAATGACATGCGTTTCTACTGGGAGCGCGTGGAGGCATCCCGCAACTTCGCGAACAAGGTGTGGAACGCGTCCCGCTTTATTCAGATGAATCTGGAGGGGATGACGGTCCGGGAGCCGTCGCCGGAGGAGCTGCATGTGGCGGACCGGTGGATTCTCTCCAGGGTCAACACGCTGGCGAAGGACGCCACGGAAAACATGGACAAATATGAGCTCGGAATCGCCGTGCAGAAGGTATATGACTTTATCTGGGATGAGTTCTGTGACTGGTACATCGAGATTACGAAGGTGCGCACCTACAAGAAGGATGAGGACCCGATATCTGCGAATGCGGCACTCTGGACGCTGCGCACGGTACTCATCAACGCGTTAAAGCTTTTGCATCCGTATATGCCCTTTATCACGGAGGAGATCTTTTGTTCCCTGCAGAGCGAAGAGGAGACAATCATGCTCTCCGAGTGGCCGAAATACCGTGAGGACTGGAATTACCCGGAGGCGGAGGCCGCCGCGGAGCGCTGCAAGGATCTGGTGAAGGGAGTCCGCGGAGTTCGGACGCAGATGGATGTGCCGCCCTCGCGGAAGGCGAAAATTTTCATCGTCTCCGACCGCGCGGATGTCCGCTCCATTTTTGAGGATAATCAGGAGGTGTATGTGAATCTGGCGTACACGAGCGGGATTGCGGTTCAGGCGGACAAATCGGGAATCGGTGAGGATGCGGTGTCCGTGGTGATTCCCGACGCGGTTGTTTACCTGCCGCTGGAGGATCTGGTGGATATGGAGAAGGAGCGCGCGCGGCTGATGAAAGAGAAGGAGCGGCTGACGCAGGAGCTGGCGCGCTCACGCGGGATGCTTTCCAATGAGAAGTTCTTAAGCAATGCCAAGCCGGAGAAGGTTCAGGCCGAAAAGGACAAGCTGGAAACCTACGAACAGATGATGGCGCAGGTCGAAGAACGGCTTATGAGTCTGAAATTGTAAAAAGTGTTGAAAAATATTTTCATAAGTGCTAAAATTGTAATATAATTCTATCCACATGGGAGAATATACATGGAAGTATTTGAGAAACGGGAGTCCGAGGTTCGTATTTCTCCGGATGAGATGGAGGCATCTTTATACCTGATCAAGCCGGAATCGAAAACTGAATATACAGTGGCTGACCTTCTTGAATTGCTTCAGAGAAACCACATTACCTTCGGGATTGATATGAAGGCCGTCGAGCTGATGCAGAAGGGCGCGATCTATAACCGTGAGGTTCGTGTCGCCAGAGGAACTGAGCCGGTCGACGGACAGGATGGGTATTATCTGTACAATTTTGACATGGATTTAAACAGCAAACCGGCTGTGCGTGAGGACGGGTCTGTGGATTATTGGAGTGTTCATGCCATCGAGCTGGTCGAGGCTGGGCAGGTGATTGCCACATACAATGAGCCGATTTCCGGGCAGGATGGGACAACCGTCACGGGCAAGCCCTTAAGGGCCAAGCGCGGGCGTCCGCTTCCTCCGATTGCAGGCAAGGGGTTTACCAGGTCTGAGGATGGGAGTACCTACACGGCGGATGTCACCGGCAAGATTGAGATGCAGAACAACCGCATTATCATATCTTCCGTGTACGAAGTGAGGGGCGATGTGGATCTGCACACCGGCAATATTGATTTCCGCGGGGATGTCGTGATTCATGGCAACGTTACGGCGGGGTCCATAGTGAAGGCGACCGGCACAATTACGGTGGACGGGATCTGCGAGGCGTGTACGCTGGAGGCGGGCAAGGGTATTTTGCTGCGAGGCGGTGTGCTTGGCGGAGAGAAGGCAGTCATCCGTTCGAAAAGAGATATTCAGGCAAAGTTCTTTGAGTATTGCTTCGTGGAGGCAGAGGGCTGCATCCGCCTGAATTCTGCCTTAAACTGTAAGCTGGTCAGCTATGATAGAATCTATCTGGAGGGCAAGCATGCAGGGCTCGTCGGCGGAGAGGTCTATGCGACAAGCGGGATTGAGGCGGATTCGCTCGGCAATGTCAATGAAGTACGGACACAGGTGCATGTGGGAACCAGCGCGGAGATCCTGCGCAGCATCATTGATCTGGAGAGCCAGATCCGGGATGACAACAGTCTGATGGATAAGGTGAACGAGGGTCTGGCAATGATTGAAAATATTGCCAAGGCGGCAGGCACCGATCCCAACAGCGACGAGCGGAAGGTTTCGCTCCTGCGGGCAAAGCTCGCCAAACAGGCTGAGATCGCACAGAAGACAAAAGATTTGGAACGTCTGAATGCAATCGTGGAACGTGGTAAGGATGCTACGGTACAGGTGCTGCGTGAGGTGTATCCAAACACGGTAGTGATGATCGATCAGAGTATGCTTTTGATCAAGGACGAGCAGCGGTCCATTCTCTTCAAGAAGAAGGACGGCAATGTCGTGATGCATAAGCTTGGCGATGTGGTTGCGTAGCGGCCCGGAGGAATTATGATAAATTTTGAAGAGGAACTTAAAAATTTTCAGCCCAGCCTCGAAGTGGAGGAGGCGGAGTCTGCGATTCATAATCGCGATCTGACAGACATAGCGGATATTATTTCAGAAATTTTGCGTGAAAGCCGGGATGGGCAGACGTTATGAGATGTTACAGATGTGGTAATGAACTGGACCGCGAGGAGCGGTGTCCCTCCTGTGGGGCGGATGTTGCGGTTTTTCACAGGATCATTCGCACATCCAACGCTTATTATAATCAGGGGCTGGAGCGCGCGTCTGTGAGGAATCTCTCAGGAGCTTTGGAAAGCCTGAGAAAGTGTCTCAAATTTAACAAAAATCATATTGATGCCAGAAATCTTCTGGGCCTTGTGTACTATGAAATGGGAGAGACGGTGGACGCCTTGAGCGAGTGGGTGATCAGCCGCAGTTACCAGCCTAAGGACAATCTGGCGAACCGTTATCTGGACGCGATTCAGCAGAACCGCGGCCAGCTTGCAACGATCAATCAGACAATCAAAAAATATAATCAGGCCCTGCGCTACTGTGAACAGGACAGCCGGGACCTCGCCATGATTCAGTTGAAAAAGGTGCTTTCCTTAAATCCCAGACTGATCCGCGGACATCAGCTTTTGGCCCTTCTTTATCTGCAGGAGGACAAGCTGGATCTCGCGAAGAAGTCCCTGCGGAGTGCGGGGAAGGTTGATGCCAACAATACACTGACACTTCGGTATTTAAAGGAAGTCAATCAGAAGCTGAAGGAAAAAGGGAACGATCAGAAGGCGAAGGATGATGATCTGATCTCCTACCAGAGCGGCAATGAAACAATCATTATGCCGAAACGTTTCAAGGAATCTTCTCTGGGATCGACGATTTTATCTGTTATCATAGGACTGATTGTAGGCGCCGCGGTGACGATATGGCTGATTGTGCCAGCCGTGCGCAGCGAGGCCAATGACGATGCGCAGGATAAGCTGCTCGCAGCGAGCAGCGAGCTGGCGGCAAAGGACCGGACCATCCGGGAGCTCGAGAATGAGATTGAGGCGCTGGATGGCAGGGTAGATGAAGAGCGGCAGAATTACGAGCAGGTAGAGGATAAGATCCGCACCTACCAGTATCTGATAGAGGCCTATGTGACCTTTCATGCGGGAGAGACGATGCAGGCCGGTGACCTTCTGAAGAAGGTGGAGTATTCCTATTTGTCGGTTGATGTGAAGCGCATCTATAACGATTTGAATGCACAGGTGAAGGAGCAGTATTTATCGACTCTCTATGCGGATGGTTATGCGGCATACACCCGTGGGGGATATGAAGAGGCAATCATCAATCTGAAGAAGGTTGTCGCGGAACAGATGGACTACCAGGATGGCAACGCAGCATATTATCTGGCCCAGGCCTACCGCAGAAGCGGGGATCTGGATTCTGCCAGGCAATATTACCAGTTTGTGGTCGATAATTATCCGGGAACACAGAGAGCGCGCACTTCGCGAAACTATGTGAATGCGCAGGAGTGATTCTGCATCGCATTTTTATTAAAATTGAATTTAATTATACAAAAGACGTCAGGGTATGGATGCCCATGGCGTCTTTTTTGCGAATAGTACAAAAAAGGGGAGAGAGCAGTATGGATGTAGCTTATCAAATTGACGAGGAGACTCTGGTTGTCCCGATGCCTCGAGAGGTGGACCATCACGCGGCAAAGGTCATGAGCCGTGAGATTGATTTTCTGATCGATTCCTGGCATGTGAGGCGGCTGGTGTTTGATTTTTCGGGAACCGAGTTTATGGACAGCTCTGTGATTGGCGTGATGATCGGCAGGAGACGGACGATGGAGATGTACCGCGGCGAGGTGTTCGCGATACATCTGGGAGAGCGGGCAAAGACGATTTTTCACAAGTCGGGGCTGAATAAATTGATTCGGACGGATTTCGTCGAGAATGGGAGGTAGATATGGAGGAGATATTGAATCATATGCGGGTGTCTTTCGACGCGAGGTCGGTGAATGAGGGACTGGCACGCATGCTGGTGGCGGCATTTATGACCGACATGAATCCGACTCTGGAGCAGATGGCGGATGTGAAAACGGCAGTCTCCGAGGCCGTGACGAACGCGATCATCCACGGGTACAACGACGAGGAGGGAAATGGGCAGGTTCTTCTTGTCTGTGAGCGGAAGGGCAGAGAACTCACGGTGCAGGTAGAAGATAAAGGCGTCGGAATTGCGGATATTGAGGCGGCGAGGCAGCCGTTTTACACGACAAAACCGGAGCTGGAGCGCTCAGGCATGGGATTTTCTTTCATGGAGGCATTTATGGACCGCATGGAGGTCACATCGGTCCCCGGGGAGGGGACCTGTGTGACTCTGTGGAAGTACATAGCGGAGGACGGTGAGAAGTAGCCCTGCCACGGAAGATAGAGCATGGCAAACTGCCATTGCAGAGGCACAGCGGGGAGATCTGGAAATTCGGGAGAAACTGATCAATGAGAATATGGGGCTCGTACACATGGTGGCGGGGAGATTTATGGACCGGGGGCTGGAGAATGAGGAGCTATGCCAGATCGGCGTCATCGGCCTGATCAAGGCGATTGACCGCTTTGATGCATCGCTTCCCTACGCATTTTCCACGTATGCAGTCCCGTTGATTATGGGAGAAATCCGCCGTTTTCTCCGGGACGACGGGATGATTCATGTCAGTCGCCAAATCAAGGAAAATGCAAGGAAAATTGCGATTGTGAGAGAGCGGATGAAAAAGACAGACAACGAAGAACCAACGATGGAGATGTTAAAAAAAGAGACCGGACTGCCCTATGAAGATATTATTTTGGCTCTTCAGGCAGGGGCTGAGGTGGACAGTATTCAAAAGCCGGTGAACAGCGGGGATGAAAAACAATTGACGCTGGAAGACCAGCTCGAGGACGGGCAGAGATTTGAGAATCCGATCCTTGACCATATTGCGCTGGAACAGGCGATGGGAGAGCTCGGAGAGCGCGAACACAGTCTGATCCGCCTGCGCTACATGGAGAACCTGACACAGTCGGAGGTCGCGGCAATTCTTGGCATGAATCAGGTGGCAGTTTCGCGCCTGGAAAAGAAAGTATTGAGTCAGCTGAGACGAAAATTGACGTGAAAAATTCATAAAAATAGCCTAAAATGGCGCTTTGTTAAATCCTAAAAATATAAAACAATTCGTTGCAGTGTTATAAAGGCCTGAGAAATTGGGATACTATTCATTATGAGATTGAAATAAATGAAAAGTTAGGAGAATGCTGTAATGAGTGGAAATGAAAACGAAGTCAATACAAGAATTAATAAACAGAAGGTCGGAATCATCGGTTGCGGCTATGTGGGAGCGGCATCTGCCTTCGCATTAATGCAGAGTGGCCTGTTTACGGAGATGGTGCTTTTGGATGCGAACCATGACAGGGCGCAGGGTGAGGCCTATGATATTTCCCACGGAATCCCCTTCACGCGGCCGATGCAGATCTATGCGGGGGATTACGACGATATTGCAGATTCTGCGATTATTGTCATCACTGCGGGCGCAAATCAGAAACCGGATGAGAGCCGCCTGGATCTGGTGCACAAAAATGTAGATATCTTCCGATCCATTATACCGGAGATCGTGAAACGCGATTTTGAGGGAATTCTTCTGGTGGTGGCAAATCCGGTAGACATTCTGACCTATACCGCGCAGAAGCTGAGCGGCTACCCGGAGAACCGGGTGATCGGTTCCGGCACGGTCTTAGACAGTGCGCGCTTAAAGACGAAGCTTGGCAGCCATCTGCAGGTGGACAGCCGCAGCGTCCATGCTTTTATTGTGGGAGAGCACGGGGACAGCGAGATCGCGGCGTTCAGCAGCGCCAATGTCTCGGGAATTCCGCTGGATGATTTCTGCGAGATGCGCGGGCATTACAATCATGTGGAGTCCACGGACCAGATCGCACGTGAGGTGCGGGAAAGCGCTTATGAGATCATCGCCAAGAAGGGCGCGACCTACTATGGCATTGCAATGTCGGTAAAGCGCATCTGCGAGGTCATTATCCGGGACGAGAAGTCCATTTTGCCGATCTCCACGATGATGCACGGCGAGTACGGCATTGAGGACGTGGTTCTGTCCATGCCCTGCATCATTGGGGCGAACGGCTGCGAGACGAAGGTGCCGATTGCGCTCGATCAGGAGGAGGTGACCGCGCTGCACGAGTCTGCGGGAACGCTGAAGAAGGTGCTGGAGGAGATTTTTTAAAAACCGCTTGCACGCTTCGGTTGCGTCGGTGACATTGACACCGGGAAACGAAAACTATATAATTGATGGTGTATTTGAGCAGGCTTTTTGGAAAGTCCTGCTCTTTTTCGAAGGACGGGATCAGTTGTGAGGGCAGGGAACTGTCCGGGAGGTTGAGATGGATCATCTTCGCTGTGTGGTTGAGCGGATTACTTATCAGAATGCGGAAAATGGTTACACGGTCATTAAGTGCAGGGCGAAAAATTACAGTGACCTTGTAGCAGTGGTCGGGACGATGCCGGATGTCCATGTCGGCTCCGTCCTTTCCCTGGAGGGGACATGGAAGGTTGACAAAAAGTATGGCCGCCAGTTCTCGGTGGAAAAGTGGGAGGAAACGCTGCCGGCGACGGTCTATGGCATTGAAAAGTATCTTGGCAGCGGTCTGATCAAGGGAATCGGACCGAAATTCGCGAGCCGGATCGTCCAGAAATTCGGCAAGGACACGCTCAATATAATTGAGGAAACGCCGGATCTGCTGGTGCAGGTGGAGGGCATCGGAACCGTGCGCATTGAGCGCATCAGGAGGAGCTGGCAGGATCAGAAAGAGATCAAGAACATCATGCTGTTCCTGCAGGGGCATGAGGTCAGCACCAGCCATGCAACGAAGATCTTTAAGACATATGGCAGCGAGAGCATCTCTGTTGTTACCGAGAACCCATACAAATTGGCAGACGATATCTGGGGCATCGGGTTCAAGACGGCAGATCAGATCGCTTATAAGCTCGGGATTGAGAAGGACCGCTTTATCCGGCTAAGGAGCGGGATATTATATACGCTGAACAAGCTGTCAGAGAGCGGGCACTGCTATGCCCTTCGGGAGCAACTGATCGAGACGGCGGAAAAGCTCCTGGAGGTGGAGGCACCGGAGCTGGAGATCACTCTGGACGAGATGATTCGCGCTTCGGATGTGATCAAAGAGGAAACGGCGATCTATCTGCCGCCGTTTTACTTTTCGGAGTGTGGATGTGCCAGGCTTCTGCTGAAGCTTTTGGAGGCAGAGCGGAGAGTCCCGGTGGATGTGGAAACGGTCTTACATAAAGTGTCACAGCGCAGCGACTTGTCTTATGACGAGGTACAGCTGGAAGCGATACGGGCCGCGATATCGAATAAGGTAATGGTGCTGACCGGCGGTCCGGGAACGGGGAAGACGACTACGACGCTCGGCATCATTTCCGCCTATCAGCAGGCGGGATGCCGGGTTGTCCTTGCCGCACCGACCGGAAGGGCGGCAAAGCGCATGGGGGAGGCGACGGGGATGGAAGCGAAGACCATTCACCGGCTGTTGGAATACAAGCCTCCGGAGGGCTATCAGAGGAATGAGGAGAATCAGATTGAAGGAGATGTCCTGATATTGGATGAGTGCTCCATGATCGATGTGATTCTGATGTATAACCTGCTGAAGGCAATCTCGGAGCATATGACCCTGATTCTGGTCGGGGACACAGACCAGCTGCCGAGCGTAGGCGCCGGAAACGTGCTGAGGGATGTGATCGCGTCTGAACGGATTCCTGTCGTCCGGCTGACACGCATTTTCCGGCAGGCGCAGGGCAGCAGGATCATCATGAACGCCCACCGGATCAACCGGGGCGAGGCGATCGACATGAAGGGCGGGAAAGACAGCGATTTCTTTTTTGCAGAGGAAGAGTCGAATGAGGGGATCGTGGATCGTCTGGTAAAATACTGTACGGTCAATCTGCCCAGATACTATCACGTAGACCCGCTGCAGGACATTCAGGTGCTGACACCGATGCAGAGGAGCGAGGTTGGAGCTGCAAATCTGAACCAGGTCCTGCAGGAGGCAATGAACCCGGAGGGACCGGCGTTAAGGCGGGGCGGTACCCAGTATCGCCTGCGGGACAAGGTCATGCAGATCAAGAATGATTACGACAAGGAAGTGTTCAATGGTGATATTGGGACCATTGCGAAGGTCGATCTGGAGGAGCGCGAGCTGTCGGTCAATTTTGACGGGCGGCTGGTGGTGTACGATGCGACAGAGCTGGACGAGCTGGTGCTTGCCTATGCCACGACGATTCATAAGGCTCAAGGATCGGAGTATCCGATTGTTGTCATGCCGTTTTCCATGAGCCATTTTGTCATGCTGCAGCGGAACCTGCTCTATACGGGAGTGACGCGGGCAAAGAAGATACTTGTCTTAATCGGAGAGAGGAAGGCTGTCTATTACGCCATCAAGAATTCCAAGACCGCAGAGCGCAATACCAGGCTGGCGGAGAGGCTGGGAGGCGGGGAGTGGCATTTGAGTGAAACAGTGTAGATACGCTTTGTGAAATTGCAAGCATTTTGATGGGAATACAGATTAAGATTAAATCAAAATCAGTAGATTCAGCGTCTGATGTAACAGATGAATTAATTTGCGATGCCTGTAAAAGCTAAAGTAGCAGAGGGAGAATGGTGAAAGGGAATTGGCATTGCAAAAACAGTAGAACCAGATCTTCAGAATTTGAATGGAGATCTGGTTTCTTCTCTTGAATTGGTAAAAAATCTCGTAAAGATGTAATTGTATATGGTTACGTATACCAAATAGGGAGAAATTTTGTTGAACAATATATTATTATGCGTATTAAAAAATTTCTCCCTATTCTTCAAGAAGGGAGATAACAAAATGGAAGAACTGTATTCAATTATGAGAGACTTTTTAGAAGTAGCGTATAATCAAGAATCTCTGTTATGTCTATTAAAAGCAGAGGAAACCTCATATACAGATGAAGAACAGGCAGAGGCTAAAATGATTGCCAATAGTACAAAATACTATTTAAAAGCCTTGCAAGAAGAATTTAGGGTGGCTATCAGTAGATTAGATTCCTACATAGCAGAAAATGTAAAGAAGTAATAATATAAGAATAGGCAGTGGCATTATGGAAATGAAAAAAGCCGCTGCCTATGTTTGGGGATATTCTGATTTGATGTTACTTGCTCCTGTGATGTAGTCCATAGAAACATTATAAAATTTGGCTAGAATCATAATATTATCTATGGGAATTCTTGTCTTGCCACTTTCATAGTCTGCGTAGGTTCTTTGACCGATATGAAGTAGGTCGGCAACTTTTTGTTGGGTGAGGGAATTGTCTTCTCTGATTTCCCTTATTCGTTCATTATATCTCATGATTATATACCTCTTGAAATAAGTATAAGGGAAAAATAAAAAACTCTTGACAAATAGAGTTATAAACTCTAAAATTGTGATTAGAAAATAACTGCATGAGGTATGCAAATGAAAAAATTTTTATTAAATATAGCAAATCATAAGATACATAATGGTTATTCACCATGTTCTCCCGCTAAAAGAATGGCTGAATGTAATAAGAAATGGTTCGATGCATATTTCGATGCAGAAAATTATTATGAGGGAGGGATTAAAAAAGGAGAAATTTGTACATTGTGTTTTAAAAACAAAGATGATGCTATAAATTTTGAAGCGCAAGTCAATAAGTTTTGAATTCTATTAGTGATTATTTCAAATGTAAATTTAGGAAAGAAGGAAATATAAATGTTAAAAAGGAAATGTCTCAATATTGTAATTATGGGATTGTTAGTTTGCCTTGTTTCTGGTTGCGGACAATCGGAAATAGACAATTCTGATTCTAGTTCATTAGTAACCACTCAGGAAAGAAAAGAGGGAGAAAGTATAGCACAAGAAAAAGAAGGCGAAACAAAATCAGAAGAAGAAATTGCAGAAGTAAATTCAAACGAAGTTGTAAATCCTCTGATGGGAAGAGAATATCATACATATGATGCAGATATTGATTTTTCCAAATATCATGAGGAGTTTATGGGAATATATGCAAACTATGTGTCTGCACTTTCTAATTACATGGAAAGTCATTTTGATGAATTGAAAGAAGGAAAAAGATTTTATGATTTTAGTGATTATGAGTCCACTTTTTTAGATATGTATACATGGGCATATAAAACCATTAATTATGATATTAACGGAGTTTCAGAAGAATATAGAAGCTATTGGAAATCACTTCAAAACTTTGCACAGTATAATTTAGATATGGCTGATAGAATGTATCGAGAATCCCAAGAGCAGAGGACAGAGACAATTGATACATTTATAAATGATATTGATGAAAAGATTGATCATATTGAAAGTTTATTACCAATCTCTGAAATTAAAGAAGGTCAAACGGTTATAACAGGAGAATATGAAGCCACTTTGCAAAAGGTTGAATTTTCTTATGACGTTGAACCAACTACTAAAGCCATACTTTATTCTCATTATCAAGCAGAAGGGGGAAAAGTGTATATTCATGTAGATATGGATGTTAAAAATTTGAAAAAAGAAGATATGAGATGTGATAAGATTTGTGAAATAAAAGCAGATTACAATGATGGTTATACATATAGCGGTTTTGCTGTTGCAGAGGATAGCAGTGGAGGTTTCACTTATTCCAGTATTACAGCTATAACGCCATTGGAAACAAAAGGGATTCATTTATTAATTAATTGTCCAGAAGAAGTTGCGACATCTTCCAATCCCTTAGTTCTTTATATTACTTTCTTTGATAAAACAGAATATATTTATGTAATAAGATAAATTTGGTGTATTTTAAAGTGAAGTATCCATGGAAAGCGTAGTATAGGGTGTTTGCCCAGAGAACGGGGACTATCCCAAAGTTTGTGTAAACCTTCAAACTGATGTAAGATAAAATTACT
>CAZWRT010000001.1:0-98397 GCA_964636375.1 uncultured Lachnobacterium sp. | reverse complement strand
GCCTTTCGGAAGAAATCAGAGGAATTTTCTTCTTTGTGGATGGCAAAGGAGTATATGGAAAAGGCGATGGCGTATGATGTAATCATAGGCGCGATTGCGGATGATAGAATGAATGATGCAATTCGGGAGTTTTCAAATTATGCACTTACCGATAAGGGGCTTGCAGCGTGCTTATCTTCTATTGATTATGGTTATCAGATAGTGGCGAAAACAAAAAATGCCTGTAAAGCGATAAAAATTGTGTCTTCAAGGGAAATATTTGGAAAAGAAGCAGATGATATCAGAAAATTTACAGAACAAAGAAGAACAACGTCTTACAATGTTGTTACAGAAATGAAAAAGAAATATCAAAGAGATGGCGTCTATTTAAATGAGATCATAGAACAAGAGAGAAGCGCTGAATATTTTCAAATGGAAAAAGGGGAACAAGACGATGTTGACCGGAGTTGATTATAAAATTTGCAGAACGCAGGGAAATCTGTATGAGTTTTTAGCCAAAAAGGGGTTTGATATGGAACTGTTTTCCGGATTGTATTTGCAGTCGGATTTCTGCAGGCGCGCATTCGATACGATTTATTCACGATTCCAGCTGGCAGACGAACTGGAGTGTCTGGATTTCATCGTGCCGGAGCTGAGGGGAAAATTCCCTGAATTCCACAGCGGGCAGATAACCGAAGACTATGACAGAGTGCCGGAAGCGGAATCCTGTTTTTCTCCGGATGTTGCATACTGGATCGGATTCACTTACCGGCAGCTTTACATTGAAACCGGCATAAACAGCAGGGAGTTGTCCGAAAAGCTCCCGTTTGACGCGATGTGTCGGTATTATTCGGGCCTTCATACAGTGGACGAGGAAATGGCAGTTGATATTATATGTGAAAACTACCATTTTGTCAGAAAACCGGAATATCAGGATTTGCATGACAAATAGGAGGAAACGAACATGCTGGTAGGTCTGCCGTCAGATCCAAAAGTCCGCCGCGTCCATAACGAGCGCTGCGAAAAAAGCGTGGAATACGCCATGGAAAAAATTAAAGCGTCGCCTATTGCCCCGTATGTCCGGCATCTGTACCTGTATGGAAGCTGTGCGAGAAAGCAGCAGAACGAATCCAGTGATGTGGACTTATTTCTACAGCTTGCAGAAGATTTTCCGATGGAACAGCTTAAGGGGCAGACGCTTCTTTTGGTGTCAGAGGTTGTCCCTGTGGACCCGGATATGCCCGAGGTGGAACTGCATATTGCCATCGGGGACGAGTGGAGGAACAGCGGCCTGTTATACCACGAAAATGTAAGAAAGGACGGGATTGACTTATGGACGAAAGAGACACTTATTTAAGCTTTGCCGAAAACGACTATCTGTTTTTAGCCGACGCATACAAACTTGGACTTAAGGGCAGCATGATGGCGGCAGGCGGGCAGAATGTCTGCGAACGCTATTTAAAGCATATCATTTCCGTTTATGCGGTGCCGGATTCAGAAAAGGAGATGTACGAAAAAGAAAACGTTCTTAAAACACACAGCCTTGCAAAGCTGATCCGCTATATTAAAAACGATATGGGACTCCCTATTCCGGAGGAGGTCGAAACTTCCATGTACCGGATTGACGGGTTCTATTTCACGACAAGGTATCCCGGAGACAACTGTTTCCATCCGAACGAACAGGATGTGGAGGCGGCAATGGACGCCGTCCAAAAAGTAAGGGAATACACATATTCCGTAATCAATGATCTCTCCTGTGGCAGGGATGGGGAACAGCTTTTAACGGGAGAAAATCCGTGCGGGACAGAAGAACCGGATTTCTGATTGGCGGTTAAAAAACAGTTGGAAGGAGATTTTGCCATGAATATATTTCCCGTAAGGTGTAACGGTTCAGAAAAATTAAAATATATTTTTCCGTCCAAACAGAAAGACGTACAGAAGGCAATTGAGATTGCCGGAAAGACAGAAAAAATACGCCGACTGGTTATTTTCGGGAGCGCCGTGACCATGAACTGCGGAATCGGCAGCGATATTGATATTGCCATTGATGCTCCCGGTATCACGGAAGACGAATTTATTTCAATGGCAAAACCGTTCCGGCAGGCTTTGGAATCGGAGGTTGACATCATCCATTTCAATGCAGTCAGGAGCGAATTGTTAAAAAACGATATTATGACAAAAGGAGCCATTGTCTATGACAACGGGATTTGCTGACCTGTTAAAACTTGCGGAATATGATTATAAGACCTGCCTTCTTGTTGAAAAAGAGTTTCCTGATGAGTATGCTGTTACGGCAGCGGCGTATCATATGCAACAGGCAATTGAAAAAACGCTCAAGGGTTTGATTTTGATACATGGGGAAACGCCGGAATTTACTCATAACATTGCGAAACTCAGAGTGTGTTTGGAGCGTCTTGGAATAGAGCTTCCGGAAGAATTGGAAGATATTTCAGATACGCTTACCGCATGGGGGGCAACTCTCAGATATGATCCATTTATTGATTTTTCTTATAGAAAATATACGAAAGCTAAAAATATATACGAAAGGTTATATAAAGATTTAAAGCAGGAAATCAATATGGTACAGAATGCCATGGAAGAAATTCATGAAGAACCTGGGGTGGATATGACAATGTAAAAGTATATCAGGCAGTCAGAGTCGCAGAAGTGCGGCTCTTTTTTGTAAGGAGCGATAAGAAACCGGAGCCCTCAATGCTGGGAGCTCCGGCTTTGTGTTTAAGTGTTTGTTGATTATTACCACCAGTATGTGAAGTTTCCGATTTCATGGACCATTTCACCCGTTATATTATGTCCATATTTGTTAAATTCTTTTGCAAAAGATTGAAACAGCTCTTTCGTCTCCTCCGGGGATCCTTTTGCACGGATAACAGGTTTGCGATCCCTTTCATCAATCCCATGTGCCTTTTTTGCAACCGCCTTCACATTGTTTTTGTTAAGCTGCAGCACCGGTCCGGAGTGGATCCAGTGGCGGTAAACCACCTCTTCTGTATCAACCTTGGTTCCGTAAATACTCGTTCCTTTAAGCCGGATGCTTGCCGTAATGGCTGCATTTCCTTCGCTTTTTACTGTGACCTTCCCCTTTTTGTTTACCGTCGCCACATCTGTATCAGAGGAACGCCAGATGATGTCTCCGTAAATCTTGAAGTTATCATTGTTTTTTGCATCAAACTTGCTTTGTTCCACAGTGAATGTAAATGTATCACCAGGCTTACAGTTGAGGTTAGTGTCGATTGTCCAATGGCTATAGGGCTGCGGGAAGTCAATGGTAGTTTCATCTTCGCCCCAGTTCCAAGGATCCGCTATAGCATCGCCCATCGGGATCTTTCCGAGTTTCTTTGCTTCCGCATTGACTGGAAGGGTAGTAATAAACATTACCATGGCAAGCAGCATTGATACATTTTTTATCATTTTTATCGTTCTAATTATCCTTGTTTTCTTCATAATTGTAACCTTCTTTCTCTTCAGGACTCGTCCTGTATTTCTATATATTTATTATACAACATCTAGACAGCTCTGGCAACCTCTTTTTGAAAAAATTTTTTGAAAAAGTTTTTAAAAAATAAAAAAATAATGATTCCGGGACTATTAACGGTTTAGACAGAGGCATACCATGCCTTTATAGCAGAATGAGAAGAATAATGCCAAAAACAAATAAATCAAGACAGGAGGCTTAAAATGGCAGAAAAAAGAGAAAAAACCAAAACAAAGAGGGGACGGATTGCAAAGAGTATTGTGGTCCTGCTGTTCGCTGCCGTCCTGACGGGAATTGCAGCCTTTGGACCGGATTCCGCGCTGGGAGCTGGTGGCAGCGGCAACACGGGCAAAGACACGAAGATCCCGATCAGCTACAGATACCCTTCCAGCGCCGGAGGCGGAGACTTCTCCAGCGACTGCCAGGGGTTCTACTTTTATGTCACGCCCGTGGACGCACAGCAGAAGAAGCTGAGTTATTTTACGGACAGCCCGGAGGCGATTCTTGAGGGCACCCTTGCATACACAGACGGGGAAGACAAGAAGACATACAGGCAGTATTTCATAGAAGGGGATAAAAACATCCGTTACCGCTGGAAAAACGAATACAATATCGCCAGGTTTCAGGGCTACACTTCAGTCATCCCACAGACCGAGGAGTCCCTGCTGTTTATCCCCTATGCCACATGGACGGGCAAATGGCAGGCTAATTTTTCAAGCAATTTGAAGAGCGGCTGGAAAAACAATATCGCTGCGCTCTGTTATTATAACGCCGACGCATCCACCTGGGAGAAAAGGTACAGCATAAACAGCAACAGGGCTTATCTGGACGGAAACCGGGTGTTTCTTGATGAGACGATCTACAAAAATATCAATAACGGCGGGATGTCGGAATTCAACAGCCTCTGCACAAACGGCGTCTTTTACAGCAAGCTGGCGGAGCTGCTCTCCAACAAGGATGGCCTGGATGCGGAGAAGGACGATACGGACCTGATCAAGATTGATGCCTTAAAAAAAGAGCTCGACACAGCGGCCGGCATAAGGAATTTTGTAAACAATGCGGACCTGCAGAACAAGTCCCTTAAGATCTGGGATTATTTCCTTGAGTTCACCACAAGCGGCGGTTCCCTGGAATTCAATGCGTCAAGCCGGATTGACGAGTTCCTTACAAAGGGCTACAACAATTACCGTACAAGGCGCAATGCAGCTTACGACAGCAAAAACAACAAAATCGGATTAAACCTTGCGGGGACGAAGTATGAGATGAAGGAATGGACGGGGACGGATCCGACAGCGCCCGGAATCTTCGTAAATAAGGATTCGGATTCCACAAAGTGCGAGTTCGCGGAACGCGAATACAACCTGCACTACCTTGATTTGATGCTGACCGTTTATGCAGTGGCGGTAAAGAACAATGCCACAGATGAGGTGAAAAACGCGTGGGAACAGGCGATCATCCACTATGTCACCGGGGACCAGAGTTCAAAAAAGAAAGAAGAAGATCCAGACCCGTATTCCGTGTTCGGCGCGGGCGCGCCAATTATCTCCATCAGCGGCGGTGTCGTTGCCCGTGGGCTGCAGCAGGGGTCTGACGGGACATATAACGGACTGGGAGCCTGCGTCTATGTCGGCTCGCAGGATCTGATCAACCTTGCCTTCCATCTGGAAAACGCCGGCACGAACAAGCCGGGCACGGTAAGCTCTGACCTGGAGACAAACAAGCGGAGCGTGACTAAGTCCTTCCTCGGGGCAAGGACGGGCGGCAGCGCTGCGGAAATGGACCCGACGAAGCCGGGAGGAGATGCAGCCCGCCAGTATTTCATGGGGCTTTACAAGGATGGCAGATTCCGTAACAAGGTCAACCCGGAGGTGTTTAAATACGGAACCGTGTACACGCCGGGAAAGCTTGCAAAAGAGATCCAGACAGAAAAAGAGGGCAATTTCTCCGTCAAGTATATCCAGAAGGTGCCGGACTATTACACCAGTTACTATAAGCGGCTGAAAGCGGCGGTCATGGGAGGAAATACTTCCGGCAAGAGTGCGATTACGAATGACCCGATCACGAAGGAAATCAAGTCATGGATGTCCGAGGCGGTGTACCGGCGCCTGATCCTGCATTACTATTACCGTGACGCAAGCGGCAATGTAGAAGAAAAGCATGCGGTGTCCGGCATGGAGGAAGCTATTAAGTTTACCGCCCAGCGTGAGAATGAGCACGAGGGCTATGCGCTCTACGGCTACGGTAACAGCTGGGGCACCTTTTATGTGCCCTCGTTCCGTTTCCCGTGGATTGAGGACCCGAATGCCCTTACGGCGCGCGTGACCTCGCGCCTGACTATCCGCTCGGACCTTGTGGCGCAGCAGAAGAAAAAGAAGAACAAGGCCTATTCGGACATGGATTTCATGTCCTATAAGAAGTACACGGCAAACCAGGAGGAAGATGCCCTGTACAAAAACAGCTACACACATTACTTTAAGGACAAGTACCACGACATCATTGCGGACGCGCGCCCGTTGAAGACGGAAGAGGCTTACGTCAACGGTGAGCTTGCAAGCCGGGAAATTGAGCCGCTTGAAGACCATGTACAGCTGCAGGCAAACGTGGTATATGGTACGGCAAAGGACAAAAAAGCCCTGCTGGAGATCTACAATAACGAGAAATACAACATCAACAAGGATAACCTGTATGTAAAGCTCCGCATTACCAGGGCGAAAAAGCTGCAGAATGCGAAGGGGGAGGAAGTAAAGACCGTGAATGCGTTCAATTCCTCCTACCTTGACAATCCGCAGAGCATCGGCTGCACCTTTGAGTACAAGGATGAAAACGGGGCAGTGAAGACCGCCACCAAAAAGCTGGGGCGGGTAAAAGAGCTGACGCGCAATGTTTACCTTTCCTATCAAAAGGGCGTGCAGACCGAGACGATGGATGTGGGCTGCAAGGTGGACAAAGACCAGTTTGAGGCGCTTTTCTTTCCGGAAAAGGGCTTAATCGGCGCGGCCATCACGCTGGACGTGGACAAGAGTTTCTTTGAAGATCCGGGATTTGACGTGGTGGAAGACCCGGAAACGAACGTTAAAGAAGCCTATATCGGCTACCAGGTGGAGATCATCCCCTGCATGATCACTGCAGTAAAGGTTCCCGCGGCAGATGTGGCAAGGGAGTTTGCGAGCTACGGCTATGTCGGAGATGAGGTGAAGGAGCTAATCACCGTCAAGCCGTCCAACCGCGCGGGAATCAAATATTCCCGTGTAAAGACACAGACTACCTCCACGGTGGAATTAAGCCCGGACTATAACTATACTTCCATTGCGGAAAACTATGCGGAGTTAAAGGAAGGCGAAATCCGCTGCTTCCACTTAACCCCCATGCGGCTGGAAAAGCTCTATGAGCGCAACTACAGCCAGCCGGGGAGCTATCTGCAGAACTACAATGCGCTCAAGGTGAAAAACAACGAGTTCGAGCCGAAGGTCTATGACATACGCGGATGGGTGCTTGTGCCTGGCCAGAGTGAAATTGCGTCATCTGACGCGCTGGCGGATAACCATGAGGATATCGTAAGCGCCCTTTATGTATCCGATCCCTCCCTTGCCCCGGCAGCGGATGACATCCATACTTATCTGGACATCCAGGAGCAGTTCGAGGCAATGTGCGGGGTGCCGTCAACCAGGTCTTTGTACTTCTCGACGGGCGGCAGCGAGTTCATTGTGAACCTGCGTTTAAACTATGAGGCAAACCAGAAGGCGGAGCGTACATACACCAGCCACTTCAACAGCGTGGACTGTGAATACAAGCCCGGCGACCAGTTAAAGACGCTGAAAAGCGAGAGCGAGCTTACGGAAACATTCGTTGCGGATGCAAGCGGAAAAACGGGCGCCTACAGCGTGCTGTGCGAACAGAACCGTGCAGTGGAGCCAAAAGGGTATTCGAGCAAAAACACGACGGTGAATTTCCACACGTCACCAACCAAATTCTATGCGGAGTGGAAGGGGGATATCCCGAATGAGACGGCAGACCCCGGCCACACGGGTTCGTTTCATGCAGGCACCCCCGGCAGCCCGTGTGCAGGCAAGGATTATGATGAGGGTACACAGCGCGAGAAAAACAAGTCGGCAACGGTCTGGGATGTGACAAAATATAATGAGGACCTGGCACATGCTGTTGAGTGGGCGCGCGCCATGGAGGCGACGAACGCGGACTGGACGGTGCGGCGCATCGCGGATTCGGACGGCTGGGAGCGCAAGTATGCTGTCGGCGATGCCGTCATTACCGTTACCTTATCCGGAGGCCCTGTGTACGGCCTCGACGGCGGCGGCAGCGCAAAGCAGCCCGTCTTTACCAGCCGCACGCTGGGAACGGAACAGGTTACCTGTAAATACGGCGGGCATGAAGGAGCTACGCTTGCATTAAAGGATGCGAAAAGCGCAGGTGGGGCTTACCTGCAGGGGACCGAGGAATACCTCGGGAGCGGCTGGAGCTGGGATAAAGGGGAGTATGGGAAAGGCACCGGCTATAAGGAAGGTGCACACGGGCACGGTGACATCTGCCCGGGATGCTGGGACCATGACGACGATCCGGAAACCGATCCGATTTCCTGCTTCTCTGAGGGAGGACCCGGCGCAGGCAACAAACATGACTGCGGAGAGTTTACGCCTGGCATCGACATAAAGGACGGCCCGTCTTCCATGAGCTATGTGATACGCGTCGAGTTTACCCACGGCGCATTTGAAGGGAACAATTATGACGGCTCGGAGGACCTTTATGACGGGCTTTCCCCTGCAGTGGCATCAGGTATCAGCCAGATGCCTGCACATGCCATCTGCGGCCCGTGCTGCGAGCATGTGCTCCCTGCCATTGAGGATACATGGACGCAGACGCTGTATTTTGATACGGTTGCCATTACCGACATGCATGTATGGAAGCTGGAAAGCGGGTACGTGCAGGGCGTATCAGAGATCTTTGAGGGGAACCAGTATTATGAGCAGCACAGCGAAGAACTTAGGTTTGTCAATGATATATTCGATGCATGGGATACCGATGGGGAGTCTGATTATTATAATGAACGATACAGTTGGGCGTCCGGGCTGGCTTCTGCCTTAAGCTGGCAGAAATGGCAGGAGGAAGCGGCAGGGTATAAGGGCCTGGACCAGATGGACCCGGAATACCTTGCGGTGCGCGACCGCGTCTATTCCACGATCAAACAGTCCGACCCCTCCATCTTCTACAACATCGCGGCCAAGAACCTGAAGGAATACAATGTCCCGTACAACACCAGCAGGACCGGGAGGCTGCGCTATTCCTTACAGACCGGGCAGGATGACGACGTGTACTGGGAGGAATACACCAAGAGCGAGCTGACAGGCGCGAAGGAATTACACCGGAGCAACAAATGCGACGGGCAGGATTCCACCATGATGCACTGCGGGGATGAAGACCCGTCGGATAGTCCGAACCCGTCACCTAACGGCGGGCAGGGGCATGTCCACCCGTGGTCAACCGGGTGCCTGTACTCGAACAACAAGTATGTAAACGGCGTGGACTACCACAAAAAGTACATGTATGGAGGGGACAAAACCACCTACAACACAAACACGACCTGGATCGAAAATGACCTCGGGCTCGGCCTTGCGCATACGGAAAGGAACAATGATGGGAAAGACCGCAAAACCCAGGAGTGGAAGCGGTTTGAGGCGCGCCGGAACATGGATGTGAGCGTCACGGTGATTTCGGATTTTCTGATCTTACAGACCTCCAGCGGGGACCAGTCGCCGTTTTACTGGGAATCCCACAGCAAAACTGTAAAAGCGCAGGAAAATTTTGATCAGATCGACATCGACCCGACGTATGACAACGGCGGAGGCTACGCAATGATGGTGACGAACAACCCGCTCCACATGAAGATGGGCGAGCTGGTCAATGTCGGCTCCTACAACGGAAAGTACAATGAGCCGGAGGATAAGTACACGGGCGACGGCTTCTATGAGGGCTGCCCGGTAATCCCGACGGCGTTTGACGACGACGCGAAGCTCTTCCCCAAAACGGCGGATGAGCTGGAGCCGTATGACGAATCCTGCCCGGGCAAATCGCTTTCCGTTCCGGGGATGGGGCATGCGGTGAATGTGTCCAAAGACCAGAACATTTCCTGCCCCGGCGTAGGTTTCGGCGGGTATGGGCAGCTGCGCCATGAACGGGTGCGCGGCCTTGTGCTGTCGGACAATTTCGTGCAGAATCCGTCGAACGTGAACGGGGAATACACGACCGGGCAGAGTTATGCCTTTTACCGGTCACTGATCCAGTGGACCGACGGCACGGATGAGAGGGCGGCGCGTTTTTCGCCCAGCGACAGACGCACGGGCTCGCAGGATACCCGCGTGCGCTTCTGGGAGGAGGCTGCGGCAGGGGATTACCCAGACCGCGAATACGGGGAAGGGATGAAGGAGTTCTTCCTTGCGGACCGGACGGACCCGTATGACGCGCCGAGCACGATGGCGCCGGGATATAGTGTGAAGTATGACCGCATGGGTTACACGGATGCGGGATATATGGAAGACAAGGGGACGGGGGATACGCGTTTTATTGAGGACGTGGCGCGTGAAACCGCGGGGGCAGTGCTCCCGGAGGACGAAATCTCCTCGCGCTACCTGTCGTACTTAAATTACCGGGGCGTTTCCGGGGCGGGATATTCCTATGGCATTTTAAGGGAATCCGTCTATGACCGGACGCAGATCAAGGAAAAATGCAACGACATCGTCGTTTATGACCCCATTTCCGTGAAGTACTGCAAGGTATTAAGGAAAGCAAAGCATATCGTGAATGACAACATCGCGGCACGCTACCCGTTCGACACGGACAGGAGCTGGCTGTACCCGGAAAGCACGGACCAGCGTATTTCCGGTGATTACGAGGGCGCGGATGACATGATCTCAAGGGGTGGCGCGGATGAGACGTGCCCGGGCATACCGGGAAAATGCGCATTCCGGAAGCTGGTATGCAGGTATGACCAGGAGTTTGTGCGCGGAGCCTTTTCCATTGACAATTTCGAGCGGTTCTATACGGGAGACGGGTCCAGCTATGACGATTCCTGGTATTCGTATTACATCCGCAGCTCTGCGGTCAATGAAAGCGGGGCATGTCCCCTGTTTTCCCTGGACGGAAGCCGGTTTGCAATCGCCGGGGATGATAACAAGGTGCTGGAGGCGGCCGGGCCTGCATCGCTGCAGATCCCGTTTGCAAAGCTGTCCGTGAACCCGTCCAACACGTCGGAGCGGGTATTGATTACGGCGGACATCACCGTGAACCGCTGGGCGAAGATGCCTTTGATCAGCACGGACCACACGAGGCTGTTCTTCGGCGGGGATGGGCATCTGTACGTGGAGACGGATGACGGTGCGCAGTACCGGAGTGCAGGCACCATCGCGGTGGGCAGGACTTACCGGATCGGGCTGGAACTCTGCTTCGGCGACCTTTCGGATTTTGCTGTCTATGTGGACGGCGGGCTTGGCAATGCCATGGTCATGGATAAGGATGCGAGGCGAACCTGGCAGTGGAGTTTTACGAGGACAAAGGCGCCCTCCATGTACGATGACGAGGTATGCGGGGCAGACTTCTACCTGGGCAACCGGGAGGACAGGGAATACAATGTGTACATGACGGCGGACAACATCAGCGTCGTAAGGCTTGGCGGAACAAGGTACCACACGGCTGCCTGCTATACGGAGGTGAAACACTGCCCGACTATTTTACAGGATTTATACAATGGATTAAAGGCAGGTAGCAGCACGATTGACTGGTATGGCTATGAGAACGACGGAAGCAATATCGTCTCTACCACAAGCACCAGCCATGACCATAAGGACGGCTGCCTTAACATAAGCGGGCAAGGTTTTAACATTGCCTATGAAGAGGGCAAAAAGGATTGCACGTCGCTTGAGAAGATGACAGGGGCTGCGCTGTGGCAGAAAATCGTGGATAAATTCAATTTAAAAAAGACGAACGGGAAATACACGCTGGAAGCGGACACGGGTGCAGGGAATGTCATGGACTTCGGATATACCGGAGACATGCAGAGCGTCACGCTCGCTCCTGGCACCTACGTGCTTGAGGCATGGGGCGCATCTGGAAGCGGCGGCGCTGAAGGCGGCTACAGCTCAGGCACGATCCGGCTGGAAGAGACGACGACGCTCTATATCGGGGCAGGCGGAGCCGGGGAAAGCAGCACCGGAGGCTTCAACGGCGGCGGAGCTGCCGGGGAAAGCTCCGGGTCCGGCACAGCCAGCTACTTCATTACGCACACATCCTATGGGTGCAGCTTTGCAGGGGAAACCCACATATCTTCCAGCCCGGATTTCTGTACCCAGTGCGGGCATGATGGACAATGCATTGCATCAGCCACGCCCATTCAGGCATCCAGCACGGAGGTTGTATACATTTCCCCGCCCGGAGGCGTTTTCCCGGGGTATGAGGCGGATGCTTTACACCCGTACTGCTGGCACCATACGCATTCTTCCGGCTGCCCCGCCAGCGGGTTTCCGTTCACTGCGTTCCTGTACGGGGGCAGCAGCACAATCCCGCCAATACTGGACGGCTGCTCCGGTTATACGAGGGTTCCGCAGTATGATGTAGTTATGACTGCCGGTGGAAACACAGGCGCAGGCGGCGGGGCAACGCACATTGCGTTTGCACCCGGACTTTTAAGCTCGCTCTCAGGGGATAAAGGAAGCGTCCTGCTTGCTGCCGGAGGAGGCGGCGGGGAACATCCTGCAGCAGGCTCAGACACGGGCGGTGCCGGCGGCGGAGCAAACCTGCCGGGCGGGAACGGATCCGGCACGGGCGGCACGCTTAACGGCGGCTATGCGTTCGGGCAGGGATCTCCTGCAACGGAGAGCGCGGGCGCAGGAGGCGGCGGATACTACGGCGGAATAAACGGAGGCGGCGGAAGCGGCTACGCGGATACCGAAAGGCTTACGGACATCAAGGGCACATCCGGCGCAAACACGGGCAACGGCCGTGTAAGGATCACAAAGATGGACTGCGTGGATAAGGAAGGGCTGTTCGCATTCATAAAGGCGAACATGCATCTGGTACCGGATTACGTGACGACGGACCGTCGGAGCATTGTGAATCCGATCTGGATCTGCCGCTGCAGGTACGACAATGAGCATGTATGCACGGATGAGTGCTGGACGAAGGAGTTGTCCTGCACGGAACCCCACCATGATAACGGGCATTACGACTTCAGCAGCACGGTCTGCTATGAGGCCTGCTGCAATGACGCAAACCATAAGCAGTATGAAGTCGAGGATACGGACCACAGCAGTGAGACGGTCCGGGCGGATGATTACATCCTTTTGGACAATTACTTTGATGTGTATTTCCCGAACCTCGGGGAGTATTACGAGACAGACCAGTATGGTGTGCTTAACACCTCAATGCTGCGCGGGAAGGGCTACGGCATGCCCTACATGTACCGGAAAGACCCGTATGACAAGGAAGAGAGCTATATCAGCGGGCGCGATTATACGGATTATGTGTACCGGTACGGGCATTACAGCGGCACGGACAGCAGGCATGCCTGCAGCAGTTGGGTTTCATATGCGGACAATCCGGAGGTAAGGGAGGGATACCATTACCTGAACCAGGAGGACGGCCTGCATCAGGGAAGGGATTCCATCATGCACATGGACACGACGGAATGGACCCGGGAAAAATGGATCAAGTTCCCGTACATTACGTTGTACAACCGGAACGGCGTATGGGAGGAGCATGCGGCGGATGAGTGGTATCAGATCGAGATCTTTGACAATGACGGGGAAGTGCTGGACACCTACCATTTCTACTGTCCCCTGCTCAATGACGAGATGGGTGACGCGCAGATCCAGTACGCAGTGGAATCCGTCAACCACCCGTCAGCTCCGGAATCGTACAGCTATCCGGATTACGAGGGCAGGGATACGGATACCTGGATGCCGGAAGAGGAGTTCCGGGAAGGGATCCTTGCGTTGGATGACATTACGCTGGAAGCTGACCGGGAAATGCCCGCATCCGTAAAGGAATGGCTGGAGCGGGAACCGCTCACAATCACGGACGTGCTGATGCGCATGTATTACAGCCGGCACTGGGATGCGGCAAAAATGTCGCTCTTAGAGCGGTATCAGGACTATGAGGCAGACGGACTGTGGGAACGCGCGCAGCTTGCATGGGAGAACTGGCCGATAGGCGGCTGGATAAGCGTGCACGCATGGCCGTTTGAGAAGGACTGGGACCTTACGGTTTTGGGGCCGGTGGACAATACCAACATCATGAACACGGACCGTTACGGCTGGCTGTACGGCAGGAAGTACGGTTCCTGGCAGGATGTGTGGAATGACAGCCGGATTGACGTGATCGGGCATATCGGGAACCTGGTCATCGAAGATACCAACGATCTGAGGTTTTCCAATTTCTTCAAGGTATCGACGAAGGGCTGGCTGATTGACGGCTTGGTGCATCAGGTGGATATGTCAAAACAGAACCGCTACCTCTCATGGTGGCGGCACCCTTACCGGCTGAATCCGTCCCTTGTGCCGAACGGAAATGGCGGATTTGACTCCGTAAACGGGATGTATGGAGCGGCGGGCGCAGAGAGCGTACCGGCGACCGATATCCGCTGCGAGGCGGCGGGACCGTTGAATGAGTGGTACAACACCTACCACACGCAGGAATGGACGAACATCATGGGGAAGACGCTTGCTGAAAAGGACAATATCCCGGTGCAGGCGTCGCGGAACAATATCAATGCGCTTAAGGATTATCCGAATGAATTAAAGCTCGGGTATAACGTGTTGTGGGACATTTCCTCCATCGGGAATTATGAAACAGGGACGCTCCAGGTTCTTCCGTACTATTATGTGCTGAACATAAACACCGGGGAGTTGGTGCCGGTGGACGTTTACGCGGACAGCGGCGAACAGATCACGGCAATCAATTACTTTGGGCTGATGGATGCCTATGCGTCCGGGAAACACGGGGAGTATGCCGGGAGCTTCGGCAGCTGGGCGGATGCAGAGGAGCTCATGGGAACCCTCTATAACTATAATATGCATTTAAACTGGCAGGAGGAAGCCACAGGCGGCAAAAACCGCAGGAATTACTGGCTCAGGGAGAAATCCATCACGGAGGCGCTTGCCAAGGAGCGGATGTTCGGAGTTTATGCATTCGACACGGACGGGACGCCCGTGGAGGTGCCCGGCACATTCATTACCTTCGATGAGGATGGGAACCCGTACACCATGGAGGGCAGCTCACAGCTCGTCTACAACCTGACGATCCCATTTGGCGGGGAGTTCGTGCTCGGCAACAGCCAGCTGGTCCGCTTAAACTGCCTGCCGGACAAGGATGAGCTGGACGGCGGGCGCGCAAGGACCTTCATCGGGACTTCTACGGTGACGGCGCTGCATGGGGACATCAACCTGCATGACGAGACGAACTTAAACGGAAACAATCCGCTCCTGTATTCCGTCCACGGGCAGAGGTGGCACTTAACGCTCGGGCTTCCGTCGTCCGCCCAGTTTGTGGCATACAGGAACGGAGTGCATGTAAAACCAAATAAGCTGATTGAGACAGAGGATGGCGGCGTTATTTATGCCAATGAGGAATTCAAGGCGGATGCAAGAGGAAACTGCGACTGGGTGGTTTTAATGACGGCAGACATCAAAGTGCTGGGAAGCGTCTATAACCTTGAATATAATCAGGGCAGCGATAACGGTATGTATGAAGCGCCGAATGGGAATAAATTCTATTTCGGTGATGACATCCCGACGCTGATCGGCGTTTACGGTCTTGGCAACACAACCACGCCGGACATCGACATCATGCAGACGCACTAGGGAAGTATTAAGGGGGGATTTTTCCCCCCCCTTTACATATATCTGAAAAAAATTTTTAAAAAAAATAAAAAAATTTTTAAAAAAATAAAAAAAATCGCAGTACAGAACTATTTGTATAGTATAAGAACAAAAACATAAAAGGAGCGATTGCATGAGAAAAAGGGTATGTACGGGAATCATCATTGCAGCAGTCTGTTTATCCGGATGCGGGAACATTACCGTAAAGAGGTCACCGGACCGGGATAATCCCCGTCAGACGGAGATCGCGGAAGGCACGCAGGAGGATGAGTCCCTGGAGGAAACCCAGAAAGGGATCCCGGTTTCTGAAATCACAGAAAGAAATGATTCAGAAGAAACTACTGCCTGGAAAGATTCAGAAGAACTGGTTATGCAGCATGAAAAAGCGTCCGGGAATACGATTGAGGACATTCTTGCCATGGATCCGGCAGAGTGGAAGAACGTTGAAATTGTAAACGGAAATATTCCGGAGTTTGACACAGAAAACATAAGGACCGGAGAATGGAAGGAGTATGCGCCTGCAGATGAGGCCGGCAGAAATACCTGTATGACGGCCGTAGTACATACGCTGTATCCGAAGGCGCTATCCCCGTGTCCGAAAGATCTTCGGCCAAGCGGCTACCATAAGGTTTTTTACCGGATCATTAAGACCAAAAAGGGAAAGCAGGGAACATTCCTGATGCGCAAGTGCCATCTGTTAAAGCCGGTACTTGGCGGGTCCTGCGAGGATCCCGGTAACTTTTTTACCGGCACCTATTCGCTGAACTTCCGTCCGGGCATGGCAAAGTATGAATATAAGATCATTGATTATCTGAAAGAAACAGACGGCTATGTCCTATACCGCGTCCGTCCGCGTTTCATCAGAGATAATGCGCTGGCTTCGGGCGTGGAGATGGAAGGGTATTCTTTGGATGACGATGGGAAAAGCGTCTGTTTTCATGTTTTTGTGCGGAATATCCAGGACGGTATTTCTATTAATTACCAGACGGGCGTCAGCTATATGCTTCGATAGAAAGGCGGGGGATAAATTATGAAGAAATTGAATTTGACGACCGGGCTGGTTATCGGTTTATGCGTGAGCGCTGTTATTGCCACAGGCGTGCTGAGCTTTTATTCCAGAGGCTATTCTAAGACCAAGGCCAAGGATACGGTTTTGGGGGATGAATGGTATGAACCGGCTGAAAAGTACGATTTTTCACAGGTTAATCCGGATGAGATACTGTCGCTGTCTTTTGATTATGCGGACAATTCCTTTTTTGAGGACGTCGGAATCGAGTCGGTTTCCTCGGATCAGGTGAGCGGGGAGCTCTCGGGATATCTTACGGCGTATCCGGTTTATGAGAAAATCATGGACCGCGGCGTAGGGAAAAGCGATATTGTCAATGTGGATTACACCTGCATGGATAAGGAGACGTCGTACCTGGTATCTGGCGGGGCAAGAAAGAACCTCCTGCTGGATTTAGGCGACAACGACTTGCCCCAGGAGGTGACAGATGCGTTCTGCGGACTGCTGCCGGGCGCATCCTTCCAGAAGGAATCCGTGGTAGAAGATCCGGACGGGACATTTACCGGCGACGACGGAGAAGAGATTGCACTTGCGGGAAGGACTCTCATCTTTTCCTTTACAATCAATTATATCTGCGGCGCCCAGCGCACGGAAGAAACTCTGACAGATGATGACATAAAAGAAGTAACGGAAGGGGATTACAATACCGTCCCGGAATTTCTGGAGTTTATCCGCGCACGCCTGCAGGAGTCAAGTGTGGAGGAAGCGGCGGAGAATGTCTGGGACCGCTGGATCCCGGGCTGCACGATCAGGGACGAAAATAAATTTAATGAACTTGTGGATTTGGAATTTCAGTATGAGATGGGTTTTTATCAGGCGATGGCGGACGCAAGGAACATGGATATGGACTCTCTGGCAGCTCTTTATGGCTGCGATAACCGGAGAGCTTTTGAAGAAATGGTAAGGGATGACAGCATAAGGATCGTAAAACAGTATCTGATTACGTTTTATATCGCGCAGAAAGAAGGGATTCTTTTAGGCGAGGCCGAACTGCTGGACAGGGCGGAAGAGCTGGTGAAGGAGTACGGGCTGGATTCCGTGGAAGAATTGAAAGAAGCATACGGTGGGGTTGAAATTAATCTGTTTTTACAGATGAAAAGGATTGACCAATGGATTGCGGAGGAAATTTACAGGCGCGGTGAGCAGTAAGGGATGTAAAAAAGGGGCCATAAATGAAGAAAACACGGATTGCGGTTAAAATCATAACGGGAGTTGCGGCGCTGTTTCCCATTCTGTCCATGTTCCCGGTGCGCACACCTGCGGCGACGGAGAACGATCTTCGGGAAGTTATGGGCTTAGTCCGGCTCAATACGGATGAGTACAGGGAACAGGCGGCAGCAATACTGGCGCAGGGGACGTCCTATGAAGAGTTCCGCCGCCTGGCGCAGGAGATGGACGAGGCGCGAATAAAGAAATCGGAGCTCCTTGCGGACCGGATTTTGGACCGGGACGCCGCATATGAAGAAATGAAAGCGCTCTTTGTTTCAGGAGGTCATGCGGACGAGGTTCTGCAGGCGTTGATTGAATATGACAGGCAGTGTATTTATGCGGAAAAGGCAGAGGCTGATCTTTTGGACAATACGGAGAAAATCCGGATGGACGACATGGAGGAGGCAGTTAAGCAGGCAGGGGAAATCATGAATCTGTGCACCACGACGGAGGATATCGGCGAGGTCGGGGATTCTGCGGATACCTTTTTACTGAGGGGCCTGCACCTTATGGACGTCTCGCCGGAGGCCCTTTCCTGCCAGGTATCAAAAGGGGAATCCGTGTATTCGCAATTCAACGGAATTGTGCAGGAGATAACCGCCGACACGGTCTGCATTGGCAGCGGAGAGACGATCTTTACCGCATATAAGGGAGTAAGGGCGGATAAGAGTTTAAAAGTCGGGGAGAGGGTATCCCAGTATCAGAAAGTCGGCGAGTGCCTTGGCAGTTTGGTTACGGTGGCCATGTCCACTTGTGCGGAGGAGGAAAACATTTTAAAAATGTATGGCTCCCGCGCAAAATACTGGTACAGCACTTATCTGGATGGACTGCCGTGGGCAGATGCCTGCGTGAAGCTGGATGGAATCCGCGGCTTCTATGAGACGGAGGGGGATAAAAATACCGGATCCGTTATGGTAACTGCGGACGGGGAGACAGTGCCGGTTGAGACAGCAGACGCCCCGCATGCCGGGAGGGACCTAATTCTGGATAAAAATCCATTTATTGAGGGACTGCAATGAACAGACGGAAGAAAAAAATATTCTGGGCAGCTTGCACATTATTCGTTATTTTGGCGATTGCCATTGCACTCTTTTTCAAAATGATGAACGATGCGGCGCAGTCTAAAACATCCGCACCGGCGGAAGAGACGGCAGGCATTGCCGTAATTGAATACCGATGGGGAGATGATTCTAAAGGAGAAGATCATTCCGTTACTATACGGTATGCAGAGGAAACCGACGCGTATTATCTGTATGACAACAGACGCCAAAGGTGCAGGCTGGAGGATATCCATAAGAAAAAGGAAATCCTTCATTTGGATAGGGCCTCCCTGCAGGAGGCCGCAGACCTTGCCGCCTGTTTTAAGGAGCACAAGGAAGATTCCATCGTTTACCGCGGGTCATATGAACAGGCCGGGCAGGCTTTTGCATGGTTAAAAAACGATGGAGCCAAACGGCTGTATTCGGTAATTACCGGGGAATACGCGGATATTTATTTCGGCTACAAAGGGAAACAATACCGGCTGCTGGTCTGTGATGCGGACGGCTCTGTGCTGGTATGCTTCGCCCCGCTGGAGGAAGAAATACAAATTCCGGATAAGGATACGGTTATAAGCGGGTATGAACCGTATGGAAAGGAGTAAAATTTATGCTTGCCGAAAACCTGATAGACATTATGAAAATGGCGGTCGAATATATCCTGCTCGCAATTTTTTTCGTGTGCGTGATCGATTTTGTTCATGTAAAAGACCGGTATGCGGAGACGTTAAACAGGGAGTATGACCTGCAGGTAACAACCAGACAGCAGCTGGAGTTTGGAAAATATAACACCGGCCTAAATCAGACGAATCCGGATGAATGCCTAAATGCGGACGCCGTAATGGAAGCAGTCCGGCTGTACCGAGATGCCGGCGTCTGCATTTATGTGGACCGGATGGGCAGAAACGGATATGTAAGATACGATTATCTGTTAGATGGCACGACGCTTGAGGAATATCAGAGAAACGGATGGTTGTCGGTAGATTACTTAAAGAAAACACTTGACCTTGAAAATGCCAGATATCATCCATATGTGGTATTTGACAATGACGATATGAAGGGGCCTTATCATAATACGGGGACTGAAGTAAAAGGGATTGCGTTTATTCTTCTGTAGGAGGGGATGAAATGGAACATACTTCCGGCGATATATCAGATCTTATGAAAATCGGCATCGCATGCAGCATTGCGTTTGCACTGCTGTTTAGCGTTGCGCACATGGCCTATCTCACGGTCGGGTGGTATGGGGACGTCCTGTATAACAAGGGACAGATGGATTATCTGCAGGAGCGTGCGGACACTTATATTTTTGAGAAAAAGGATGCCGTCGTTACCGGAAACGACATTATGGAGCTGATCCTAAAAAATGATTCAAAATTTGATTACCATATTTTTATTGATGAAAAATGGTACTGTGTAAATAACACGATACGCTCTGCGGCCTCTAATATATGGTGCGAGGACTATCTGATGTCCCATGTATTTAAAAACCGGGGCGATCTGGAGCGGAGTTTTTATGTTTCGGAGGTGATACAGGTCAACGAGGAGACAATCGGGTATCGGTTTATCGATAAAATTTCGTTTGACTGCCATATCAATACCGGAAATGACGGTTGCTTTACGGAGAGTGCGGATGAACACTGAAAGGAGGAATAATGGAACATGAAGTGGTAGAAACAGGACACATCGGCGTAGCCCTTGCCTTTTTAGGTGTTGTCATTTTTTTCGTATTGTTCAATTTAAGATTTGGGGAAAGACTGCTAAACCATACCATTGATAAGGTTGCGGAGCAGAATGACTCAGGGGTCACCAAAAGCTTTGACAAATTCCTATCTGACAGGGCTGACGGCGGGTACGCCATACCGGCGGCCGCAGCGTATTCCTTTATCGGATACAACGGCAGCCATATTGAGAGGGTGGTCTGTTTTGATTCCATGCACGATTATGCGGATATTGCAGAGCGTAATTACGGAGTGGAACGTGACGATTATGGAAGACTTGGAGTTATCTCTTATCCTGACACATACAATGATCTTGGTTCCGACAATATACCGGATGTGTGCTTAAAACGTCATATGACCGGATATGTAAGGGTACGCGCCTGCCTTGACAAAACGAGCGGGTTATACACCTTGTATGTGTATCCGGCAGCGGCGCCATAGGAGGGGAGCTTATGACAATAAGGGTAAAAGAAATCCTTGACCTTATGATGCTTGCCGTAGTCCTTGCGATCTGTCTGATAACGGGCGTATGGACGACGTTAAAAGAGTCGCAGGAGATCCGCAAATACACGAGTTCTTACAGGGAAAAAAATACGACGCAGAAGTATACGCCTTCTATTAAGGTGTACGGAAGCTATAACGGGACAATTTCAAAAGAAGAGCTTGTTTTGGTGAGCCAGATCCAGGATTATGAGATGTACGGGCCGCATGTCCTTGAGTACGCCGGGGAAAGTGAAAGCGGCAGGGTTGACCTTCATCCCGGTTATGAGATGTATAATGACATACTTCGGGCGCAGGTCTGGAATATGCTTTTGCAGGATTCAAAAGATACCTCTTATTACATGGAATATGACTATGCGGCGGATGCTTACCAGATATTTGTGTACTATGGGATCTGCCCGGGCTGCGGGACAACTCTGCGCAAAGAAAACATCCATGCGCGCATGTGTTTTTCCTTTGATTGCGGCCATTTATTACGGTGCGGGAATGAGGGGTGTGAGGAAATTCCGCTCCGGAGCCATATTGATCCAGGGGCATATGACCGCTGTTCCTGCGGCGGATATATCTATTGCCCGGTATGCGGCGGGTATCTGGGAAACGGGTACTGTTCCCATTGCCGCGCAGTCTATTATTGACTGCGGTAAGGGGGGCCCCGAGAAGCGGGGAGATTCCTTATCGCCTGTGGTAAGGGGGGCCCCGAGAAGCGGGGAGATTCCTTATCGCCTGCGGTAAGGGGGGCCTCGAGAAGCGGGGAGATTCCTTATCACCTGTGGTGCGGTAAGGAAAAGGAGGAGATAACGTGGATGGATTTTTATCAAAGGTAATCGGCCTGATTCTGGCGTTTTTTATGCTGATTGTTGCCCCGCTCCTGCATGCCTACGGCATTCAGGAGTTGGAAAACCGTATGGAAACATTAAATGAGGTCAGTGAATTTTTAGATCGTGTCACGGATAAGGGAGAAATCACGGAAGATGACCTGAATGAATTTTATTTTGCGGTGGAAGCTCACGGAATGACATTGGACGTCCGTGTTGACCGAATGGTAAAAACGGTGACGCTCCGCGCGGATGGCAGCATCAGCACAACCTATATCGCGGCGGATGATAACCATATTTTAAACGTTGGGGATATTGTAAAGGTAAAACTGGATGAAGTATCGGTTACTCCATATCGCAGGCTGATGAGGATGTTTCTCCGTCTGGAGGAGAGGGTGTATCATCTGGATATGGCAAAAATGGTAAAATAAAGATTAGGGGAATGGCTGCCACTTTTGCCGCCTAAAGGCAGTGGTTTTTGCAGCCTGAGTTAAATATGAAAACATGGTTCAGCATCGTAAATCTTATTGCATTGTTCTGCCTCCTTTGGATGATTGACATCATTTATCAGGAGGTGGGAATCTGTGAAAGGCAGTACAATGAACAGCGGATGATCAAATCCGTGGAATACGCATCGGAAAAAGCTTTTTACGATTCGGTGGGAACAAAATCCACAGGCATCGACTATAACGACCCAGTCAGCGTTATCATTGATCCCGAGAAGACGAAGGAATCGTTTAATCTTATGATGGAGATGAACTATGGCCTGTCAATCAGCGGGTATTCGGACACTGCGGTTGAAGACAGTATTGCTGCAATGGCGCTCATGGCAACGGACGGATTTTATCTTGCCAAACTGCAGAAAACAGCAGAGCATGAATGGCGGCTTTTCTGGACGCCGAAATACCCATACGTGTTCTGGAAGCAGGAAGGGGATACAGCGTACACGTATGCGGTAACTCTTTCCGATGAGCGCTGGACAAAGGTCTGGCGCAGGGCGGACAATTCTTTGGGGTATGAGTCCGGAGACAGTTATTTTGACCCGGAGCTTGGGGGAGAAATTACGGACGATATACGCAGGAAAGCGGTCAGCCAGACACTTACGGATGCAATTGCGCAGAGTATGGAAGATAACGCCTTATTCCGGGAGGAGATCCGGCATGCTCTTTATTTTCCATCCAAACAGACTCTGTCCGGAATCAACAGCATTCATGCTCCGTCTTTTCTTGTGGTTATGCACGAAGCGCCCTACGCAGGGATTGACCATACCCTTGATGCGGCAATCACCGGCCTTAAGGTGATCCGCCGGATCCGTGCGGTCGGGTATTGGAAGAATGGGCGCAGAATGTATTGCATGGAGACGCAGGGGGCCGTAGAGGATATCTATGGCGGCGTTTTTTTGCCCGGATCGGAAATTGCGGACGACAACGTCCAAAATGTATATGGAATCCGCTATTTCACTACGGCGGAAGATGCCGCAAGGGCGGGATATCTTCCGGATTATGATTATATATTCAACAAAATAGACACTACGCTGCTGTTGAAAAGGGATTACTAGCTTATAGCGGTTAGAAATATGTACAAAGGAAAGGGATACCGGATCGATGAAATCAATGGAACAGCATTTGAGAAAAATGGCGGAAGAGTTCAAAAAGAAACATCCTTACAGTGAGGAGGAGCTTTTGAAAATTATTGAAATATGTCAGAATTCAGCAGCTGCAAAAGAAAACATGTATTCGTCTTTAGACAATGAAATATCTATTATTTACTGGTATTACATAGAGGATATCTGCAGAAGCATCCGCAGATTTTATCCTTCCGAGGAAGCATATTTTGACAGGGATGACCTGATTGAGGAGGCAATCCTGCATTTATTTGACGCCGTCCGCACTTATGACCTGCACGGATCCGTTTCTTTCCGAAGCTGGATAATGCGGATCTCAAGAAATGCAGTGAGCAGGACCGTCTGGGAAAACCAGAAGAAAATACGGGTTCCGAGGAGTTTTGCCAAAAAAATTTCCAAATACTTAACATACATTGCAAGGCACATAGAAGAAACAGGTCTTCATCCCGCAAGAGGGGAAATTATGACTGCTTTATCGCTTACGGACGGGGAATGCAGGATTCTGGAACGGTATGCTTCAATTGAGTTTACGGCCGAGATAAGCGGGAATGAATCGGCTGATTTTCTTTATGAAAATGATAACGGCGCAAAGATGATAGAAAAACAGGCGGTGGAGCTTTACGTGAGAGACGTCCTGCAGGAGATTTTAAAGGAGTGTCTGACGCAGGAAGAAAATATGTTTTTATCTATGTGCATGGGGTTAAACGGATCCGCACGTTATGACACGGAAACGCTGTCTAAGTTATTCGGTGTGACGCCCGGCGAGATTATTGCAAGCGTCCATGCAATAAAGGAAAAATTAAAGAAAAACCGCAAGCTCAAAGAACTTGCGGAATGTTATGGTCTGTAATGTTTCAGCGAAGAATTACGTGGAATATATGGTTCCGGAATCGGCCGGGAAGTGGGTGGCAAGCACCGGTATGTCACGGAGGAGCAATTTCCTGCAGTCCGGGCAGTTAAGTTCAGAAAAATCCCCGATTCTGGCAGAACGGGCAGCTTTCCCGCGGGAGGGAATCTTTTCCTGGGTGCAGCTGAGGGTATATTTTTCCGGAGTATGATGGACGACTCCCTTGTAGCTGATCAGGCGGATTTGTCCGATTTCCGGGGATTCGTTCTCCAGGTAGGGATCTACAGGATCCTTTTTGGGGGAAATGTTGTAAATGAGTTCCTTCTCCTCATTGATGTAGACAATGCGCGCTTTGACTACATATTTGCAGAAACATTCATGGCAGGAAAACTCATTGTCCGCTGAATATAAGGGGGTCGGGTCGCAGAAATCTGAAATTGCGGTCAGTTTCTTGCCGCAGATACAGCATGTCCGGTCAGTTGTCAGGCTTTGAAATATTTGAAAAGAATTCATTGATGCCTCCTTTACCGCTATAAATAATTTGTCGTTTGCTTTATGAGCGATCATTCCCAGCGATTGTAGCATTTTTTTTAATTTTTGTAAATAAAACAAAAATTTTAATAAATAAAAACGGTCATTATTAGAAAGGAAAGAAGATGAAGAAAGAAAAAATGGCAGGATGGCCAAAATACATATTTTTTATGGTTACGTTGGCTGCTGTGCTGGTGGGCAGGACCAGAGTCTGTGCTATGGAAAATTTAAAGACGGCGTCGTTTACAGAAGAGGAAAATGCACAGTTTTTCATTGCATATATTTATGTCGAAGATGATGAGGAAAATAATTTCAATTGTCACAATAGAGATATTACCGCGTATTTCGGTGATTATTACATTACTGCAAAATTCACGGATTACGCAGATACGGATCTTTATAAATACTTTGGGATTGTCCGTATAAATGGGTATCTGCCTTCAAACAAAATTTATTTTCCCTCTCTGGACGCTTCTGATTCCGTGTTAGACAGCTTCAGTTACCGGGTGCTGCATAACGGCCGGGATGTTTCTTCCGGCGAAGGAGTCGAATTAAAAATAGGAAATAATGAGTTTTTCTTCGTCGGGGGTTTTTCCGATTTTGTGCACGGGAAAGACGGGCACAAGAAAATGCAGGAACTGTATGACCAGTGCCATACAGAAGACGGCGGATTTTATGGGAATAAAGCCGGATCCATTATCGAAAAACGGCATGAGTATGAAAGTCTCGCAGAAAAATTAAACAGCGACCCGTCTCTTGATACGGTCGAAGATATTTACGGGACGGTTTACACCAGACAGGATTTAAGGAATTTTGGATACAGGGTAGTACCCGGCGGCAGTGAAAAAGAAATAATCTCTCTGCCGGAGACGGAAACAAAAGAACAATACATCCCTTCCGAAATACCGGTCAAAAAGGACGATGAGAAAATAGGGAGGGGAGACCGCGTGTTTCACTACAGCGGGTTGTTGATATTTCTTTTCGCCCTTCCGATCGTCGCCGTCGCGGTTTTCGTGATCTATAAATGGTATCAGTGGTTTAAGCGTCAAAAATCCGATGAAAATACCTATGTGGATTAGTGAAGAGGAGAATGATGAGTTTCTGACGGAAAACTATATTGAGGGATATCTTGCGTATGCAAACACCGGCGGTGGCCATAAGGCGCTGCTGCGGCTGTCCCTGTCTAAAGCCCGGCTCTCGGAGGAAGGTTGAATAAACCTTCCTTTTTTTATTACTAAAAAAATATTAAAAAATTTTTGAAAAAATAAAAAAAAACGAAAATCGGACCTATTTATAAGATGTAAAGATGTCTATAGCTAAAGCAGCCCTATCACTATAAAAAACGGAAGGAGTAATTGTATGAAAAAGGAATGGAAGAATCGGCGGGAGTTTACCGAGGCGTGCCCGAACTGCGGAAATAGCATTGAAGCTCTCGCAAAACCGGGAGAGATCAGGAAGTGTCCCTTCTGCCGCAGACGCTATGTCGTCCGGTATGAAAAACGGAACAGGCGGTATTTGGAAGAATACATAAAGATTGTCAAGGAATCGGACGAAAACTCATGCTTTTCTCCTTCCTGCCTGGCGGAACAGACCTCATTAAACCAGGGCATCGCCTGCATCACAAATTAGATGAAGGTTCAAGAAATAAATAATAAAAACAGGAGGTTAAGCATGACAAGAGAACTGGAAACAAAAATCAGAGGGCTATTGGAACAGGCGATTGAGGCGAAAAGGGAATTCAGCATGGAACGGCTTTCCATACACCTTGACAGATACCGGGCTTTTGTTTTAGGCATGAGGAGCAGCATTGCAGATATCCGCGATTATGAATCCTTCCGCGCGTTTCGTACAAAATGGAAGGAGAGCGGAGGGATCGCCATGCTGCCGAAAGAGCTTACGGCATTTAACCGGTATATGTCGCTTGCGAATACCTACAATGCGGAATTGATCCCGCAACTTTTAAACAGCGGAAAGGTGTTGGAGCTTGTACCGATTATGTTTTCGCAGGATGAACTGGATATCATCAAAAACGCTGCGGAGGTTTATAAGCGCCCATTTGTCTGGGACAAGATCAAGGACTGTCTGGTGGGTGAAGCGGCGCGCACGGCGGTGTATACGCATGCGGCCGCCTGTCTGGCTCCGGAGGATTTCTGTCAGCTGATTGATGAAGGGAGCATCCGTATGGAGACATTGGAGCATCTGCCGTATGTGGTCAGTCTGCGTGATATCAACGGGGATGGGGAGAATGACAAACAGCTGCAGCAGGCGTATCAAAAAAATCTTGCGGCCATTTATGACCATTACGGGAAGGAACTTCCGGAGGCCACGAGAGAGGAGGTTCTGGTGTGTGGAGTCAGTTTTGAGAACCGTTCGCAGAAACTGACTTATCTGCTCCGGTGGGCAAGGGAATATACAAAGGCCGAGGGGGCGGAGGTTTTCCGCGATGACGGATCCACGGATATCAACCGGGAGCTTGTAATAGAACTGGGAAAGTATCTATCCCATACGGGTGAACCGGCAATTCAGGTGCTGGTCACCATTCCGGGGGATCCAAAGTTCTGCAGGATGAACATCGGACACATCCCTAGGGAAATTGCAATTCGGATTGATGAGGAAACCCCGCATGCGACGCTGGCGGCAGAGCTGAATGAAATCGGGATTGCACCGATACCGGGCAGGGACGGAACAGTGGAACAGCCTTACGTAAAGCTTTTGCTTATCATTGGCGACAAGCCATATGAAATAGAACGCCCGCCAGAAAACCAAGGGGCGGAAGTGGACGGTCTGTTTAACGAGGAATTAAGGTAAAGGAGTTTATTTGATATGAAAAGAAGAGCACGATGGTTCTGCTGTTTTTTCACCTTCTGTATACTTCTTTCCGGCTGCACTCTGCCGGAGAGAGCTGCGGAGATACTAAAGGACATGAACCTGATCAAGGAAGTGGTCCTGCCGGATTACTCGGATGTAACCGGGGAGATGGATTGCATCCCCTATGATTTTCCTCCGTCTGACGGATACTACATTTTCCACGATTCCAAGTACTATTTCTGTTCTCATCCGAGCTGGGTAAATTCAAAGGACGCCAGCTATCGCGGGAGTGCGGAATCCCTGCAGGTGCAGGAACATACCATAGCGCTGTCCTCATCCAGAGATCTTAATATACCGACGCTTTATTTAAGTAATGGAGACCAGCTGATTTTTTATTCCAACAACAATATTCTCAATTTTTACACGTTTGCAAAGTATAAGGATATTGGCTATTCCCTTCCGTTTATCGGATTCAGCCGGACGGTTGCCGGATACCCGTATGTGCACATCAGCGTGGAAAATGAAAAGGATCAATATACATGCAATATTCTTCCCTCGGACACGAAAGAGGAAATCTTAAATACCGGATGTTTTGCTTTGGAAAACCCGGAGTCTTATGCTGATATGCGCATTATGCAGATTAACGGGACTGATTTCTCAACCGCATATATAGAAAACGGTATTATTTACGGTCTGAATAAAGATGAGAAATACCTCATTAACGGCACGCTTGGGAGCGAAAACTATGAATTCCTTTCGACTGCGGGCTACCACTTCCTAAAGGAGATGGAATTGTATGCGGAGGCAGAATACGAAGTGCCGTATGACAATACCTATTTAATTCCGATTCCGGAGTATCTGACGGACGGATACTACATGTTGTCTTCGGGACAGATGTTCCGTTTATTGAGGGAAAAAATGTCTTTTAATCTCTACAACAACGAAGAGGACCAGTTTAATGAAAGAACGCTGCGGCTGGATGAGGAATATATTCTGGCGAATGGAGGATATGCGGATGAGGACGGAACAGTATATAACGCGCTGAATGAAAAGGTCCGCAGCAGTTATTCCGTATACAGTTCCATAGCGGAGTTAAATTTCTATTCTACGATTGTTCCGGGAGCGCTAGGCTTTGTACTTGAAGAACCAAAAGAAGATGAGGGAGGCATGGGAGAGGATGGTGACACGCAGAGCCAGGACCAGCCGTCTGCGATTGACGCTCTGAAGTGCACGTATTACCTGATCATTCCCGAAGACAATGTGAGCGTGCCTGCTGATACAGTATTTTATGAGGTCACATCGCCGGCTAAGGCAGCACCGTGTCTTGTCTACCATGTGGACGGCGGAGCGTTAAAACTGGAGAGCACAAAAAACGGGGAAGAGTTCTCTTACTGTTATAAGCGATCCTCGGATACTGCGGTAAAAACCCCATTTTACGTAATAGCATATCATTCCCCGGAAATACAGACAAGCATCATCCACATAGCGGAAGATCTGGAAGTCCGGGAGGTAGAGGACGATTCCATTGAAGAAATCCAGTCAATTCTGGATGAAATACGGAACAACGAGTCAACGACGACGCGTCATTAAGTATGCATACAAGGAGCAGCGATGAAAAAATATTGGTATGCCGCGGTAACTGCGGACGAACACAAAACAGTTGTAGATTCTGCCAAGACATTGAAAAAGCTGGGAGAAAACCTGGGACTTGGGCTTCACGTAATTAATTATTATTACCAGAATAAGCGCACAAATAAAAAGCTTGGCCTGGAGTTTATGCGAATTCCGGCAATAACGGAAGATGAGATGCTGCAGATTTTAAAGCGGGGAGCAATCTGCATCAATGGTGAAATGCCGCCGCATCTCAATGAAAAACAGGGAGGTGCTATATGCCATTAATGGAAGCGCAGTTGCAGAGCGATATGCGGGTTATGGAAGGCTTTTTAAAAAAGATCCAGGAGTTTTTAGAGCTTATGGGGACGAAAGACGCCGTGTACCGGCTTTCCGAGGAGCTTTTGAGGTATTACAGAGCAACCGGAATTTTGAAATACCGCATCATTCCCCAAATGTATGCGCAGGAGATCAAGGAAACGCTCATCCAGAATGAAATACCGTTTATGGCGACCAGCGATTCCGCCGGAAATACGGTCATCATACTGCCGGAAGACAGCGGGCAAAACAAATACAGCCCGCTGTTTGAACGGGTTTTTATGCATCATCCGGAATATTACAAACAGCTAGACAATGAAACCTGGTGTAAGCTTGCCAATGAAGATAAGGTAAATGGAGTTGTGAGTTTTACCTTTGACAATGAAATTGATGCGGACATTTTCAAGAGCAAAACATTTGCGGAAGGAAAGGGAATTATCACCACGGAAACGGTGGAAAAAGACAAAGACAGGACCACAGTAACGGTTACCGTCCGCGAAGAAGATCTGATTGATGAATCCGATTACAAAGATGCCGTTGATGCGTATATCGACACTGCCATATCCCTGACTGACGGGCAGTCGTTTGCGCGGAGATTTGCTGTAAGAAACGACCAGATACAGACAAAAAACTGTATGGATATGTTATACGGAAAGGAAGGGAAGAGTAAAGCCCCGTTCGTGATCCATGACGGTGCGGACAAGATGTCGGACTATATTATGTTCAAGGATGGGCATTGTTCTTACTTTACTTACAATAAAGAAGAGCAGCAGTGGTGCAGCAAAGACGTCAAAATAGAGGATGGAAATAACGATGCCGTTTTAAAGATGATAGAGCGGCACATGAGTTACATCCCTAACGTAAAAGTTTCCACGGTCGGAGAATTCAGCAAATTCATGAGCCGCAGCCAGGATTATATCCGCAGTGAGTACGTGGATAAGCAGAAGCGTCTTTACACAGAGGTGATTCTTACTGCAGAAATCGAATCTTTGCATGGACAAGAAACCACACTTATCGAAAATGCTATGAAAGATATGCATATAAAATACCCCGAGTTAGAGGGAATCCGGCCGGATTTCAGCGCAGACTTCCTAAAAAAATTCCGGACGTATATGACTAATGATAAGCAGCTTATCAAGAATGATCCCGATGCGGAAAGAAGGCAGGATAATTTGGTTAAAAATCTGGACAAAATCATCGAGGAGGAGGAGGCCAGCAAAGCGAAGATCAGCGACCTGCAGGAGAAATGTCACGACATATTAAGGGTGGAAAAACAAAAAAACCCGGATGTAGATCCCGAAATACTGTTAAACCGCGTAAGACAGTTTTTGGATAAAAACGGCGTGAAGACGGACAAAATTAAAGTAACGCATCTGGCATTTGACCGGTATGAAATGGGAGCCAGGGAGATCCGTGAACGAATGGAGCAAAGGGACGATGCGGGACACGGACACGGCGATATCGGAAGAGATGAGGAAGGTCCCACAAACGAAAGCGGGGAGGAGAGATCATAAATGGCTAGGAAAGGCGTATTTTCCCTACTTAAGGATTCAATGAAAAAACCAAAGGGCTATATCCGCCAGACGACGTATAATGAGAAATCAAAAAAGGCGGCAGTCCCGTTTATCATCTGTGCCATAATCGGGATTCCCGTATGGTTTTACATATCGGTGACGGCGGCAGCTTACGCGTTTGACAATGGCATCAAGTTGCCTCTTTTTGGCATCATGCCGGGTCTGCAGAAGGCAGCGGGGGATCCACTTTATGGATTCCGCGGCGGTATTGCAATGAAAGGATTTTGCACCCTCTTTGTATTTGGGCTTGTCATATTCGGATTTTTTGCATTGTGGTCGTGGGCGCTTTCAAAAGGAAGAATTCATCATGATATCAATACTTTAAAGGGCTCTTCTGAGTGGGCGGTTCCGGAAGAACTGTCGGATGCTTATGGAGAGGGAATTGAAATACCAAAGAGTACCTTCCCGGTTTTAGGGAGATTAATGGGGACAAAAAAAGATTTCCTCACTCCGCACAGCAACTGCATCCTCAGCAAGAATTTCCAGATGTCACTGGATCCCCATATTAATCCCAAGGCAGTTAATCAGCTGATTCTCGGCACGACCGGGTCAGGCAAGAGCCGGTATTTCCTAAAGCCGAATCTTTTGCAGATGAATTCCAGCTTTGTAATCACCGATCCGTCCGGAGGAATCCTGCAGCAGTGCGGGGAAACGCTCCGCCGGTTCGGATATAACGTCCGTATTTTTGATATCAACAATATGGGAGACTGTTCCTCTTACAACCCGATAAAATACTGTTATACGGAGGCGGATGTCAAAAAACTGGTCAATGCATTCATCAAAAATACGGCGGCTCCCGGAAGTGAGAAGAGCAGCAAAGATCCGTTCTGGGACGATTCCATGAATGCATTTTTGTGCGCGATTGTATCTTTGCTTGTAAATTACGGCATGGATCCCGAAATCATGGAGGGCAAGACATATATCCCCTGCTTTGCAAACCTTACTGAGCTTACCCGTATGGCTAGCCAGGAGGCAAAACAGGAGAATAACGAAAAAGGACCTCTGGCGGGTGGAATGCTAAGACGCCAGAACCCCGACCAGCCGACCAGCCGCAGGTCCATACTGAACGTGTTTTTTGAGAATGTAAGGAAACGGGAATGTCTGGATGAAAACGGGATGGAAAACGGGAAGGATAAACCGTACTGCCTGCGTGAGTGGGAGAACTTCAAGCTTGCTCCCGAAAAGACGTCTACCACAATACTTATGACAACCGCCGTCCGTCTGGATGCGTTTAATATCGACCGCGTAAAAGATTTGACAACCGGACCATGCGATGAATCAACAGGCTTTAAACCGCAGGATACCATCAATCTGGATACGTTCGGCGATCAGAAGGATGCACTTTTTGTAATCATCCCGACGAATGACCGGACATATAACTTTCTTGCGGCATTCCTTTACACTCAGCTGTTTGACCGTTTGTATTATAAGGGCGAACATTCGGCGGGAACCAGTTCTGTAAAACTGAAAAATAATGATCTGGTGAAGTATTTTGACGTTAAAAAAGTGTCGGAAGGGATGGACAAAGCTTATCTGGAGCGGATCAAAAATACAGTGATCGAAAAAGTGGAGGTAAACGGCTTCCTTCAGGGAAAAGATAAGAAGACGCAAAAAGCAGTAACGCTGGATGACTCTTACTATGAGATCAAAACGGCGGATGGGGAGCTGATCAGCCGCAGGCCGACGCTGGATTTGGCGAAGGCCTATCAGGAGGAACTAAAGCATGCAAAGATCGTAAAAGGAAACGGGCAGGCGCTTCCATGCCATGTGAGGTTTCTTTTGGATGAATTCCCGAATATCGGGGAGATTCCGGAGTTTAAGGAAAAGCAGGCTACCATCCGCAAATATGGGATTTCTGTGAGTGTCATCTGCCAGACCATTACACAGCTTAAGGGCATGTATCCCGACGATTATGAGGTGGTTGATGCAAACTGTCCGGAGACGATATTCCTTGGCGGTGACGAAAACACAAATAATGAGTATATCAGCAAAAAACTCGGAAAATCCACGGTCATCGGAGCCAATGGCAGCATCAATGAGAAGAGCGCGGGCAGCCATAGCTACAACGTAGAAGAACGCGATCTTATGAAACCGGAAGAAATTGCACGTATTCCATACGAAAAGTGTCTTGTCATGGTATACGGTGAGCAGCCGATCTTCGATTATAAATTTGATTATACGGCGCATAAAAACTATCGGTTTACGCAGGATTATGGTGATGACTGCGGACTTGGGGAATCCTATATGGTATTTGACCGCAAGCCGTACAGCAGCGAAATCGGGCATATCAATCCGATTGACTTCGACCCGCCGGTGAAAGCAAAGGCGTGCAGCAGCATCCTCCCGGCGATCCACAGCATGAAGCTAACGGGGGATCTGTTTGAAAAACAACTTAACAGCGGCGATCCGGAATGGACGGATGAAAAAGCCAGGGCCGGGCTGGATAAAATGACGAACGAAGGGATGAATGGAGCCAAAAACGTATTCGGCGACGGGGGTTTTAAAACTTCAAATTAAAAGCATTTGAGGGAAAACAGGTGCTAAACAGGCAAAGATGCGGAGCAATTTAGCCTAAAGTGTAAATTCTTATTCGGGAGGAGTCATGGAAGAAAAGGAAGAGCGCATGGTGCAGAAAGAACCGGAAACAACGGAAATACCGGAATCGGCGGTAAAAAAACGTTTTGTAAACCCAGAAAATATTGAAAAAGAAAAGCGTCAGTACATTTCGCTTAGGAACGAATGCGAACGGCACAAACTTTTGGAGCAGATTGCCATAGAGGAAGAGGAAGAGCGGAGGGAACAGGAGCGCCTGGCAAAATTAAAGGAGGAAAAACAAAAAAATTCCGTCCTGTTCCGGCTGCAGGGTAAGCTTGTGGAAAAAATTACGGCGACCAAGCCCCCCAAGCCGCCAAAAGAACCAAAGATAAAACAGGAGCCGGCCAAAAAAGCCCGCAAAGAAAAAAGGGCGGCATTGCCTGTGGCGGAAGAATGTCATCTGGCCCTGCCGAAGGAACAGCCGATACTTCCGGGCAGCGGACCCGCCGCTACATCCGTCCCTGCCGCGGATGAGGCCTGCCCTGTCGCAGATGAAGCGCATTCCTTACAGGAGGCCTGCGCCCGGATCAGGAACGACAAATATGTCTTTTTTTATGTGGAACCGGCGAATATGGAATATTTTCTGGCAAAAGGGGATGCGGAATCCGTGCTGGAATGCAAAAAAATAATTGAAAGGTGCGGAAAGCGCATCTGGCAGGGTCAATTTTATAAATATGAGGACACAGATGCTTACTGTGCGCTGCTGCCCGACTGCAGGCTGAATGCCAACGACTTAAAAAAGGTGGGGGACAGTTTTCTGTTTTCTATAAAAGAGTTCTCTGTAAACGACAAATATCAGGCATGCTATGGATACGCGTCTGGAAGACCGGGCGCGTCGATGGAACTCATCATGCGGGAGGCAATTCAAAACTGCAAAAAACAGCGGAGCGCGTTCTGGAATGAACACCCGGAGTTTACGTTGCCGAAGTCGGATAATGATTTGGAACGCCTGGCAGGCGCTGGTTATATCTGATTGCACTTGTCAGCCCGGATATGAACAGCATGGAAGATTCAAAAATGAACTGCTGTATCAAGCGACGAAGACTATTTTGGGCAATAAAAATAAAATGGAGTATCCATTAAGGAGAACAATGTATCGATTAATAAAAGCGGATCAAGGGCAGTTTACATATAAAAACGAAACCGGAAATGTCCGAATTCAAGTTTTTTTGGATGCAAAAGATTTCTGTGTACGTCTGCTTGCCCGCGAGGGCGGTGCAACAGGGAAAACGATGATATTCGCGTCAAATCTTAAGCATCCATTCTTTTATTTTTTTGATACGGCAAAATCCGTACCGGAAGAAAAACAGGATCTTTTATCTGAGTTTTACGAGGAAGAACTCTTTTTTTTAAAGCTGGCTGAACGCTGGGAGAAAATGCTTATGCTGCTGCAAACGCTTGACCGGTGCAGGAGCAGCAATCCCGGTTATCTGAAGGAAATATGCAAACTGTTTTATGTGGATTCGTCGAAGCCGCAGGCGGAAGAAAAGTGTATTAAGTTTCTTTTGATGGAGCTATCAAAATATGATGAATTTCAAAGTATAGCGTAAAGAAAGTGATGGTCCGGCAGACAGGGAAAGCAGCGCGGCAGACAAGCAGAGATATCTGTTATACAGTGAAAAGAAGATTTTTTTGGTTAAAAAAAGCGCTTATTCCTCTATATCTAAGGGACCAGGACACCTATATGGATGAACCAACAGGGGTATTGCGTTATCTGTAAGATAAACGGTGCATGAAACATCCCATTGCCTTTAGGGGATGGTCAGTTCACAATGGAAAGGAGGGATTTGACGACTATATCCCAATAGGGTATATTTAATATGGAAAAGAGGAACGGTATGATCGTAACAGTTGATGGTAAAGAATTCGGAGTTTGGGATAAAGCAGTAAAGATTTATGAGGGGCTGTTACATAAGTCATTCACCGATATTGTTTTCGGTATATGGCTAACTCCTACGGATATAAGGAAGATATGGATATTCCTGCAGAGGAGATTGTCCATGGAATTGAACAGAATATTGACGAGCATGTGTCCAGCTATGAGGGGTGATCGGATCAATCGCTGCCTTAAAGAAGGAAAACAAAGATGCTGATAAACTTGAAGCTTGGGGATTTTTGCCTCAACCACTACTGCGATGGTTCATGCCTTATGACATGACTGCGTCTTACACAGTGCCCATAAGCTGGATTATGCTGTTTTCGAATGTCCTTCGGTGCATTTTTTGTTTGATTGGGGCAGAAATATAAAAAAGAATTGAGTTTATCAATTATAGTGGATATAATTGATAGAGAAACAGGTTTTGAACTTACAAGACAAGTTTACGATTTATTTTTAGTGTTGTAAAGCCTCTGCTTTAGCTGTGGGGAGTGTCAATGTTGTGGTATTGGGAGTGCGGGCGAATGAATGAAATTGTTTTAAATGAGGTTATTATTGAAAAAATAAAAAAAGAAACTGCAGAAATGGCGAAAACAGCGATGGGGACAGATCTGATAAAAATAGTTCTGTATGGTTCCTGTGCGCGTGGAGATTATACACAGGATTCGGATATTGATATAGCACTTATTACGGCTTGCAACAGACTTGAAGCGAAAAGATACAGTGAAAAGCTTGCAGGGATTTCAACGCAGTTGGCAATGAAATACTTTGCTGTGGTGAATTTTGTTTGTCTGCCATATGACGAGTTTACACAAAAGAAATCTTGGTATCCTTATTTTAAAAATATAGAGTCAGAGGGGGAGATATTATATGGATAAAAATATTATGATTTACTTGCAAAAGTAAGGTTAGATAGAGCGAAAGAACTGTTGGAAGAAGCGGTCGGATTATTGGAACGGAATTCTTATAAATCTGCGAATAACAGAGCCTTTTATGCAATGGAGAAAAGTATCAAAGCACTTTTGGCATTGGAGCAGATTGAGGTATCAACGCATAATGGAGGCTTGAAACAGTTTAATTATTGTTTTATCTATAATGGGGATGGTACTTTTTCGCCTGAAGATTATCAGAAAATTGCGAGCGCTGAACAAATTCGGAATGCATCTGATTATGATGATTTTTATATTGCCGCTAAAGAGGAAACAAGGCAATTAGTTGAAAATACTCGGTACATTGTGGATAAAATAGACAGTTATATTATTGACAGAATATGCAGAGATGAAAATTTTTCGGTATGGAAAACGGATGAGCCGGAAACAACAGGAGAGTGCGAAAAGATCTTGCGGAATCAGATGGACAACGAACCGGAAATCGAGTATTCTAATTAACGGAAGAAGTTCATTTTCCAGTTGGAAACAAAAAGTACGGCAACGCTTGCAGCAAACCTGTTCCTGATTCGGCTTGGGGTGGGATACTTTCCCTTTCGGATTGTTTGCATTGGAGATGGATCTGGAATTCCCAAGAAAGGATGAGCTGTAAAGAATTGCAGAGCTTTTTTGCATTGCCGTGGAAATTCTCATAAAAATCGAATTTCTATTGTACAGATGGATTTTGAAAAATCTCTGCACGCAATAGTAAATAATTAAAGGGATAAATTGACATGCAAATATATTATTAACACATATGTTACTTAATATCTCGGGGGAGTAAAGATGAACCAGCATTTATTTGAGGTTTTTAAAGAGCGTGAACAGAAGGTACTAAAGCTGCTTCTATCTGCAGGTTTCCGTTACGAGGCAATTGGAATCTTTGGAAGCTGGGCACGTAAGGAAAGCACGGGGACGAGCGACATCGACTTTTTCGTTATAGGAGAAAAACCGGAACGAGCCCAAAGAGGGAGCATTTGCTCTGATGCGGCGGAATTAGGCGCAGATGTTGTTTTTGTTTCGGATGAGTTTTTCCGGAATGATCCTGGTTTGTTTGCACGGAATCTGCGCAGGGATGCTGTATTTCTGATGGGAGGAGGAAAATATGAGAAATAGTTATTATGAAATAGCAATTGATGATTTGCATTATGCCGAGGATTCTTTTCCCCTTGGATACTATAATCAGGTATCCGCGCAATTCATGCAGGCATCGGAAAAGGCGTTAAAGTCTGTGTTGGAGCTGGTTGATACCGGAATTGAATCCTTGTTAAAAACACATAGCCTAAAGAGCATTTACTATCGCATACACAAAATTCAGGACTCATTTGTCTTAAATGATAAAGATCTCAGCTATCTGACAGATTTCTATTTTGATACAAGGTATCCCGGCGATAATTATTGGGATGTCACAGAGGAACAATGCTTAGAGTGTGCCAAAATCACATATGATGTTTTGGATTGTGTCAATAGGTTCCGGATGAAGGAGCAGCTGCCGGTGTATGATACTCCGCGTAAAGTTACGCAGGATTATACACCGGTAGGCCCAAAGGTCGACGAAATACCAGATGAGGGGGATATGGAATGTTAAGGAGTGCGAGATATTGCAAACGTGAAAAATTTGAATAAAAACCCTATTTATGAGGGGGACAATCGGAGCAATTCCTTTACAGATTAGTGGGAGAGACGGGCGGTTTCAAAGTGCCAGATGGGAGTAGAAGAACGCTTCGGAAACCAGACGCCTGCAGGTTATTGCAAGAAAATTTTGTATTAGGAGAAATGCCTTTTGCCTTAATGAACAAGATACGGAGGGTTCCTGATTTTTCAGAAATCCACACAAGGTATGATGATACACAGCGCACGATTGCGATGAACTCAAATTATGAGGCAATTGTTGGCTTTCTGTCAAACCGGGTATTGCCAATCACAAGAGAAAATGCAAAAAAGTATATGCATTGTTTGGGTTTGAACAGGCACAAGGAGAAAAAAACAAAGCGAAAATAGCGATTGTCTGTCGCGCATTATCCCTGCAGGATAATTACTGGATTCGGATGTCAGGGGAACAGACAATGTGGGATGAGGTTGATCTGCGAAAGGAAGCGGTTGCACAGGTTTCCTTGCATGGAACCAGCCATACGCTCACAAACAAAGGGGAGGAGGCTGTTCGGACACCGGAGCTGACCGGACAGGGAGCATACGCAAAGGCATGGAAAGGACAGCAGGCAAGAGGCGTTGAAGATTGACGCGGAGAACATCTATAAGATGTGGATTGTGAACTATCTAATCAGCAACAGTGACCGGCATGGATTAAACTGGGGATTCTTCTATAACTGCGACACAATGGAGATACTGGGCTGTCATCCTTTGTATGACCACAACAATTCCTTTGACATTGCGTATATGCAGGCTAAGGATGCAAGTTATCTCTATGACGATCGTATGATGATGAAAAGAGCGGCTGAGATTGCGATGGAAAAGGTGGATTTCCATTTCTACCGGGAATTTACGCGCGAAGACTTCCTGACCGACCGGCAGTACAAAAGTTTTACGGATAGAGCGGGGGAACTTGGAATACAAATAAGAGCAAAGGATTGCGACAGAAGTTCGCAAGAAATAGATAACGCTTCATAAAAGAAATAGTTGCGCTATATTGCAAAAAGTGGTAAAATAAATATGTGAAAAGGCGAAGCACCTTTTGACATGGGAGGTATGATCTTATGCCTCCGCGGAGACAGTATATGAGATAGAGTTTCTTAGAGTTTATGTAAACACGTAGATTCCAAGAGGCTCTTTTTTTGTGGCTGCAGAACGCAAAGGATTTATCCATGGATAAAGAGGAGAGCCGTTAATAAAAGGCGCAGATAAAGGAGGAACAGACATGTTTGAAATGAACAGAGCAGAAGCGGAACAGGTGGTTACAAAATGCCTTGATTATGCAAGGACAGAAATTCAAGACCACGGAATTGACATTCAGGGGATGTATTCGACGGATTTATACAGACACTGTGAACATGTTGCGCAGCTCGGGGTAATTTTGGGAAATGCGTATGGAATGAACCTGCATGATCTGATCCAGATTGGGATCGGCGGATATCTGCATGATATCGGGAAATGCGAGATAACCGGGAAATTCATCAAGGAACCGAGCAGCATGAATATACCGGGGGAATTTCAGGCGGCGCAGACACATTCGAGTATCGGATGGCGTGCATTGCAGACTTACGGGTTTTCCGAGGACGTAATGAACATTATTTTATACCATCATGAGCGTCTGGATGGAAGCGGATATCCGCTCGGACGGATGGGTCTTGATATTAAGGTGCAGATTACTGCCGTTGCGGATACGTTTGACATCGTGTACACCAATGCTGCGCGGCAGGAGCTGCGGTCGAAAGAGGAAGTATTTGCATTGTTAAAGAAGGAACAGGGGCTTAACAAAGTGGCCTTAAGTATTCTGGAAGATCTTCAAAACGGCGGCTCTGGAAATTAATATGATCCGTAACTTGTATCTTTTATGTGAAAGACATCTTGAGAATCGCCGGACCGGTAATTGTGCTCTGGCGGTGAAAAGAAGAAAAGGAAAGGTGAAAAATGGAAAAAAAGGAGATGCGGGAAACGGACGGGTTCCCGACCATACACGAAACGGTGACGACGGCAAAAAAATATGAGAAAGAAGAGAAAATAGCGCTTTTAGATTTTCTTTTTGGTGAAGAATCCGCGGAAGACGAAGACGACAAAGATGCGGATACGCAATCCTTTGCTCATGACGACGAAAAAGAAAGAAAAATCAGGGAACTTAAAGAGCACTTCCGACAAAAAGCCGCGGCATATATGGAAGAGACTCCCAGCGGGGAATCCCCAAGGGACGTTTCTTCTGATAGCAGGGATACTCCTTCCACGGATGTTTCTTCCGATGGTGAAGATGTTTCCCCGGATAACAGTCATTTTTCTTCCGAAGATATACAGCAGGAAGACATGTTCGCCGATTTCGATCGGAACAGTGTGAGAACGGAGGCTATCCGCCGTTCGACAGAAACGGAGGAACCGGAGGAGGAAACGGAAATACGGTCGGATGGATATATGCCTCCGCTTCCGCTTGATTATACGCCGAATATGCGGATTTCACTGGACAACTGCGTATATTCCATGTTTATCGGGGAAATCTGTGAGGAGGATGATCCGAAAAAATATGAGATTTACTTTATGGTTGCCCCGTTTGAGATAAGGGAGAATGAGCCGTCCTGCAACATTTTAATGTATGCATACTTCAAAAATCAGAATTATTCCGTAACCTCACCATTGACCAATGACATGAAAAACAGTATACTCTGCCAGATTGCGGAATTCCAATTCCTGATCCGGGGCAGCTTTAAGGATGGTGCATGGAGTTCGGATATCCAGCTGACCGGTACCAGCCTGCGCAGGAATGATATTTTTGATATTAAAAAAAGCTATCATCACAATGCAAAAAAAACGGATGAAAATGGGCATATCCGTTTCACCTATGACGGCTATATCAATCATAAGGAAATTACTTCCGTGGGAAGCGTTGACGTATTTCCTATGGACGTTAAGGGCAATGTATTCGTTGTTGTCCGGTGCATGGAAGACTTTACAGATATTTTTTACACGGATGAACCTATTCCGATTGAACTAAAAACTGCAGACGGCCACAGAATATTGTCTGTCTTCAGGGAAGGAAATACCATTACAGCAAAGCTGGATGATTTTTTAGAAGCTGGAGGTGAGGCTGACAGCGAATAAGATAATCATAGGTTTAAGTGTTGCGGAAGTTGACAGAGAAAATCATGAGATGTGCCATCAGATTAATTAGCAGCGATTAAAAAAGGGAAGCAAGATTTTGAACATAATTCATTTAAAAAGCCAATATAGTACAGTCTATAACAAAAAAGTGCCCTCGGTATATTATAATATAAAACGATGTTTGGAGACGGGGTGTCTGAAAAAATGCCTGATATATCAGAAAAATCAACAATTTTGCCCGGAATTGATATGTCTGAAAAATAATATTTTATGTTGACAAGCACGAAAAATAGTGTTATATTGATCGTTAAGAACAAAAGGAGATTGTGAAAATGATCGTATATAAAGATGTTTTAAAAAAATTGAGCGATATTGGATACAGTCCCAAACGTATAAGAAAAGAAAGACTGCTGTCGGAATCAGTGCTGACGTCTCTGCGTAATAACAAGCACATAAATACGGATACGGTTAATACGATCTGCCTTTTGTTAAACTGCCAGCCTAACGATATCATAGAAGTAGTCTATGAGCCGGGAATTGTCGAGGTCTGCAGGCAGAAGTGCAATTCTTTACTGCCATGTACCGACATGCAGCAGGACAATTCTTCCTCGCAATGCGGCAATGATTAAGGCAGAGGACGCCTCCCGCAAGGATATCTCCTGTGGAGGTTCCCTTACTGCTGTTACGGATGCAAAAGAAAAGTTCTGGGAACGGTCGCTTGTCATAAGGTATTCCTTACTATGTGGGTACTCCTTGTGACAGCAGATATAGCAGGAAAAGAAGGCGTAAGACCCGAAAAAAGTAGGGCAGCCGGGGGATTTATATCCCGTTAAAAGGACCCCTTTTTATGGAAAAGGAAAATACTGTTTTCACGGCACCGAATATCCGCGGTCATCCGTCCGGGGCCAAAGAGTATCTGCTGAATGGGCTGACGGAGTATATCCCGGGTGTGAAGCGGACGAAGGAAGATGATGAGTCACTGGTCTGGAATGCCGGCGGAAACAAAAAAAGAACGCACTGTTCAACGGAGCAGTTTGACAGCATTTTTGCTGAGACGCTGACCTATGTCATGACGACGGAACACCACATGTATATGGACATTCAAAGAGGCCAGACCAAAGAAGAGGAGTTTATTCTATGGCTGAAGACATTCTTCCGGCGGAATTATCCGGAGATGGCAAACGAGAATGATTACAGCATCATGTATCAGCGTCTGTACACCGCAATTTTTCAGTACTATGTACTCCAGCCTTTAATTGACCACCCGGATACATCCGACATCAAGGTGTGCCGCGCCAATGATATCCGGGTGAGGGTAAAAGGCAAAGCCTACCGCTCAAGTGCGGTGTTCATCAGCGACCTGGACCTGTACCGGTTTATCGAAGGACTTGCAATTCGCAACAACTTATCGTTTGATGAGCCGATGATTACCTTTACAGATCAGCATGACAGGAACTATATCCTGCGTTTCCTGGTCAATTCGCCAAGCGTAAACACAAACGGGCTTCCGTCCATGCATGTAAGGAAGATACCCAGAAACAAACCGGATTATGCGGATCTGGTCAAAGCAGAAATGCTGACGCCGGTTGTAAGGGATTACCTGATCGACAAGGCCAAGACGAGCAAGGGAATCGTTTTTGCAGGACCGCCCGGAAGCGGGAAGACCACACTGTTGAACGCTTTTATCGAGTTCATTCCCAAAACCAGGGAAACCCTGGTGATACAGGAGAACGATGAGTTGTTTACCGACCAGAGCGGTTTTTTGTTCAAGCATGTCACGCACGGATTCAAGCGCGGTGAAAAACCGATCACGCTGGAGGATCTGGGCAAGATGGCTTTGGTGGAAGGCTGCAATGAATTTATCATCGGCGAGGTCAAGGGCGGAGAAATGCGTTATGTGATGACGCTCTTAAATGCCGGAGGTTACAGCGCTTTTACCGTGCATTCGGTGAATGCCCATGAAACAATGGATAAACTGGCGGATCTGGTAAAGTACGGAAGTGACTATTCCTTTGACGATGCCAGAAAGATGCTGAAGAACATGGACACGATTGTGTACATGGAACAGTACCAGGTCCAGGAAATCCTTGAGGTTGCGGATTACGACGTTGATACACACAAATACGTATACCGCTATATCTACAAGAACGAACACCCCCGCTGGGAAAATGTAACGGTTTCAGAGGAACCGTTACCAGCAATGCTCCCTTCGGAAGCTTTGCATGAAACAGCGGCAGTATCGGACGCAGAGGAGATTCTTTCCGATGCGGAAGACATTTCAAATGCATTCCTGTCCATGAGACACGGCAGTGCAGACCCGGTTCCGACAAAGCGCGGGGACGGGGAATAAAGGATCTAAACAATGTTTCCAATTTTGTTAAAAGTGAATATGTTTATTCAGTCTGCCCTGCAGTCATTACCGATTGTAGCTGGCAAGGGATGGACCAATGAGGACACGTCCGGAGTGGGGGAAGACATTTCCAACGGGTTTAAATCGCTGGCTGGTTTACTGGAGGCTGCAATGGGAGGCATCGGCATTATTTTCATCGTAATAGGTATCGTCAGCATTGCAACTGCGGTTAAATCCGGGGAGCAGAATCCGGAAGCAATTACCGGCGCCGTAAAGAACATCATTATCGGGGCTCTTCTTGGCAGCATTGCCGGTGTTGCGGCATTTTTTGGATTCGGAAAATAAACAGCCGCAGCGGTTGTAATGCTTCCGGAGGAACTGTTACATTAGATGCAACAGCCATAAGAAACTCCCTGTGGGTGCTCTCTTATGGCTGTTGAGTAATGGCTGGACATTCATGGATAAGCCGGGAACTCCACGGCTTCTGCCATGAAAGATTTAAAAAGGAGTAACGATATGACAGACGCATTAGAGAAAGCAATACTCGAAGCCCTGCTGGAATTGTATGAAAGCGTCACGGAGCTGAGCTGGCTGGAAAGTGATATCAAAAGCGTCAGCAGCATGGCAACAAAAGTGGCCGGCAGTCCATTTTTCAATACTATGGTAGGGGTCGGATCCATACTGCTGCTCTGCATGTTTTATATCCATCTTCTGGAGAGCGCGTTAAAGGACAGAGGCGATCCGGATTCGCTGTTCAAGGAAATCGCCATGCTCGGTGTTTATGCGATTGTGATCTTATGTCTTGACCAGATCATTCCTGCATGCACCTCCATTACGGACGGGGTTTTAAACCTGACGCAGAATACGAGCATTATTTCTCTTTCGAACGAAAGCGGAGGAACAGAAGGCGACGGCAACAAGAAAAAGACCGACGAAGAGGTCAAATCAGAGCTGGAAACCGCGGTATTCGGGACTGACCATTCCAGAAAACTGATTATCATGATCTTTGACGCAATCATTTTTAAACTTGTCGGCACGATTGTAATGTTCGTCGTCAAGTGCATTTGTTCCATCACGATCATCACCATAAAAATAGAAATCGCGATCCGGACGGCGCTGATGCCGCTTGCGGTCGGGTTTATTGCAGAAGACGGGTGGAGGGGTCCGGGCGGACGCTTCATTAAAAAGTGGTGTGCCTGTCTTATGCAGACCGTAATCATAGCCATTGCGTTCCAGGCATACGGGGCGGTTGTGTTTATGTCCATGGGCGGTGTCGGAACGGGAGGCGGCGCAGGCGGAAGCGGAGGCGGGGCGTTCTTTGTGGCTCTGCTTTCCGGCGGGTTTGCCCTTGCGGGAATCTGCATAAAGTCCGGGCAGCTCGCGAATGATGTTATGGGCGTGTAATGTGGTAAGGAATGCGGTATCCCTTCGGGATATCGCCAAGGATTCCTTATCACTCAGACAGTGGTAAGGAATGCGGTATCCCTTCGGGATATCGCCAAGGATTCCTTATCACCCTGGATAGGAGGTATGTATGGTAGTAAGAATTCCAAAGGATATTGATGCGACCGAGGCAAAAATATTCAAAGGGCTTTCCCTGAAGAAAGGTGTTGCGGCGTTTGCTGCCGCCGGGGTATTTGTTGCTTTATTTTTCGGTCTCCACCTTCCGAAAATCATTGTCGCTCCGATTTGCGGTTTTATCCTGTTCCTCGGTTTTTTCCAAAAGGGCGGCATGAACGCATGGACAGTCACCACCCGCGCTCTTCAGACTTATTTTGCGCCGAAGGCATATACGGCGGAATCGATTGCGTCCGCGAACGTTTTATCGAAGAAACAGATGGAAAAGGCCGCGGAAGCGTGGAATAAGACACTGCGGATGAACAAGCTAATCCGGTCTGGGAAGTATGATGTAAAAACGGTGCGGTGTTCTTCCAGCAGGAAGACCAGAAAGTGAGGAGAAAAAGTATGGGCATGTTAGACAATATTGCTCTTAAAGCGGCAAAAAAGGCAATGGGATCTTCCGGAAACAGTTCACGAAAAGATACGGATACAAAGAAATTAAAAAAGGGATCGCCGAAGGCGGTAAAGCGCAGCTGTGACCTGATCATGCAGTTTGACGAAGCCTATTATACCGGGATGCTTCGCAAGGGTAAGGAGTATTCCATCTGCTATGCAATTCCCAATGTGACATTCCGGGGCATCTCGGAGGCAAAGCAGAAAGAGGTCATGGAACAGTTTGTCGGGATTCTCAACAGCTTCGATTCTTACTTAAAGATCACGCTGGTAATCGCAAATGTGCGGGAACAGGATGACCTGGCAAAGGACGTCCGCTATCCCACGGATAATTTCCCGGTCTATGCGGAGGAATTAAACAAAATCTTCCGGGATAAGCTGGCCACGCACAACTCCGTGACCACGCACAAAATGTTTGTCATAAGCGGAATCTTCGACAACCCCATGGACGCGAACAACCAGTTCCAGACCGTAGCAAACAACCTGGATGACCTGTTCACGGCAGCATGGCAGGTCCGCGGATCTGTCTTAAGCATCGGGAGGCGGCTGCATATGATCGCGGCGATCTTAAATCGTGATCTGTATAACCCGTTCCTTAAATACGACGGGGAAAATGATGATTATGAGGTGGATGTAGACCTCCTGAAAAGACGTAAGGCCACGGTGGACAATATCATTGCCCCAGCCTACCTGAGGTTTAACACGAAAGACTTCGAGATCAATGACCGCATAGGGAAATCCTATTACCTTTCTAAGATCGGAAACAGCGTCAGTACAGACTTTTTATTTTCCCTGTACAACCTGGATACGGAGCTGGTGATTGCGATTGACATGAACGGCATTGAAAGCGGGGATGCAATCCGCAGGCTCAACAACAAATATTCCCAGATCCTCGCGGAGATCGACAGCAAGGATGGGTTCCAGACGCTTGATCAGGCATCGGAACAGGAATCCATCCTTTCCATGCAGGATGCCATCCTGAACCATGATGAGAACTCGTACAATGCATCGGTTATCCTGACTCTTTTCGCCGACTCGAAGGAACAGATGGATACGCTGCAGCAGCAGATCAAGAGCAAGGCAAGGCGCTACACCTGCGTGTTTGACCCGCTGTTCGCTTCCCAGAGATACGGGCTTCAGACCTGCACCTTAACGGGCTTCTACACGATCGAGTTCAAGCGGTTTTTCGATGCGCACAGCCTTGGGGCGTTTATTCCGTTTGACGTTCCGGAATACTTTGACGGGGACGGCATCTATTACGGCATGCACCGTATCAACAACCTTCCGATCTTTTACGACCGGAACAAAAATGATAACTACAATGCGCTTGTGCTTGGACGCAGCGGTTCCGGCAAGTCCTTCTTTGTAAAACGGGAAATTCTTATGACCCGGCTGCGTTTCCCGAAGGATCACATTTACATCATTGACCCGGACGGGGAGTATGCCTATATCACGGAACAGCTCGGCGGCGAGGTGATTGATCTGCGTCCGGGCAACGGAATTTATATGAATCCGCTGGATTTGAACATCGATAATACATACAGTAAGGATGAAAATCCGATCGTTACAAAGTCTGACCTGGTGACATCGCTGGTAGAGACGATGATGGGCGGCGGAGTTATCCTTAATTCAAAGAGCAAAGGCATTCTGGACCGGTGTGTGCTTCGGATTTACCAGCCCTATCTGGATCATCTGGAGACGTTGCCGCCGGACCGTATGGGAAACAAGGTTACGATCGACCGGAATGCGTGCCCGACGCTTCAGGACCTCTATGACATGCTTTTGAAACAGCAGGAATACGAGGCGCAGGAGATTGCAATCAGTATCGAGGCTTATATCACGGGGTCGTTTGATACCTTTGCCCACCGGACGAATATTGACAGCAGCAATACGTTCATCAACTTTAATATCCGCGGACTCGGGCAGAACATGCTGGATTTGGGCCTGCGCATTTGCATGTCAGAGCTGTGGAACCGGATGATCACAAACCGTGCATCCAATACATGGACGCGCATGTTTATCGACGAGTTCCATAACCTGCTGTCAACTGATATTTCCGCGCAGTTCTGTAAAAAGCTGTGGAAACAGGCACGTAAATGGATGGGCGCCCCGACAGGAATCACGCAGAATACGGAAGACCTTCTGGAATCTTCCGCGGCCCGCGCCATTATTAACAACAGCGGGCTGGTGGTCCTTTTGAACCAGTCGGAACTTGATCAGGATGTGCTGGGACAGATCCTGCATCTGGACAGCACGGACTTACAGTATGTGAACAAGGTGAAACCGGGCTGCGGGCTTATCGTAGTTCTCACCAATTCGGTGGTCATCCCGTTTTATGATGACTTTCCGAAGAATACGGAATGCTTTAAGCTTCTTAATTCCTCTCCGGATACCAGGAAGGAAGCGGAGGCATAGTTATATACCCGTCCGGCAATAACTTATTAGATTTCTCTGAAATCATTGCTATTCAGGAGTTATTGTACGGGATATTCCATAAATGTAATGTTTCTCTGAAGCATTACACAGGCGGTCGTATCACATGATGCGCCTGCCCGGCTGTTGGAGTCATTGCCATGGCTGATACCACAAAATCTTCTAATATAAATCCCGCAGTTCTGGAGGAATCCAAAGCAAAAGGAGGCAGTGCCTCCGGCATGCCTTCAGTGGGAAATCCCGCGGAAACTGCGGTAAGGACTTCGATATCCCTTGGGGATATCGCCCAGGATTCCTTATCACAGGATACTGTGGCAAAGATGCAGACGGCAGGTCCGTCTTATATTTATCCTGCGGGCAGCCCTGTATCAAATCCTACGGGAAGTCCTGTATCGTCGGCAGCCCGGGGCAGTACAGGCTCTCCCCTGCATGATCCTGCAGAGACTCCGTTTAAAGGTGCGGATGCCAATAACGGCAGCACAAATCCACATTCCGGAACCGGAGGCGGGCCTGATCCGTGGATTCATCAGCCGTCAAACAGCGGTACCGGTTACAAAGGGCCTGATTCATGGACGCAGCAGCCACAAAGCGGCACATCCGTTTATGGAGGCTATAGCGTAGAATCGGACCAATGGAACCAGTATTCGCAGCAGCTGGCGTTTCAGGAGGGGGAGCGGGCCAGGGATGGATCATGGACGGTTACGAAAGCGACAGCCAATGCTGTGAGGACGGCCGCAGGCAGCAACCAGGAAGAGTATCAGACCGTTGCAAGGAAGATGGGGATGGAGCGGCTGGAGGACATGGCCGTCATCCTTGCTGCCTCTGACTACCACGAGGCTTATGCCGACGTTCAGAAGTACGGGCAGGGCATCCTGGATTACAGCGCGGATAAAGGGCAGGGGCGCAGCCTGGATGCACAAGGCCAGAGCATTGTGGACTGCATCAATGCGTCGGCCCCGGTGCAAGTGGACCTTGACTTCCTCCGCAAAAATGCAGGCAGCATCTATTCCGCAAGTTTCCGTGACGGCAGCCAGATCATCCTGCCGGGTCCGAACGGGAGCGCTGTAAGCATCAAAACCGGCATTGCAATTAAGCCGGAAGAGGGGAAAAACTCGATCCTTCAGGAGATCGGGAACTTTAATTCCGCTTACAAAAAGCAGAATGCTGACATTAAACACTTAACGACGGATGCCGGTGTGGATGAACAGACGCTGGTATCATTAAACAGCGTCCGCACCGGGAACTATAAGGCGCTGGACGGGCGGCTGAAGCTTACCGAGCGGTACAACAACCACGTATTCGCAAACAATGGATACAAAGATCCCTCCGACCGCCTGATGATCCGGAATTTCAGCGGAAAGAAGGAGGAAATCGACCGTCTGAAGAATGCCGTGGATGAACATGGCAATTCCATCTTTACGGCAGCCGAGCTTGCAGAGCTGGATGAATGCATCCATAAGAACGGGTTCGGAACAGAGCAGGGAAAGCTCGGTATGATGGCAAGGGACGCCTCCAGGCGTTCCAGGCAGCGCATCGCGTCAAAAGCGCTGGATGACTACCAGGGAGAGGCGCTCGGCATCGTTCAGAAATCAACCCGTATGGCAAGGACTGCCGGAAGGCTGAACAACGAAGTCAGGGGAGCCGCCGGTGAGTTTCGCGCCGCTTCCGTGAATAAAAAGGTAAACAATCTGTTAAACCAGCGGGATAAGCTGACCGGATCCCTGAAAAACGGCAGTGCAAAACAGCTGGAGAAAGTCAGCAGGAAGCTGGAGAAGCACGGCAGGGAGCTTGGAGCCAACATGAAGACCGCATCGTCTTCGGAACTCAGGAAAAGGGCTTCCGCCGCACAGGACCGCGCAAAGGAAATTCGGCAGGCTAGGCGTGACATGAACCGGGCAGTCCATGGACTGGGTCGGAAAGAGCGCAAAGAAGTGGTCATGCGCCTGCGCATGGAGGACGCGCTCGCCCGCAACAATTCCGTGAAGGCGGAGAGGCTGGCGGCAAAGCATACAAAACTCAGCAATAAAATAAGCAAAATCCAGAACCGGAAGCGCAGCCTTGCCAACGCCGTAAATAAAGTGAAGAAAAAGGCTGGGGCAAAGGCGGCAGGCACTGCTGTAGGAAAGGTTTTCGCAAAAACAGCGTCTGCGGCTAACGGGATAAGGACAGCGGTCAGCGCGCTTTTCAAACATCTGATTGCTTTCCTCGCCCCGATCCTCGGCGGCGCCGTTCTTATTATCCTTCTGGCTGCAATGATTGTCACCATTGTTGTATTTATCGTCCTGCTCTTTTTCCCTGACATGGGGGATAAAAATGTCCTGCAGACGGTAAATGAAGCGATGAATGCACATGAAACCGCCCAGCTGCAGGCTTTGCAGGAGAAAGCTGCGGAACTGGTCAAGAATTCCGATGTTTACCAGGATCCGGAAACGTTTGCTTCCCGTTCCGTGGATTCCATGTGCTGGAAAAAAGACGGGATGATGTATAATAACCAGATTTATTATCATGGTGAGGCATATCCGATTGAAGGGCTTTATGTGCGGCGGAGTGTCCGCGTCACCAAAAAGAATTCAGTCGGACGCACTTATTCCACTTATGAGACGCGCTGGTGCGAGATCCTCCCGGAGGACAGCGGAATGCACACCTTCTACTTGCAGTACAAACAATATGGATGGTATGGAGCGATTCAATATACCAACAGAGTCTGGGATTCGGATGGGGATTATTCGGACCAATCGGGTCCACTTCGTACCCTTTGTCTGGATAATACGGCTGTCCGCCTTCCGAAGCTGAGTACCAGGCTGAGAGCTGATTCTTCCAATGGAAGATACATTTATTCCGCCCGAAGGTATGTGCAGGTGAATTTCGGTGATACGGACGATGACGGGGTTGACAACACCGGCTGGACGGAACTGAGGGATTCCGATTACGGGAACCAGGAGTGCTACTATGTCCGGTTCACAATCCCCGGGGATCATTTCTGGGAAGGCAGCTCCACGATCCTGTACTGCATGAAATTTGGCAGCGAGGGAAGACTGGAACGGTATGACCTGCAGGAGAGACTGCACTTTGATGACCGGGATGACAAAATCCGTCCGGACATAGACCTGGATTATGATGTGGTTGACGAGAACGGCAAACCGTCCAGAATCTGCAACTGTATGCAGGGACTGACCCTTTACCGGTATTATTACAAGTGGACGGATGAGGGCCAGGAGGACCCGGACGGCGGGGATATGGCGGAAGACAGCTGGACCGATGCAATGTTTGTCGGAAATTACGAACGGAAAATGAAACAGGTGTGGGACTTGACTCACTTCATCAAAACGACGCACGTCCGCTTTCCATTCTTCTGGACCGAGGAGACGGACTATGAGGGATGGAACAAGGCGCTGGAACACCTGAAACTTGAAGACATCCGGATGGAGGACGGGCTGCCGGGGCTGTATGGGGAGGGCAGGAGGTCCACACATACGGAGGACGAAGTAAGGAGAGGCCAGTGCGACAGGGTGTGCTACTATTATGCCAAGCGGGAGAATGACGGCATGTACGTTGAAAGCGATAACTCATTCAACGGGATCAGGCATATCCCGATACTGGACATCACAGGCCCATACTGCTGCGGGCATTACCAGGCGACCGTTGATGTAATAACAACACAGGACATGGAAAACATCGCCTCCGGCAACACGCTGGAAGGACGCTTCGGCATCAATATTGAGTATGCAGAAGACTTTTCCGATGCGGCGAAGGAGGATATCAAGGACCTGATCGGGTGCTATGACGATGGATTTGTTGACGGGTTCCAGAACTGGGCTGACTTCGAGGTGTATTTCGGTCCTGCAAAAAACATGCTGCTTACGTCACAGATTAACGATTTCCTTGAACAGATGAAGGCCAGGGGCCGTATAAGCAAAAAAACGGAAGCTTTCCTGCACAACGCTCTTGACGGCTGCGGTAAATTTACCTACCAGAAAAATGCGTACACCATGGAAAACTGGAATGTTTCCGCAGGACGCGCGGATTCCGCAGGATATGTGAACTGGGCAAGGAACAAAACCGGACTGTATGCCCCGGAAATAAAGGAGTACACCATTGATGACTGGGCCGGGTTGGCCGCCGGGAACAGATGGAAAGTTGCATCGGTAAGCTCCAGGACCAGGACAGTAACCCCGGCATCAAGGGAAATGCTGAACCATCTGGAGCCTGGCACGCTGCTTATTAAAGGCGGCAGCGGCTCCGACCGCAACAGCATTGCAATCTGGACGGGGCTTTTCACGACTGAAAACAAGGACGGCAGCGGGCTCGGGGAGCCGGTTGTTATCGAATGTACATCCGGGAGCGCGAACGGAAGCGTCATGCGCACAAACGACGACGTGCGGAACTGGCTTTACTATGTTCCGCCTGGGCGGATCTGAGGGGAGGAAGATGTATGGACAGACAAAAAACGATGAAAAACCATAGGAAAAAAGCACGGGCGGCATTTATCTGCGGCATGATCCTGACAGTCCTTCTGGCTGTTTCCGTATTTTTATATGGCAGCCCTGTCATGGAAACGGTCAGGACATATATCGGCAAAGGCAGAGATGCCGTATGGGAATATATGGAGGAAAACGACCATACGGGAACTTTCCGCCGGAGAAAACTCTATTTGAAAGAAGAGGAAAAGTCACTCGGCTTTATAAAAAAATATCTTGGGAAATACAGCGATATTCCTGATGATACGCAGAATAAAAATAACTGCAACTGATGAGGTATACCGGAGAGATACCTCTATGTCCGTATGCTCCCGACGCAAATGCCGGGAGCATATGATGATTCTCATAATAAGAATAATAAAAACGGCTGTCCTGAATTTAGAAATCTTCGTCTTTTATAGTGTTATAAACCGCGGTATATCCTGATTTGTACTTTGCCTTCATCTTGCGGTATTTCTGCATCAGGTGCTGTCCCTCAATCCTTGCAATTGCCTCATCTTCTGCACTGGCTGCGATAAGGAATCTGTTTCCATAGGAAATGGGAGGATTTCTTGCCGCCTGCGCTGCAACAAGGAGGGATCCGTCTTTGCAGGAGGTTGGATATAGCGGCAGAGTTTCCCCAAAATGCAGCATACAGGAATATCGTCGGGATTTTTGGGCGTAACTGCGGTACTCACCGCGCGCCACGTTCTTAAAAAATACATTTCCAAGAAGCTGCCGTCCATTGTGGTCAGGATTGTAATCGGCGAGCCTGCGGAAAAACGCAAGAAAAATATCCTGCATAAAATCTTCCCTGTCCACTGCCCTGACTTTACCCAGATAGGGTTGAATGACCGGAATAAGCAGAGGAATGAAATGGCTTGTGAATAACATATGATTTTTTTTGTCTACGATTTCACACCTCAAATGTTTCCATACCTGATACTGGTCTTCAAACGGCGCATGGATTACTGCGTCTGGAAATTCTTTTTCAGGGAGGGAAAAATAATATTGTGTATTCATGTAGCTACCACCTTTCCATAATTGATAGAATTAAGAAAATGAATCAATATGATGAAAAGGTCGGCAATGATTTTTACTATAATCATATTGTTTTTATTACTATAACTTATAAAGATAAAATTTTATAATTAAAAAAAATAATTTCTAAGATACACTAAATCGAATATAAATGTCATTTTTTCCCGCTTATAACAAGATGCTGTTTTATAATATAAAAAGTACTTCAGCCATATATACACATGTTTTGAACAGAGCAAAAGCGTGTAATACTGTGAGATGGAATATAATCACGGAGATACTTAAGGTGAACATCGAAGGGATATTGTAATGCGTTTTTTGGCGTATTGACTTGCGATTTTGCTGTGGGTATAATAGCAATGTTACTGAGAGTGAAAAGGTTCTGTAGGGGAAGATAGAGGAGGAGTTTATAATGCAGGCAAACATTGAGGCAGCAAAGGAAGCATTTGGAAGGCTTTTGGAAGAGCAGATTGCCAGAGTTGAGGAAATGAAGAAGCAGGGAGATTTTGTAGATTACAAGTCTCTGAATCAGATTAAAATCGGTGTCTGCGGCGGCGACGGGATCGGACCGGCCATTACCGGACAGGCACAGAGAATTATGGAATACCTGTTGAAAGATGAGATTGCCTCCGGAAAAGTATTGATTAAGAATATCGAGGGACTGACGATTGAGCGCCGAGTAGCGGAGAATGCCGCGATTCCGGCAGAGGTCTTAGAGGAGCTGAAAGCCTGTGACGTTATCTTAAAGGGTCCGACCACGACCCCGCAGAAGGGCGATCCGTGGCCGAATGTTGAGAGTGCGAATGTGGCAATGCGCAAGGCGCTGGATTTGTTTGCGAATGTAAGGCCGGTGCGTATTCCGGAGCAGGGAATCGACTGGACCTTTTACCGTGAGAATACCGAGGGCGCTTATGCGGTAGGCAGTAAGGGAGTTCATGTAACCGAAGACCTTGGCGTAGATTTCACGGTAGTAACTTCGCAGGGCTGTGAAAGAATTATCCGTGCCGCATTTGAGTTTGCGAAGGCCAACGGAAAGACCAGAGTAAGCGCAGTTACAAAGGCAAATATTATAAAGACTACGGACGGCAAGTTCTTAGAGACATTCCGGGAGATCTCAAAGGATTATCCGGGCATTTCTGCAGATGAGTGGTATATCGATATTATGACTGCGAAGCTGGTAGATGAGAAGAGAAGAAGGGACTTCCAGGTAGTCGTGCTGCCGAACCTATACGGAGACATCATCACGGACGAGGCTGCCGAGTTTCAGGGCGGCGTAGGTACGGCAGGAAGCGCGAATATCGGTAAGAAGTACGCAATGTTTGAGGCAATTCACGGTTCTGCTCCGCGTATGGTAAAAGAGGGAAGGGACATTTATGCCGACCCGTGCAGCGTGATTCGCGCGGCAGCAATGCTTCTTGCACATATCGGTTTCAATGACAAGGCGGATAAGCTGTATAAGGCATTGGATATCTGTACTGTCACGGAAAAGAAGCTGGTAATGACCGGGCGCGATACCGGCGCAACCGGTGCGCAGTTTGCGGATTATATTATGGAAACCATCGAAAAGATGTAGGGGAGAAAAATGAATCCATATCTCAAAAACTTAAACCGTATCGAATTTGTGGTCACGCTCGCCTGCACCGGACGGTGCAAACACTGTTCGGAGGGGGAACATAAGGGCAGCGGCGAGCACCTGGATGGTGATGCAGCGGCAGAGGTGGTCAGCAGGATCTGCGGGAGCTTTTCCATCGATTCCGTCATGACCTTTGGCGGTGAACCCCTTCTGTATTCGGAGGTCGTCAGCAGGATACATAGGGCGGCGAAGGAGATGGGCATTCCGAAACGGCAGATTATTACGAATGGCTTTTTTGCGAAAGAACCGGAAAAGATCCGGCAGGTTGCGGAGCTGATCCTTGAAAGCGGAGTGAATGATATCCTGGTGTCTGTGGATGCGTTTCATCAGGAGCGTATTCCCCTTGAACCGGTCCGGCTGTTCGCGAAGACCGTCCGGACAGAGGGCGTCAGGCTGCATACGTCGCCGGCCTGGCTTGTGAGCGAAGAAGACGATAATCCCTATAATATCAGGACAAGGCAGATACTGGAGGAATTTGAACAGCTTGGTATTGCCAGCTCGTCCGGGAATGTGATCTTTCCCAGCGGGAATGCGCTGAAGTATCTGCGGGAATATTTTGACCATTGCGAGCCTCCGGCGAATCCCTATGAGGAAGATCCCATGGACATAAGAGCCATCAGCATATCTCCCAACGGAGATACGACGCTTGGGGGCAATATATACCGGGCAGATATCCTTGAGATCATAGAGGGGTATGCACCCAGTGAAGAGAGCCGTTAAGCAGACGGCATTGTGAGACGCGGGGCAGGGAGGAGTTCCCTGCCTTGTTTTTTACCCCTTGACATATACCCATAGGGGGTATATGATGTTGCTGGGAATAAATGAGAGTGATCGGGAGGATACTAAATGGATAACAACTGCACCTGCCATAAGACCAAAGAGCGGAGCACCGAAGAGCACCAGAGCCTGATCCACAGACTGAACCGTATCGAGGGGCAGATCCGGGGGATTCGGGGCATGGTAGAAAAAGATGCATACTGTACCGACATTCTCACACAGGTCGCGGCGGCCACCGCGGCTTTAAATGCGTTCAATAAGGAGCTGCTGGCCAACCATATCCGCACCTGCGTGGCCAATGATATCCGTGAAGGGAAAGAGGAGACGATTGACGAGCTGGTGGGGACTCTGTACAAGTTGATGAAGTGAGCGGATGAGAGGATATCTGTAGAAAGGATCTGAAAGTATGGACCAATATTCTGTGACCGGGATGAGCTGTGCCGCCTGCTCTGCCCGCGTAGAAAAGGCGGTCTCGGCGGTGCCGGGAGTTGTTTCCTGTTCTGTCAGCCTGCTGACGAATTCCATGGGAGTGGAGGGCACGGCGGCGGCCTCCGACATTATCCGGGCGGTGGAGGATGCCGGGTACGGCGCAAAGAAAAAGGGTGCAGAACAGACCGCCGGTGCACAAAATAATGCGGATGAGCTCGCGGACCATGAAACGCCAAAGCTGGTGCGCAGGCTGGCTGCATCGCTGTTCTTTCTCCTCGTGCTGATGTATTTTTCCATGGGGCATATGATGTGGGGGTGGCCGCTGCCGTCGTTTCTGGAGGGAAACCACGTGGCAATGGGACTGCTGCAGCTTCTGCTCTCCGCCGTGGTTATGGTCATCAACCAGAAATTTTTTATCAACGGCTGTAAGGGAATTATCCACCGTTCTCCGAACATGGATACGTTGGTGGCGCTTGGCTCTGCGGCTGCGTTCGTTTACAGCACCTACGCGCTGTTTGCGATGACGGCGGCGCAGACTGCCGGCGACATGGAGCTTGTCATGCATTATATGGACGAATTTTACTTTGAGTCCGCAGCCATGATCCTTGCTCTCATCACGGTGGGCAAGATGCTGGAGGCACGCTCCAAGGGAAAGACAACCAACGCTTTAAAAAGCCTGATGGCGCTTGCACCGAAGACTGCGAATGTCATCCGGGAGGGGCAGGAGGTGACGGTATCCGTGGAGCAGGTGGCCAGGGGCGACGTGTTTGTGGTGCGGCCCGGCGAGAATATTCCCGTGGACGGGATCGTGCTCAACGGAAACGGCGCGGTGGATGAGTCCGCCCTGACCGGAGAGAGCATTCCGGTGGATAAGGGGGCGGGGGATGCGGTTTCGGCTGCTACCGTCAATCAGTACGGCTTTTTGCGATGTGAAGCGCGGCGCGTGGGGGAGGATACGACCCTTTCGCAGATTATCCGGATGGTCAGTGACGCGGCGGCGACCAAAGCGCCCATCGCAAAGGTGGCGGACCGGGTGTCAGGCATCTTCGTCCCGGCGGTGATCACCATCGCGGCAGTTACCATGATCGTCTGGCTTTTGCTGGGAGCAGGTATCGGCTTTGCCCTGGCGAGGGGTATTTCGGTACTGGTCATCAGCTGCCCCTGTGCGCTGGGGCTGGCGACGCCGGTCGCCATTATGGTGGGAAACGGTGTGGGAGCGAAGAACGGCATTTTGTTCAAGAACGCCATTGCTCTGGAAAACGCCGGAAAGACGCAGATTGTGGCTCTGGATAAGACGGGGACCATCACAAAGGGGGAACCCACGGTGACGGACATTCTTGTCTGCGGCGCATCCGGCGAGGAGGAGCTGCTGTCTTATGCCTGTTCGCTGGAAAAAATAAGCGAACATCCCCTGGCGAAAGCGGTGGTAAAACGGGCCAGGGAAGCAGGGCTGGACGGATATGAGATCACGGATTTTGCGGCGCTGCCCGGCAACGGGCTTGCGGCAAAGTGCGGCGGGATCTCTCTCACCGGAGGAAGCCTTTCCTACATCAGTAAGATGACCGCAGTTCCGGACGAGGTGACGCAGCAGGCAAATGCCCTGGCGTCGGAGGGGAAGACACCGCTTCTGTTCACCCTCGGCGACACGCTGCTCGGCATCATCGCCGTGGCGGATGTCATAAAAGAAGACAGCCCTGAGGCAATACGGACGCTGCAGAACATGGGAATCCGTGTCGTCATGCTCACGGGCGACAATCAATATACTGCCGAGGCCATCGGAAAACAGGCGTGTGTGGACGAAGTGATCGCCGGGGTTCTGCCCGACGGGAAGGAGTCCGTGATCCGAAGGCTGAAAAAGCTGGGGCGGGTGGCGATGGTGGGGGACGGCATCAACGATGCCCCGGCCCTGACCGGCGCGGATATTGGCATTGCCATCGGCGCAGGAACCGATGTGGCGATTGACGCTGCAGACGTTGTACTGATGAACAGCGCACTTTCCGACGTGCCCGCGGCGATCCGGCTCAGCCGCAGGACATTGACCAACATTCACGAGAATCTGTTCTGGGCATTCATCTACAATGTGATCGGCATTCCGATCGCCGCAGGTGTCTTTGTGAAGGCGTTCGGGTGGGAATTGAATCCGATGTTTGCCGCCGCAGCCATGAGCCTTTCCAGCTTCTGTGTGGTGACGAATGCGCTCCGGCTCAATTTTCTCGATATCCACTCGTCAAAACATGACCGCAAGGTCAATTTGAAAAAAATAACTATAATGAAGGAGGCTGTTACGATGAAAAAAGAAATGAAGATTGAAGGAATGATGTGCGGACACTGCTCCGGCAGAGTGAAGACGGCGCTGGAGGCCCTGGCCGGGGTGGAGAGCGCAGAGGTCAGCCACGAGAGCGGGACTGCGGTGGTCACGATGGGCGCGGAAATCTCCGACGATGAGCTGAAAAAGGCGGTGGAAGACCAGGGCTACAGTGTGGCGGGCGTGAGCAGCCTGTAATTGCGTCGCGTTGACGAGCGGATCGGAAAATTCAGCCGTTCCGCTCGTTTTTTTGTTGACAAAAGTTATCATATATGATAACTTTTTGAGTAGGGATTGCAAAGGACGGAAGGTGAAAATGGAGAAGGAGCAGGAGCAGAGTGCGAGGCAGGATGTTGCCGAGCAGCTTAAGTCCGCCCGCAAAGCGCAGGGGGTGACGCAGGAGTGTCTGGCGGACCGGGTAGGGACGAAAAAATCCAATATTTCCAGGCTGGAGAGCGGGAAATATAATCCGAGTCTGGATTTTCTGGTGAAGGTGGCAAAGGGGCTGGGAAAGCAGATTCAGATCAAAGTAAAGTAGAAAGGACAGGAAGAACAAAAGATGCCGAAGAAACTGGGAAAATACAGGGATGATGACGTGGAGCTGTGCCGGACGACAAACCGGCGCGTGAGCAGCGAGACGGTGCAGGCACTGCTGGAGGAGCGGATTCCCTTCACAAAGAATCATAAGAAGATTCCCTTTTACAAGAGAGAGCAGTATAAAGGAGCGAGTGAGCTCTGGGTGATCAGCACCAGCCCGCGCAGGTACGGGCAGGCCCGCCGGGTGATCGACGGGATGGAGCAGGTATACCGGGATCGTCTGGTACTTTCTAATTTTTAAAAAAGTTGAGATTTTCGTTCAAAAAATTGCGCAGGTGTGGTAGAATCGTTTTCAGGCAGTGCCGGAATGATTCATGGCCTGCGCTTTTGTAATGGAGGAACCATGGAAATGGAACGAAAGAATACAGGAGGCAGTCGGGTGTGGAACCAGGTGGCAGGAAAGGGGATCACAGCCGTTTTGTTTGTCCTCTTCTCCGCGGCGGCATTCTGGCTGATGGAGAGCTACGAGCACAACCCGTTTCGGGAGGTGCGTCCCAAGGCGCAGCTGTTTAATGTTCTGCTGTTTGAACTTGCCGCCCTTGCACTATATTTATTTACGAACGGCATGCGGCTGGCGATCCGGGTAGAGCTGGTGATTGCCATGCTGTTTGGGCTTGTGAATCACTATGTCATGCTGTTTCGCTCAACGCCCTTTGTGCCCTGCGATATTTTGTCGATCGGCACGGCGGCAACGGTGACGGACAATTATGATTTTACGCCGGGGCCGCGGGTTGTGATCGTGACGCTGGGGTTTGTGGTGCTTTTTATTCTGGCGCATTTCCTGAAAAATGCGCCGCGCCCGCACTTTTGGTTCCGCTTTCCGATGGCGCTCCTTGTCGTCTCGGTGATCAGTACCTTTGCGGGGCGTCTGCAGGATGAGGCGTTTCAGCTGAAGCACTATCTTTACCCCTATCTGTTTACACCGGCTTACATGACGAAGGTGAACGGCATGGCAGTGACCTTTGTGATGAATTTACAGTACCTTCAGATCGGACAGCCAAAGGGGTATCACAGACAGGAGGCAAAAAAAATTCTTGCCTCCTACGAAGAGACTGCAACAAAAACTACCGAATATCCCAACATAATAGTGATTATGGACGAGGCGTTTTCGGATCTGTCGGTTCTTGCGGAGCTTGAGACGAACGTGGATTACATGCCTTTTTACCACGAGCTGCAGCAGGGCGCCGAAAATTCGGTGACAGGATATGCGCAGGTCTCTGTGTGCGGAGGCAACACAGCCAACTCGGAATTTGAATTCCTGACCGGACATACCATGGCTTTCCTGCCGAACGGGAGCATTCCCTATCAGCAGTATATCAACGGAGAGATTCCCTCGCTCGCATCCCATCTGGCGGAGCTCGGATATCAGACCTTCGCCCAGCATCCTTACCACGCGGGCGGCTGGGAGAGGGATGAGGTGTATCCGCGGCTCGGGTTTGACGACGCGGATTTCATTGACGAGTATCGGAATAAGCGCTATGTGAGAAACTATATCTCGGACGCCTGTGATTTTGCGCATGTGATCCGAACCTATGAGGAGAAGGAGCCGGGGCGGCCTGCGTTTATTTTTAACGTGACGATGCAGAATCACGGCGGCTACACGGAGGAATACAAGAATTTTACCGGCGATGTTGAGGCGAAAGACGGCAGCGCGGCGCTCAACCAGTACCTGTCGCTGCTGAAACTGACAGATGAGAGTCTGCGGGATCTGGTCGGCTATTTTGCGGAGGCAAAGGAGCCGACGGTGGTAGTCTTTTTCGGAGATCATCAGCCGAACGATTTCGTGGTGCGCCCCGTCTGGCGCGCAAACGGCATAGACAGCAAAAATCTGACACAAGAGCAGCAGAGACTGCGCTATCAGGTGCCGTTTTTTATATGGGCAAATTATGACATACCGGAGGACACGGGAGTGCATACCAGCCTGAATTATCTCGCGGGGTACGTGCTGGAGCTTGCGGGCGTGCCCAAAAGCGCCTATCAGAATTATCTGTCCGAGCTGGAGGAGCACTGTCCGGTGATCTCTGCGGCGGAATTGATTGACACCGGGACCGAAGAGCTTTTGACTTATCAAAGGCTGCAGTATTATCAGTTGTTCGATTATGAAGAGTGAAAAAATGTTACAGAGGAAATTTCAGAGAACCAAGTATCTCAAAAAAAATAATAGAGGGCCATATCTGGCAGCGTTTTTGATTCCGTTTTTGATTTGTGTGATCATCTGCATCGGCAACGAAGTCTACCCGTTTGGCAGTCAGTGCATTCTCCATGTAGACATGTACCATCAGTACTGCCCGTTCTTTGTCGAGTTTCTGAACAAGCTCAGGAGCGGGGGAAGTCTGATGTACTCCTGGAATCTCGGACTGGGGAGCGATTTTGTGTCGCTCTATGCCTACTATCTGGCGAGCCCGTTAAACTGGCTGATTGTTTTGTGGCCGTCCGGGTATGTGATCGAATTCATGACGGTTCTTATTCTGGTCAAAATCGCGCTCGGCGGGCTTGCGTTCTTTTATTTCCTGAGAGTGCACTTCGGACTGGTCGGAAAGGACGGGCGTTTTCACAGCCGCACAATGCTTCCGGCGCTGGTGTTTTCCACTGCCTATGCGCTGTCCGGTTTCGTGGCGGCATACAGCTGGGATATCATGTGGCTGGACTGTATTGCACTGTTTCCGGCGATCATGGCGGGGCTGGAGCTCCTGGTCAGGGAGAGAAAGGTAATTCTGTATTATGTGAGCCTGTCCGTCTGCATTTTTGCAAATTATTATATCTCGATCATGATCTGTATTTTTCTCGTGTTTTATTTTGTTCTTCTCTTTTTGCGGGAAGGAAGACCGGCTTTTGGAGACAAAAGGAAGCATTGGAGATTTTCCGCGCTGGGGAGATTTATCCTCTGTTCGGCGCTTGCGGGGGGAACCTCTGCAGTTCTGCTGCTCCCCGAGATTGCGGTGCTCAGCGTCTCCGGCTCAGCGAGCGAAGGGTTTCCCGTGAAGGCGGAATGGTATTTTGGCATACTCGCGGAGTTCGGGAGAGGTGCGACGGCCGCTTCGGTTTACACCTCCAATGACCACTGGCCGAACCTCTACGCGGGAGCGTTTGCGCTTCTTCTGGTGTGGCTGTATCTCCTCAACCGCAGGATTTCGTGGAAGGAAAAGATTCCGCGTTTTCTGATGCTGGGCTTTTTCCTCATAAGCTTTGCACATAACCAGCTCGACTATATCTGGCATGGCATGCATTTTCCGCAGTCTTTGCCGGGGCGTCAGTCATTTCTCTATATTTTCATGCTGCTGTCGATGGGGTATGCCACGGTGCGCAAATGGAAGGGGACAAGGCTCTGGCATATCATCGTGTCGGTGGTCGGGGCGATCGCCCTTCTGATGGCGGCGAGTACCGTGGGGGATGAGAGTGTGACGGAGCCGTATGCGTATATTGTCACGGCGCTCCTCATTGCCGCCTACGGAATCCTCATGCTTGTGGTGAAGCTGGTAGGGACGCGGCCGGGGCGGATCGTCGCAAGAATTGCCATGGCGGCCGCAGTGATTGAGCTGGGGGTCAACATGGCGCTGACCGGTTTTTCGGTCACGAGCCGCACGAGCTACACCGAAAAGCAGAAGGACTACCACGCACTTTTGAAGCTCGCGGAGGAGAGGGAGGGGGAAAATGCGTTCTTCCGCGTGGAGGACACCGGGCGGAAGACGAAAAATGACGACGCTCTGTACGGCTATGCCTCGGGCACGATCTTTTCCTCGCTCATGAATCTTGATGTCAGCCATCTGTATCAGGGGCTGTATATGGAGGGAGGAAAGAATTTTTACTCCCACAACGGCGCGACGCCGCTGACCTCCGGTATGTTTTCGGTGAAATACTACCTCTCAAACAGTTCGATGGATGAGGATATCTACCGCACGCTGGTAGGGCAGAGCGGGACAAGCTATCTGTACGAGAATAAGTACTGGCTGCCGCTCGGATATGTGATTGACGGGGAAACGATTGAGGGATGGGAGCCGGAACGGACGTATCGTTTCCGCTCGATCAATGCGTTCGCGGCTGCGGTGGGCGGAGGAAAGAATTTGTTGGACAGAGTATACTGCGACAGTCAGGAGGAGCCCGGAAGCACGACGGTCACGATTGCGAAGGACGGCTATTACTATGCGACCTACGACTCCTGCAGCTCCGACACTCTCACGGTTAAGCGCAGTGACGGCTGGAGCCGGCGCTACTCGAAGACGACGCATCGCTATCTGATTGAACTCGGCACGTGCCATGCGGGTGATACGGTCGAAATTACGAACCGGAAGGAGGAGGAGATCTTCTTTACGGTGTATCGGATGAATGAAGAAACTCTGCGGCAGGCATACGAGAACTTGAGCCGCCAGACATTCACGCCGGATGAGGTCAGCGACAGGACAATCCGCGGGCACATCGACGTGAGAGAACCGGGGCGTCTGATTCTGTCCGTACCGGCGGACATGGGGTGGAGCCTTCGTGTGGACGGCGAACCGGCGGAGATATCCGCATGGCAGAATGCCCTGATCGGCGTCGATCTTACACCGGGGGGGCATGAGATTGAGCTGCATTACACGACCCCATATTTCCGGGAGGGGGCGGCGGTCAGCATCGCCTGCGTGCTGCTGTTTGTCGTTTACGCGGCGGGCAGAAGGCGAAAAAGGGAAGGTGAAACATTGCAATGAAAAAGAAAATCAGTATTGTCGTGCCCATGTACAACGAGGAGGCGACACTGCAGGCACTGTATGAGGAGCTGGGCCGGGTGAGGGAGAAGATGCCGGACTATGAGTTTGAGTATCTGTTTGTGAATGACGGCTCGAAGGACAGGACGCTCGCCATGATCCGGGAGCTTGCCGCAAAGGATGAGGATGTGCGCTATGTGTCCTTTTCCCGCAACTTCGGGAAGGAGGCGGCGCTCTATGCGGGGCTTTCCAACGCCGTCGGCGACTATGTGGCGACGATGGATGCAGATCTGCAGGACCCGCCCGCTTTGCTCGTGCAGATGATGGAAATTCTCGAGGAGGGGACATATGACAATGTGGCGAGCCGCAGGGTGAACCGAAAGGGGGAGCCGCCGATCCGTTCTCTGTGCGCGCGGATGTTCTACCGGATGCTCCGGAGGATTTCCGAGATCGATATTGCGGACGGTGCGAGAGACTACCGGCTGATGAGCCGGCCGATGGTGAACTCGATTCTCTCTCTGAGTGAGTATAACCGCTTTTCCAAGGGAATTTTTGCCTGGGTCGGCTACGAAACCAAGTGGCTGGAGTACGAGAACGTAGAGCGCACCGCGGGGGAGACCAAGTGGAGCTTTTTCAGGCTGCTCCGCTACTCGATGGACGGAATTATGAATTTCTCCAACACGCCGATCAGGATTTCATCCTATCTGGGACTTGTGCTCACGTTTGTTTCTTTTATCGCTATCATGGTGGAGGTGGTCCGGGCGCTGGTGTTCGGCGATCCGGTGGCGGGCTGGCCGTCCTTAGTGTGTATTGTCACATTCATTGGCGGAATTCAGCTGTTCTGCATGGGAATTATGGGGCATTACATCTCCCGGACTTACATGGAGGTCAAGCGCAGGCCGCACTATATCGTGAAAGAATCGAACTGCGAAAATGTGGAGCCAAATCACTGAAATAACGTATTCACACTTTTTTTAAAATGTTTTAGTTTACGAATCGGGTAGAAAAATGTTATAATCTCTTTGTTTGAAAGCAGAGGAAAGAAAAGGAGATCTGATAATTATGAATAAGGAAAACAAAAAAAGGGCGCAGGAGCGCAGGGCACAGCTGAGGGACAAGCGGGAGCGCAGAAAGAAAATTATGGACTTTCTCGGACTGTGGGTTCCGGTTGTTCTGATCGTGGTGGTCGTGATTGTGCTGATCGTGGCGATCGCAACCTCCGGAGTATCGGGCGATGCCGGTGATGATGGCTTTACCTATTTTGACGAGGACGGAAACGAGGTCACGATCAGCAATATGAGCGAGGTCGACGGTGATGACGATGACGACGGCAGTGACGATATTACGCTGGATGAAACGGACGGGCGCGTGGTTGAGGACGGCGATATCGTAAATATCGACTATGTCGGAAGAGTGGACGGCGTGCCATTCGAGGGCGGTGATACCAAGGGAATGGGCGCGGATCTTGAGATTGGGTCCCACTCGTATATCAATGGCTTTGAGGAGGCGATTATCGGCCACAAGGTGGGAGAGACCTTCGACCTGACGGTGACGTTCCCGGACCCGTACAAGAACAATCTGGCAATGTCGGGCAAGGAGGCTGTGTTTACCACTACCATCAATGGAGTTTATGAATAAAAAGAAAGGGGAATATTATGAGAAACAAGAAGGCAATTGCACTGCTGGCGCTGGCGGCTGTGATGATAGCACTGCCGGCCTGTGCAAAGACAGAACCCACTGGAGGAACCGGAACGGAGTCTCAGTCACAGACGGAGACAGGGAACAAAGGATCGGAGGACGATACGAACATGGACATGAGTCAGGCAATTAAGGATGCGATCGAACAGGAGACGAAGCCGGTGGACACGGAGCTGCCGACACAGTCGGAAGCGGAGAACACAGGGGGAAACGGACGCGAGGCGACTGCTGAAATCAGCGATAAGATCGACGTCAAGTATATTATTCCGCGGGGCGTGGAAGGGGGAAAAATTGAGAAGATTTCCTACACTGCCCACGATTATTTCGGCGACGGCGCGGAGATCACCAAGGATGCGTACGTGTACCTGCCCTACGGTTACAGTGAGGATAAGAAATACAACGTGCTCTACCTCATGCATGGAATCGGCGGGGATGAGAGGGAGTGGGGCATGACAAGCAGTACTTCCCAGGTTAAGTACATGATGGACAATCTGGCCTATTACGGAGATATTGATCCGTTCATCGTTGTTACGCCGAACGGACGCTCGGCAGCGAACCATGCGAGCAGCGGTTCTGACATGAATTCATTCTATGTGTTCGGGCAGGAGCTGCGGAATGATCTGATTCCTTACATCGAGAGCCATTACTCCACCTATGCGGAGTATGACGAGAACGGCTATGACCTCACCGTTGCAAGAAAGCACCGCGCGATGGCGGGACTGTCCATGGGCGGTATGCAGACGATCAATATCGGAATCGGTGAGTGCGTGGATATCATCGGATATTTTGGCGCATTTTCCGCGGCGCCCACCAGCAATGCGGCTACAAAGACCGCGAGCATCCTAAAGGACAACACCTACGAGATCTACTATTTTTACAATATCTGCGGCAAAAGCGACGGGATCGCTTTATCCAGCGCGTCCGCGGCTGCAAAGACCCTTCCGATTGTGTGCAAGCAATTCGATCCGGAGAAGAATTTCATGTGGCAGGAGGTGGCCGGAGCGCATGATTTCAACGTCTGGTATCTGGGATTTTACAACTTTGCGCAGATCACTTTCATTGAGAACTACGGTGAGTGATTGAGGGACAGAAAGAAAAGTCTTGCAATATATGCCATTTTATAGTAAAATTTCCGAGATGGAAATTTTAAGGAGGAAGATCGAATGATTTCAGCAGGAGATTTCAGAAACGGTGTTACCATTGAGCTTGAGGGTAATATATATCAGATTATTGAATTTCAGCATGTTAAGCCGGGAAAAGGCGCGGCGTTCGTGCGCACTAAGCTTAAAAATATTGTCAGCGGAGGCGTGGTTGAGAAAACCTTCCGCCCGACAGAGAAGTGCCCGACCGCCCATATTGACCGCAAGGACATGCAGTATCTGTATGAGGACGATGATTTCTATCATTTCATGGATGTGGAGACCTACGATCAGGTGGATCTCACGAAAGACAATGTGGGTGACGCTTTGAAGTTCGTGAAAGAGAACGAGATGGTCAAGATCTGTTCTTACAAGGGCAATGTGTTCGCTGTGGAGCCACCGCTGTTTGTGGAGCTGGCGATCACCGAGACGGAGCCGGGATTCAAGGGCGATACCGCCACCGGCGCAACCAAGCCTGCCACCGTGGAGACCGGAGCCACTGTTATGGTGCCGCTGTTCGTGGAGCAGGGAGATGTGATCAAGATCGACACGAGGACCGGAGAGTACCTTTCCAGAGTTTAGTCTTGACGGAGCAATTTTATAGTTTTTTACAGTACGCCGCAAGCAGAACCGCCTGCGGCGTATCTTTTGCCGCAAAGTTTTTCCTCTTTCCTGCTGGCTATTTATACTGTGTTGTAGTATAATAGAGCCAGCAGGATTTTTTGCGGACGGAGATGTGAGATGGGAGAAGGCGGGCGTTACAAGCTGCGGAGAGCGGCCGGGCTGTGCTGGCTGCTGGACATGCAGCAGAGCGGGGCAAAGAGCGCAGGGGTAGTATCCTTTAATGAGACAGGCGCTTTTATCTGGGAGCAGTATATGCGCTTACAATCAGAGGAGGCGGTGGCGGAGGCTGTCAGCGCATGTTTTTCGATTCCGCGTGAGGAGAGCCTGCAGGATGTCCGGCAGTTTTTGGCGCAGCTAAAGAGGCAGGGACTGTATTTGTGATTGGAGAGTAAGGTTCAATGGACGTTTTGCTGGTAGGCAGCCTTGGCACTCTCATGCAGAGGCTGGTCGATAAACTGGATAAGGAAAAGTACCGGGTCTTTATCCTGACGGAGGAAGGGAAAGAAATTCCCGGCTGCCGCCGCGCGTTTGAGACTTATCGGTTCGATTATGAGGATGTGTGTACCCGGGAGGTGTTTGCCAGCGTCAAGCCGGATGTCACGCTTTTTTTGGGTGCCTATGACACGAATTTTCACTGGGATGACCGGAAGAATGTCATAGCAAAATACTCCGCGTCTCTGCTCAATATGCTGGTGGCGTTCTCCGCTATCGGAAAAGGCCGCTTTGTCTATCTCTCCTCGGACGTGGTTTTTCATGGACTTACCGTGGGGAGCGACGGTCAGGTGGTGAACAATGTCGCGGATAATCCCAAAGCGCAGTCGATTGCCATGGGAGAGAAGGTGTGCGAGGATTACCGGACGATGATGGGAGCGGATGTGGTCGTGCTGCGGCTGGATCACCTGTACGGAATTCCGAAATACCCGAGCGAGATGGACGACGTGTGCGCAAAGATGATTATGGAGGCGCTGGAGACTGGGGAGATCACACTGGACGGGGGCTCTACGGTGCGCGTTGAGGATGAGCTGGGCGTGCCGGAGACAATCGCTGCCGGAAATTTCACGATCGACTCCGAGAAAAGCGTTTCGCTTTTGGCAATACCGGACGCCGTGGATTTTATCTATCAGGTGCTCTCGGCGGAGGAGTGCGGGCGCTCTCTGTATCAGATTTCACGCTACTACAGCATGACAAAGACTGAGATTGCCGAGAAGATCAGGGACTGTCTCAGGGGACGAAACGGGGAGGAGAAGGTTGCGCTGGTAACGCGGGCGGATAAAAGCGAGAACAGCATCATGCTGACGGAGCACTCGTTTGGCGAGGAGTTCAACATGCATATCATGCATGCGCCGTCCCAGATGATACCGGAGCTTGTAGATTACCTGAAACGGAATTTCAGCCGTTTTTCCAGGCTGGCAAACAACCGGGAGAGTCTGGCAGACCGGCTGAAAAACAGTGTTCATGATCTGGTTCATGCAATGATTCCCTTCGCCGAAAACATGATTTGCTTTATCCCGTTTTTTATGCTGAACAACCGCGCGGTGGGCAATGAATTATTTCAGGATCTGGATTTTTATCTCCTGTACGTGCTGCTCTTTGCGATTGTACATGGGCAGCAGCAGGCAATTTTTTCGAGCCTTCTCGCCATTGCGGGATACTGCTTCCGACAGATGTACAACCGCTCAGGGTTTGATGTAATACTGGACTATCACACCTACGTCTGGATGGTGCAGCTCCTGATTCTTGGCTTTACCGTGGGGTATATGCGCGACCAGCTGCGCTCGATCAGGGACGAATATGAAGGCGAAATCGAATTTTTAAAGAAGCAGCTGCGCGATATGTCCGATATTAACCGGAGTAATGTCCGCGTGAAGGAGGTGTTGTCCGACCATCTGATCAACCAGAATGACAGTATGGGCAAGATCTACGACATCACGGTACAGCTGAACCAGTATCAGCCGGCGGAGGTTCTTTTCTACGCGGCGGAGGTTCTCGCGAAGATCATGCGCAGCGGGGACGTGGCGATCTATACGGTGGCGAACCGCTCCTATGCAAGACTTTTTTCCTCGACCTCCGCGAACGCCCGCAAGCTGGGCAATTCGATTAATTACACGGAAATGACGGAGATGTACGGCGCGCTGGCCGAGCATAAAGTATATATCAATAAAAAAATGGATACACAGTATCCGCTGATGGCAGATGCCATTTATGCGGAGGACGACGAGATGCAGCTGATCCTGATGGTGTGGGATATCCCATGGGAGCGAATGACGCTGGGACAGGCTGATATGCTGGCGATCACGGGCTTTCTGATTCAGAACGCAGTGCTGCGCTCCAACCGCTATATCGCCGCGCTCTCGCAGCAGCGGTATATTCCGGATACACATATTTTAGAGCCGGAGGCGTTCGCGGAGCTGGTGGATGCGTTCCTTCGGGCGCGGAGCAGAAACCTAACCTCCTGTGCGCTCTTAAACATCGATATTGCCGGTATTTCTGAAACGCAGGCGGATGAGGGTCTTTCAAAGCTTGTGCGGCAGACAGATTATGTCGGGAAGGTGTCGGACGGGAATCTTCAGGTGCTTCTCGCAAATACGGATGTGTCCGGCGTAGGGTTTGTCAAGCAGAGGTTTGAGGAGGCGGGATTTATCTGCCTAATCGAGGAGACTGTGAAAGCATGAGGACAGAGAGAGTTGTTTTTATCTGCATATTAGTGCTCAATGCACTTGCCGCATGCCTGTACTTTGTGTGGGGCTGTATGGTACAAAAGAGCCGTGAGGAGCGGGAGAGCCGCACCAATACGTCAATGACCAGGAGCGGTTATGCTCTGAAATCGTTGATTATGCTGTTTTGTCCGGTGGTTGGGGTGATCTTTTTTGCTTTTTCCAGACTTCTTTATCTGTGCCTGTTCCGGAGTGAGGTTGATCTGGATGACGTCATTTTCGGAAAGGATAAGGTAGTTGCCGAACGAAAAGCGGAGGAGGAGCGGGAGCGCAACCGGGTGCCATTGGAGGAGGCTCTCGCCGTGTGCGACAAAAACAGCCTGAGAGATTTAATGCTGGACATCATTCAGGGCAATGTGAACAATACGCTCTCGTCGATTGTCCTCGCCTTAAACAGTGAGGACACGGAGACCTCTCACTATGCGGCGGCGGTGCTGAGGGACGCGCTCAATGATTTCCGGCAGAAGTCGCAGGAAATTTACAATGCCATGGAGAGGGGCGGTCCGGAGGCGGCTGCCAATGCATGCCTGCTCATCGAATATATGAACGGTATCCTCTCGCAGGAGGTCTTCACGGACATGGAGCAGAGCGCTTTTGTGGAGATGATGGAGGATGCCTGCAGCTATCTGAATGAAAGTGAATATGACCGGCATCTTTTGACCTGCGAGTATCTGGAATGGCTGATTATCCGTCTGCTGCATATCAGACGGTATGGGAGCGTGAAACGCTGGTGTGAGGTCATCGAGGAGATGTACCCCGACGAGCTGGCGGCATACACGGTTCAGTTGAAGCTCTACTTCAGCACACAGGACAGGACACATTTTTTTGATGTGCTGAACCGGCTGAAGCAGTCCAATATTGTGATTGATCGGGATACGCTGGATTTAATCCGCGTGTTTAGCTGATGTGAAGGAGTTGCAGGAAACTATGTCAATGACTGTGGTGACAATTTTACAACTGATCACAGTGTCCGTCATCTACTGCGGTATGACGGTGTTTCTTCCTGCGCTCGTGTTTCATAAAAGGATGGAGGGGGAGCGCCTGTGCGTCCGGTTTCTCGCGTATCTGCTCATGGGCAATTTCTATCTGATGAATCTGGTCTTCGTGCTGCAGCTGCTGCATATCTCCAACCGGTTTACACTGATTTTGTTCACGGTGGTACCGGCGTTTTGGGCGGCGGTAAAGATCAACCGGCTGGATGTGAGGGAGTATGCCCTTGATGCGGTGAAACAGGCCAGGCGCTTTTTCGAGGGAACCATGGGTGTCCGGCTGTTTGTCAGCAACGTATACCGGGGCGTTCTGCGAGGGCTGCGGAGGCCGGCGTGGAAGATTAGGCATGATTTCCGGGAGGATTTTCTGGACTGGGCGGGTACCGCCCTTGTCGTGTTTCTGGTGCTGTGGATGTTTGGCACAAATCTGCTGAAGACGTTTGGATATTGTGCCTCGGATATCCCGGTGCACAATTACTGGATCAATGAACTGAGCAACAACAATATCTTTGCGGCCGGCGTATATCCCTACGGTTTTCACTGCGTGCTATACTATATCCACGAAGTGTTCGGAATCGAGACCTTTGTGCTCCTTCGTCTGTTCTGCCTGGTTCAGACGATGCTGGTGCACCTTGTGCTGCTGGCGTTTTTAAAGATTGTATGCCGCACAAAATATATGCCCTATCTGGCTTTTACGTTGTACACTCTCGGCAATTTCTGGAATCCGGATGTGATCAAGCGCTTTTATTCCTCGCTTCCGCAGGAATTCGGCATGATTTTTATCCTGCCGGCTGCGGCTTTTCTGCTGATGTTTTTCCCTGCACGGAAAAAGGAGCAGGGGGAAAAGGGAATCCGGCTGCACAGTACGCGTTATCTGGTGTGGTTTGGAATGAGTTTTTCCATGACGCTGGCGGTTCACTTTTACAATACCATGATTATCGGGCTGTTTTGTCTGGGAATTGCCGCAGGGTATCTGGGACTGCTGTTTCGCCCGGCGTATTTCGGGCGGATCATGCTGGCAGGAATGATAAGTATTTTGATCGCGGTGCTGCCCATGGGAATTGCGTACGCGACGGGGACGCCGCTGCAGGGCTCTCTTGGCTGGGGAATGAACATTATCAAGGGCTCCTCCGGGCAGGAGGGGCAGACTTCTGACGCTCCCGGCGTGCAGGAATCGGAGGATACGCCCGCAACTGAAACCTCAGGTTCCCAGGCCAATGCTCCTCAGGGCGGCGGGGAAAGTGTTGCCGTGCAGCCAAAACCCCAAAAGCCCCCGCTTAAGGAGAGAGTGCAGAATCTGTATCAGGGACTTAAGAATTCGGTATATGTCAATATTTTAAATCAGATTGATCCCAAAGAGGTGACACTGTGGCTGCTCACCGTGCCTTTGCTTTCACTGTTTGGCGCGCTGAATCTATTCTCAAAGAGCGGCAGGGCATATGGATGTATGCTGATTTCCGCTGCGGTCTTTCTGCTTCTGCTGTGTGTACTTTTGATATCGGCCCGGCTGGGAATTCCCGCACTGATGGAGCCTGTCCGGTGCAGCATATACTTATCCTACATGCTGGCGGCCGCCGTGGCCCTCTGCGGGGATGCCGCAGTGAGCCTTGTGCTCGGGAGACTGTCCAATGCGTGGGTCATGCATCTTGCGTCCCTTGCGGTGGCAGCGGCGCTTACCGTGTGTGTCATTGCGGGCGGAAAGGGGAGAACGCCGCTTGCGATCAACGGGCTGGAGACGAATGGGGCAATCGCCTGCCTGACGAACATTTTGAAGGATGAGAAGAACTGGATGTTTACGGTCTGCTCGGCAAATGACGAGTTCCGCATGGTGGAGGATTACGGCTATCACTATGAGACCATTACCTTTTTGCGGGAGATGGAGGGGATCAGACAGAGGAATTACCTGACGATTCCCACTCCGCGAACCTATTTCTTTATCGAAAAAATTCCGGGCGATTACACATTGTCCTATGCCGGCAGCGGGCGGACCGTGTCCGAGGAGGGCGCCGCCCATGCGCTCCCGGGAGGCGCGGGTCTTGACATGTACAAGGGGGAGAGCCGCTATATCGTGATGTCCCGGATGTATTACTGGGCACAGGCTTTCCGGGAATTGTACCCGACGGAGATGAAAGTCTATTACGAGACGGACAATTTTATCTGCTATGTGCTTGAGCAGAATCCCTACAGGCTGTTTGACCTCGCGATTGATTACGGCTACAATATGCATTAAGGAGCGGACCGTTCATGGTATCACGCAGGAACTTTTTTGCCATGGGACTGACGATGCTGATTCTGTTTTTTATGTTTCAGTTTACGGGCATGGTAAAAAATGCATTAAATGAATATAGCGTCAACGAGTACGAGCAGGCTGCTTCGGCGGAGTTTTCGGCTGACAGCATGTATTGCGCACAGTCCGGGGAGGAATCCTGGGCAGGGGACATCGCCATGGGAGCCAGGCCCTGCATCCTTTTTGTGGGGGATGAAGACTCCGGGGATATCCGTGAGGTTGTGCAGTGGTGGTGTACCTACACGAAGCGGGGGCTGAGGGAGTGCAGTGAACTCTCCGAATCCGTTTTTCAGGACAAAGCGCTGCCGCTGGCGGCAGTGATCGATGGGAAAAACATGGATCTGAGAAAAGCGCTTCCGGTTCTTAAAGAGATGGCCGAGCGGGGCATTCACCTGATATTTGCGCGTCTGCCGGAGGCGGGAGCACTGGACAGATATTCGGATTTCCGTGAATTTATCGGCATTCGGGAGGTTCACAGGACGCGCGTCGAGCTGAGCGGGATACATGTGTTTGAAGGCTTTCTGCTGGGCGGGGAGAGAATTTATGAGAATAAGCCGGATGAAGAGGAGAAGATGGATTTAGACCTTGAGGTGCCGTGGTACATGACCGGCACCGGTACCAAGACCTACATCATGGGGCTGCTTGCGGACCAGGGCGAGTATAAGAATGAGATGCTGCCTGCCATCGTATGGCGAAAGAGCGTGAAGAATGCCAAAGTGTTCTGTGTGAATGCGGATTATCTCACCCATATGTACGGCATTGGATTTTTGAGTGCCATGATGGCGGAAACAGATGTCTGCGAAATCTATCCGGTGGTGAACGCACAAAATTTATCGGTGGCGAATTTTTCGGGTTTTGCCGACGAGAACGGAGCGCGGATGGAGGAACTGTACAGCCAGTCGCAGACGGCGATGTACCGGGAGCTCATATGGCCGACGTTAGTGTCTGTCACGTACCGGAGCGGGGCCAAAATTACGCTTCTGGCTGCGCCTCAGCTTGATTACGGGGACGGAATTGAGCCGAATGTCCAAAACCTGATCTATTATATGAAACTGCTCAGGGAGGAGCACGGGGAGATGGGGATTTCCGCGTCCCCGCTGCCGGATGTCACGCCCGCCGGGCGGCTGGAAAGAGACCGGCAGTTTTATCAGGAGGGAGCCGGAGAGTATGCGGTGTTAAGCCTCTATCTGGGGGATGCCGGGGATATTTGGGAGCCTGGCGGTCAGCCTTTGCTCTCTAAGGTGAGAACCGTTGCGGCAGTTCCCAAGGGCGAGGAACCCATAATCAGCTATCTGGATGAAAGCACGACGCTGCAGAATGCCATACATCTGGCGGAAAAGCACACGTACACGGACGATCTGGCGCTGATGGGAATTCAGACGGCCCTCGGCTATTCCAATACCGTGCTGGATCTGCAGAAGGTATCCGATCCGCCGTCGTCCGATTATTACTGGGAAAAGCTCTCCAGGGAGATCGCGCAGAACATCGTTACCTACTGGAAGAATTACCGGTGTTTTGAGGGGACGACGCTGGCGGAGAGCGATGAGAGAATCCGGAGGTTCCTGGCACTGGATTACCGGGTTACGGAGCAGGAAAACCGAATCGTTTTAAGGAAAAATGATGTGGACGGACCGGTGTGGTTTTTGCTGAAAGTGAACGGCAAGACGGTAAAACATATGGAGGGGGGAACCTGTGAGGCGCAGAAGGGCGGCTATTACCTGATTGAGCTGGACGCACAGAGCGCGGTGATCGAGCTTGAGGAGAAACAGGTCAGTATCCATGATTAGGACGCAGGTGTATATATGAAGATTTGTATTGTTGCAGAGGGCTGTTATCCCTATGTGGTGGGCGGCGTGTCCAGCTGGATACACAGTCTGATACAGTCCTTTCCGGAGCATGATTTTATCGTGCTGGCCATATTGGCAAACCGGTCTCTCCGCGGAAAGTTTGTGTATGAGCTGCCGGAGAATCTGACAGAGGTATATGAGCTGTATCTGGAGGACAGGGACTGGATCTCAGGAAAAAAAGAACAGGGACATCATGAGAGGCTGACGGAGGAGGAGTATGGGGCGCTCAAGAGCCTGCTTCTCAACCAAAATGTAAAATGGGAAATGCTGTTTAAGTTTTTTTCTGAAAAGAATTTCTCACTGAATGATCTTCTGATGGGACCCGATTTTTTCAATGCGGTGCAGGAAGTCTATCTGCTGCACTACCCGGAGGTGGTGTTCTCCGATTTCTTATGGACCATGCGCTCGATCTATCTGCCGCTGTTTCTGACGCTGAAGATGGATGTGCCCTATGCGGATCTGTACCACTGTGTTGCTACGGGCTATGCGGGCGTCTTAGGCTGTATGGCAAAATATAAGTACCGGTATCCCAACAACTGCAGGCTGATGCTCTCTGAACACGGCATTTATACCAGAGAGCGCGAGGAGGAATTGATCCGGGCGTCGTGGGTGGAGGGAATTTACAAGAACGTCTGGATCGAGCAGTTTAAAAAGATGTCAAGGCTTGCCTACAGCGAAGCAGAGATTGTGACCAGCCTTTACGAGCACGCGAGAGAGCTGCAGATCGAACTGGGCTGCCCGAGTGAAATTACGATGGTGACTCCGAACGGCATCGACGTGACCCGCTTTCAGGTGAAACCGGATCAGGAGCGCACGGTGGAGCCTGACATGATTCATATCGCCGCGGTCGTGCGCGTCACGCCGATCAAGGATGTCAAGACAATGATCCGCGCTTTCGCGTTTGCAAAGGAGAAGGTTCCTGCGCTGAAGCTGTGGATCATGGGCCCCTTTGATGAGGACCCGGATTATGCACAGGAGTGCATGGAGCTGGTGGAAATCCTCGCGGTGAAGGATATCGTGTTTACGGGACGGGTCAACGTGCCGGAGTATTTATGGCAGATGGATATGACCATTTTGACGAGCATCAGTGAGGGACAGCCGCTCACGATTCTGGAGGGCTTTGCGGCGCACAAGCCGGCGATTGCAACCGATGTGGGCAACTGCAGGGGGCTTCTCTACGGGGAGGGGGACTCCTTCGGAAATGCGGGCATTCTCGCGCATGTGATGAACGTGGAGGAGATCACGGCGGCGATTCTGGAATTGTCCTACAGCCGTGAAAAGCGGGAGCAGATGGGAGAGAACGGTTACCGGCGCCTGATGTCCCGCTATAAAATCGAAGATATGAGAAAAACCTACCGGAAGATATATCAGGATTTTGAAGATTGGTTGTAAGGGGGTGGAAACGTGGCAGGAATCGGAATCAAACTCAGCCGGATATTCAGCAAGGAGACCATTTTGACCAATCTCCTTGGCTTTGGGTACAGTATGATGGTTACAGTGACCCCCATGTTTGTCGTCATCGCCAACATTATGCTCATGAGCCGGGTGCTCGGGTATGACACCATGGGGTATGCGAGCAGGAATCTCTTCTCGGCGGCCATGCTGTACATCTTTATTTTTTCCCTGCTGACGGCGTCGCCCTTCAATGCGGTGTTGTCACGCTATCTGTCGGATGTCATTTACGACGAAGACTACGGCGATATTCTGCCCTGCTACTATGTGGGGATGATACTGAATGTCGCGTTCAGCTTTCTGGTCGGGATTGTGTTCTGTATCCGCTGGTATCTGGTGGGGCATGCGCCTCTTTACTATATTTTTACGAGCTTTTGCGGTTTTATTGCACTGGTGCTGGTGTTCTATTCGATGCTGTACCTGTCGATCTGCAAGGATTATAAGAAAATATCCGGCTTTTTCTTTTCGGGCATGCTTGTGGCGTTTCTGTTGTCACTTCTGTTCGCGCGCGTGTTTCGTATGGACATCGCATACAGTATGCTGCTTGCGCTCACGATGGGCTTTGTGTGCACGGCAGTGCTGGAGAATGCGACCATACAGCGCTATTTCAAGTTCAACAGCAACCGTTACCGGAAGGTGCTGTCCTACTTTAAAATATACTGGAAGCTGGTGGTGGTCAATTTCGCCTATTCGCTCGGTCTCTACATTCACAATTTTATGTTCTGGGACTCGGATCTGCGCATGGTGGTGGACAATGCGTTTGTGATGGCACCCTCCTATGATATGGCGACCTATCTGGCGATGATTACCAATATTTCGGCCTCTGTCATTTTTATTGCAAGGGTGGAGATGCATTTTCATGACCGGTACAAGGCGTACTCCGAGGCCGTGACGGGCGGCAGGTGGCAGGATATCAACAACACGAAAAAGCGCATGTTCCGCCAGCTCTCCGGGGAGCTGATGAGCCTTGTTCGGCTTCAGTTCATCGTGTCGGTGGTAGTGTATCTGGTTTTTCTGGTTTTTTTGCCGAGACTCGGGTTTGCGGGAATGCCGTTAATGATTTACCCCTGTCTGGCGGCCGGATATTTTATTCTGTTTGTCATGTACGCAGAGATTATTTTTCTGTATTATTTCAATGATATGAACGGTGCGATATTCACGACGCTGTCCTTCTGCATCATGACCTTTCTGGGGAGCTGTGCTGCGAGGACCCTGCCGGAAATCTGGTATGGGCTCGGCGTGGTCATTGGAAGTGCAGTCGGGTTCTGCGTGGCTTACTCGCGCATCCAGTGGGTGGAGCGGCATCTGGACAATCATATTTTTTGCAGGGGCATCCTTTTTCCTTCGACAAAGGAGAGGAAACCGACCGCAAAGGTATATCCGAAATAGGAGGAGGGAGTTATGAAGTTTACGGAAATTTTCGGAATCGTTATGATCGCGCTCGGCGCAGTGCTTATGGTGCTGGATTTTCTGGCCTATGCCAAAAAAAAGCTCACGGACGGGTTCGGGCTGATCTGGCTGTTGCTCGCGGTGCTGCTCGCGGGCGCAGGGATCGCCTCCCTTGTGGCCAAGCAGGCGGTCTTTATGGTGCTGCTGATTCTGATGGTCGTTCTGATCTTATTTCTCTTCGGCCTCAGTCAGGTGGTGTCTGTGCTGGTGATGAAAAATCGGGAGCTGGCTATGCAGGTGTCGCTTCTGAATCAGGAAAATGAAGGTATTTTACAGGAGCTGGAGCAGATGAAGGAGACGGGGCGGGATGAGTAAACAAATCCTTTTCGTGATCAATACGCTGGGGCTTGCGGGTGCAGAGACCGCAATGCTCGAACTGCTGGATGCGATGCCGGGCGACTGTGAGATAGACCTCTATGTCCTCATGGGACAGGGGGAGCTGGTGGAGCGGCTGCCGGAGAGGGTGCGCCTGCTGAACAGGAAATTCAGCCCTTGTTCGGTGTTGTCCGCGAAGGGCAGGCTGCGCATGGGCGGCACGGTGTGTAAGGCCCTCTTTGTCAGGGGAAACGTGATAAGGCTGTTTCCCTATCTGATCAAAAATCTGGCTAATATGGTGAAAAATCACCGTATCCAGTCAGATAAGCTGTTGTGGCATGTGGTCTCCGACGGAGGCATGCAAATCAGCAAGGAGTATGATCTTGCGGTGGCATTTCTGGAGGGCGGGGCTGCGTACTATGTGGCCGACCATGTGAAGGCGAAGAAAAAGGCGGCGTTCATACATATCGATTACGAGAAGGCGGGATATACCAGAGCGCTCGATCGGGACTGTTATCCGGGCTACGATGCGCTGTTTCCCATCTCGGAGGAAACCAGGGACAGCTTCCTTCGGGTGTATCCGGAGTGCGCGCAGAAAACGAAGATTTTTCACAATATGATTAACCGGGAAAAAATACGGAAACGTTCCGCGGAGGCGGGGGGGTTTTCGGACGATTATACAGGAAAACGGATTCTGACGGTCGGGAGGCTGACAAAGCAGAAATCTTATCCGGTCGCAATCCAGGCGATGAGGCTGTTGAGGGATAGCGGGCTGAATGTCCGGTGGTATGTGCTCGGGGAGGGGAGCGAGCGCCGCGCGCTGGAGCATCTGATCGCGGAATACGGGCTGGAGAAGGAGTTTGTTCTCATGGGGGCTGTGGATAATCCGTTTCCCTATTACCGGCAGGCGGATCTCTATGTACACGCCACCGGCTACGAGGGGAAATCCATCGCCATACAGGAGGCGCAGGTTCTGGGCTGTGCCATTATAGCCTCGGACTGCAGCGGAAACAGGGAGCAGGTTACGGACGGTGTGGACGGAGTGCTCTGCGCGCTGAATGCGGCGGATATCTGCCAAAAGGTGAGAAGCCTCCTCGCGGACGATGAGAGACGGGCGGAGCTGGGGAAGGCCGCGGAACAGAGAAAGGTAATGTTTGAGGAGGATATTCAGCTGCTGACTGCATTGCTATAGTGCCAGAGGAGACAAAACACGGAAAGGTATTGTTATGAGGGATACGAATCGAAAAGAACTGTTGATTATTATGCCGGCACACAACGAGGAAGAGAACATTGTCAATGTGCTGACGCAGCTCGCCGCGCCCGAGATCACAGAGATGGCGGATGTGCTGGTGATGAACGATGCATCGTCGGATAAAACCAACCAGATTGTGAAGGAGAAGGGACATATTTTAGTGACGAATGTGTTTAATCTGGGATATGGCGGCGCAATTCAGCTGGGGTATAAATATGCAATCCGAAAACGGTATAAATATGTAATCCAGATGGATGCGGACGGACAGCACGATGTCTGCAACATTCCGCTCCTGTACGAGCGCCTTCGGACGCCGAACGAGAAGGGAGAGTGTCCGGATATTGTGCTGGGTTCCCGTTTTATAGAGGGCAGCAGCGAGTATGCGGTGCCGTTCACGAAAAAAATTGCGTTCTGCCTGTTTCGGTTTATGATTAAGCTCTTTACGGGGAAAAAAATCTACGATCCCACCACGGGGCTGCAGGCGTTAAGCTGGCGGGCAGTTCTCTACTATTCAAGATACGGCCACTTTGATGACAAATATCCGGATGCAAATATGATTATTCAGATGCTGCTTTTGGGTTACCGGCTGGAGGAGGCTCCGGCAGTCATGCACAACCGGGAGCACGGGGTCAGCATGCATTCCGGGTTAAAGCCGCTGGTGTATCTGTTTCGGATGATCTTCTCCATCATGGCAGTGGTTTTCCGGATCAAGGTACTGGACAGAAAATCAAAGGAAACGATAGATGATGTTTTTTACTAAAAAAAATAACTTCCGTCTGACCGGCAGTACACTTGCGGAGAGTCAGACAAATGTGCAAAATCCGGGCCGTGGCTGGTACCGCATATACTCCTATGCGCTCGGAGGAGATGCGGACGGGATACCCCCGGTTTTGTATGAGGGGGAGACACTGGCGCTGGTGATGATCGACATCGGCGCTTACAGGGAGAAGGCTATCGCGGCGGAGGGGCTGGCGGAGCTTCGGCAGATTCTCTCTGCTTTTGTGAATATGGGAGTGGATATCATCCTGCGGGCAGTCTATGACACGCAGGGGAAGGGAATGGAGCGGGAGCCGTCCCTGTTTTCGCAGGTTTTGGAGCATATCGGGCAGATCGGCACAATTATCCCGGAGTACGCGGAGCATATTCTGCTCTTTCAGGGGCTTCTCGTGGGAAGCTGGGGGGAGATGCACTCCTCGAAATTTCTGTCAGGGAAGTACCTGCGCGAGATGGCGGAGAAGTTTTTTGATGCCACGGAGGGAAAGGTCAGGCTTGCCTTTCGGACTCCGGCCCTTTTGCGGAAGGCTGCAAAGGAGGGGGAAAAGCTGTGCGGCAGCGTCGGCTTTTTTGACGATGCGCTGCTGGCGGACGGGACACACATGGGTACCTTCGGGACTCTGGCTAAAGCGGAGGGCGGATGGGAACAGGCATGGTGTCCGGAGGAGGAGCGCGCCTTTATGGAGGCGGCCGCATACAAAATTCCCTTTGGCGGAGAGGTGGTTGCCGGAGCCGAGGAGTCTTCCGCCGAGGCTGTGATTGCGCAGCTGGAGCGGTTTCATGTGAGCTATCTGAACTGTACCCACGACATGGTATGCTTAGAGCGCTGGAAACGGATGTCTGTGGGGGCTGTCAGTCTCTACGACTATGTGGGGGCGCATCTCGGATACCGCTATGTGGTGGAGCGTGCGGCAATCATACGGAAGGGAAAGGAATATTTTCTGCAGGCAGTGATTGCCAACCGCGGTTTTGCCTGCTGTCCGGCGGAGCTGACGCTGTCTTTGTACGCGGGAGAGAGGGAGGCTGCGGCGGTTGCACTGCAGCCGGAGGAGCTTTCGGGAGGGCAGCAGGGAGTGTATGGTTTTCCCCTGAATGAGGAGCTGCTGGCCGAAGGGAAGCCCCTGTCTCTCGGCCTGCGCACGAGGGAGGGGGGAAAAGTGATTGTGTTTGCCAATGAGGGCGCAGACCGGCGCTTATTTGTCGGAACGCCTGTAAGGGGCGGTGATGATCAGTGAGCCGAGCCGGTAGCCGTATTCGGTGGGTTCTGTCTCATTGCCGTACAGGATGATTTCGCCGGAGACCTCGTCCCTCGTCTGCCAGTACAGCTCATAAACTGAGGGCGGATAGGCGTGGGCGTCTATGGGAATTTCCAGAACGGTCTTCTCACTGCCGGGCAGACAGCTGCTGTCATAATCCGGAACCAGAGAGAACAGCTCCCCGGTCTTGGAGTTTACCATGGTGAGCAGAAAGGAAAATCTGCGGTAGCTTGCGGAGAAACCGACGTTTTCAATGGTCAGAAGCAGTGACGAACTACGCTCTTTGGGATTCGCAGCAATCTCGGAGGAGCGGATCACATAGCGGTAGCCCAGATGATCGCGGATGTAATCGTAGCCCGAGACTCCGTCAAATACATCCTCTCCACGGTACACGCTGTTTTTCCACTTGTCGATGACGGCGGGGTCGTGGACGCTGTTCAGATAGGAGACGTGCATGGTCTGCAGATCCCGGATGGCGCTGTCGAGATCGTTGTAAGGATTGGCGATGATGACCTCCCCGCCGTTGGGGACTGTCCGGCACAGTTCGTTCTGGAATGCCAGTTCTTCCTCCCTCGAGCGGTCGGTGTAGGTGCCGGTATCGGAGATACTGCCGAGCATCCCATCGTTGAAAAGACCCAGCCGCCCCAGAAACGGGTTCTCGGGCAAAGCAGACAACTCCCTGTAATTGTCTGCTCCGGTGATACTGCGCCACTGGCCGGGCGTGCGCACGGACAGATAGATTGAGGGGGACGCAGACTGCGCCAGCCTGCGGCCCAAAAGCTGCAGGCTTTCCGGCGAGTCATAGTTGGTATGGTGCATTTCTCCGGTATTTCCGGTGGAGAGCCCCTGAATGACAAAAATCGTGTCGGCGTACCGGTTGTAGACCGCGGCGGTCTGCTCCATGTGCTCCATGATCTGCTCGATGCGGCCAGGCTCTGCCTCTATGGCGTGCCCGTTCCAGTCATAGAGAATGCGCAGGATCACGGAGTATCCGGTCCGGCTCCATGCGTCTAAGATCCGGTCCAGCTGCTCCAGCGCATGAGCTGAGATCGGGCCGTCGGCATAGTTGCGCAGGTTGATCTGTATCTGTACCAGACGTTCTTCGCCTGGCTCTCTCTCCGGAGACGGGATATTTGGGACATCCGAGGCGGACACATAGGCAGAATCGTCACTTAGGACATAGCCGTAGATATGGTAGAATCCCCGGTATGGATTATCCAGATAAACACTGCTCTCCGGGTAATCATATCCGGCGTAGGCCAGATGGACAATGCCCTCGAGCTTTTGCCTGACAAACAGTGTAATGAATATGATCGGAAGTAAACAAACAAGAAAAGCAATCAGTGCGTTTCGTTTCATGGCGGCTCCTTAGACAAGTATCGTGTTTGGTATAATTGTAGCATTTCCGGGGAAAAAATGCTATACTCTAAAAAAGTGCTGGTGGAGAGAGGAAGAGGCGGCATGACTTCAAACTTAAATGAAGAACAGCGGATTATTTGTGTTTTGCTGAATGCGGCGTTAAACGGCGGAACACTCTCGGAAGAGGACAGGCAGGCGTTTGCGGCGGCAGATCAGAAAAGGATCGTGCACACGGCAAAGCAGCACAGCGTACTGCCCCTTTTATACGATGTGCTGTGCAATGACGGGATGCTGAGCGAAGAGCTGCGGGGACAGGTGGAGGCGGTCTCGCGGCAGACTGTGCGCCAGAGCTATAGGCTGCTGTTTCTGACCAGATATCTGACACAGATCTTTGAGCGTGAGCATCTTGCGGTTGTCGTGTTAAAAGGCTGCGGCGTGGCGGCCTGCTACCCGGTTCCGGAGCTGCGCAAATCGGGCGATGTGGATTTGCTGGTGTGTGAGCAGGACATCGCGCGCGCGCAGACCTTGTTGGAGAGGGAGGGCTATCAGACGCTAAAAGAGCAGCATGCGAACCATCACATAGTCTGCTGCTCCGGGGAGGGAATCTGTGTGGAGCTTCATGTGATGCTGGCGGAGCCCTTTGCCTATGCGCCGGTCAACACCTGTATGAAGGAACTGACGGACACCTTCGCAGACCATATTGTCCGCCGCCCGTGTATGGAAGTTGAGTTTCCGCTTTTGCAGGATGCCTGCCAGGCCTATCAATTGCTTCTGCACATGCTGCAGCATTTTCTCCGCGCGGGTTTTGGGCTGAAGCTTCTCTGCGACTGGACAGTATTTTGGAACGGGCAGGGAAAAGGGGATACTTGGCAGGAATTTGAGCGCCTCGCAAAAAAAAGCGGGGTCTATGAATTTGCGAAGATCGTGACGGAGTGCTGCGTGGAATTTCTGGGGCTTCGCCGGGAATTTCTGGAGCCGGGAGGGGACCGGGAGCTGGCGGAAAAATTCCTGTGTGATGTGTTTGAAGCGGAGGAATTCGGCAGATCGAGCGCGGAGCGCATGGTGGCGGTGCAGGGAAAAGGAGTGAAGGCGTACTGGAAAGAATTCCATCACCAGATGAAGATGAATCACCCAAAAGCCTCGAAATGCATTATTTTCTGGCCGGTGCTCTGGATCGTGACATTTTTCGTATTTGTGCGCAACAACCGCAGGTTAAAGAGGGGGTCGATTGGCTCAATCATGAGAAACGCGGGAGCGCGGGGCAGACTGGTGCAGCAGATGAAGCTCTGGGAAAAAGCGGCGGAAATCAGGGATGAGTGAAAGGCCGGAAATCAAGACAGAAGGGGAATGCAGGAATTATGCAGGAAATAGATTTTGTAGTGACCTGGCTGGACGGGAATGATCCGGACTGGCGCAGGGAGAAGGAGAGATATGTTCCAAAGAACGGGGAGGACGGGAGAGAAGAGAGGTTCCGGGACTTTGGACTGTTTCACTACTGGTTCCGCGGGGTGGAACGGTTTGCACCGTGGGTGAGGAAGGTGCATCTGGTGACCTGCGGGCACATACCGGAATGGCTAAATAAGGACTGCCCGAAGTTGAATGTGGTGAGGCATGAGGACTTTATTCCGAAGGAGTTTCTACCCACCTTCAACAGCAATGTAATCGAGATTTATCTGCACCGCATCGCGGGACTGTCAGAGCAGTTTGTCTATTTTAACGATGATGTGTTCCTGACGAGGGCAGTGGAACCGGAGGATTTCTTCCGGAGAGGTCTGCCCTGCGATATGCTGGCGCTCCAGCCGGTGGTGGCGAACCCGGACAATCCGGTTATGTCCCATCTGTATCTGAACAATGCGCTGGTGCTGTCCAAGTATTTTGACAAGAGGGAAAATATGCGAAGCCAGATAAAAAATTATTTTCATTTTGGCTATCCGCCTCTGTACTTCTTTTATAATATGCTGGAGCTTGCATTTCCGCGTTTTACTGCCTTTTATACACAGCACGGGCCGATGCCCTTTTTAAAGAGCACGTTTCTGGAGCTCTGGGAGAAAGAGGGGGAGGCGCTGACGGCTATGTCTGGAAACCGGTTCCGCAGCGAGACGGATCTGACTCCCTATCTGTTTCGGGAATACCAGAAGCTTTCGGGGCGCTTTTATGCAATGAATATTCAGAAAAATTTTGCGTACTTTCCGGTGGCGGGAGAGACGGATGAGCTGGTGCAAGCGATCACCCGTCAGAAAAAGAAGATACTGTGCGTGAATGACGGGACGATTTCCGAAGAGCAGGCGAAGGACGCAGGGGAGGCAATCCGGAAAGCGTTTGGGAGGATTTTGCCGGAAACATCGGGCTTTGAACGCGGGGGAGCGCAGGCTGCCGCCGCAGAATGAGAGGGAAATGTGACCGAGAAGAGCAGGACGGAATATTCGGCCCGCAACGCCGCGGTGGCGATCGGCTCCAGGCTTGTGGCGATACTTGGCGGATTTGTATCCAGAGTGGTGTTTACCCGCATGCTCAGTCAGGAGTATGTGGGAATTAACGGGCTGTTCAACGACATATTGAATGTACTGGCATTGTCAGAGCTGGGGGTGGGAACGGCCATCACCTATGCTCTCTATAAGCCCATAGCGGAGCGCGATATTGAGCGCCAGAAATCCCTGATGCGGATGTACCGGAATTTTTACCGGGGCGTTTCGCTGATTGTGCTGACGATCGGTCTGTCGCTTGTACCGTTTCTGGGATATTTATTCCGGGAACAGCCGAAGGTGGAGCATCTGACCCTGATTTATCTGTTGTACCTTGCCAATTCCGTGCTGTCCTATAAGCTGATTTACAAGAGAATCCTGATCGACGCGCACCAGCTTGCCTACATAGGGGTGCTCTATCAGACGGCCGGCTGGTTCTGCCAGAGTGTTCTGCAGATTTTGATCCTTGTATTTACCAGAAACTTTATTCTTTACGTGGCGGTCATGTCACTCTGCACGGTGGTGAACAATCTCTGTATTTCGGCGCGGGCGGACCGGATGTATCCTTACCTGAAGGACAGGGAGGTAAAAAGGCTGCCGGACGCCGAACGGAGGGCGATTTTTCACAATGTCCGTGCAATGTTCATGCACAAGACGAGTACGGTGATCGTGAACAATACGGATAATCTGCTTCTTTCGGCGCTGGTGGGGATCGGGAGCGTAAGCTGCTATACCAACTATTTTCTGGTGATCGGCTCAATCCGTCAGATTTTGAATCAGATGTTCGGAGGAATTACTGCCAGTGTGGGCAATCTTGGAGTGGAGAGCAGCGCGGAGCGGACGAGGAAGATATTTGAGGCGTCCTTTTTTCTGGGCCAGTGGGTGTTCGGCGTTGCCGCCGTCTGTCTCTATGAGGTTATCAATCCTTTTGTGGGGCTGTTTTTCGGCCGTCAGTATGTGTTTCCGGAGTATATTACACTGGTGCTGTGCCTGAATTTTTATCTCACGGGAATGCGCCAGCCGACCCTGATTTTTCGGGACTCCCTTGGAGTGTTCTGGTATGACCGGTACAAATCACTGGCAGAGGCGGCCATCAATCTGGTGGTATCCCTCATTTTGGGAAGGTATCTGGGGGCGTTTGGCGTGTTTGCCGGCACTACGGTCAGCATTGTGACCACCTCGCTGTGGGTGGAACCGTATATGCTCTATAAGCATAAACTGCAATACCCGGCCGGAGGGTATTTTCGGAAGTACGGAATGTACGCGACGCTGACCTTTGCCGTCTGGTTTGGCGTGGACCGGTTATGCGGTTTCTTTTCAGGCTCTCTGCCGGTACTGTGTGTACTGCGCTTTTTCTGCTGTATGTGCACCACGAATCTGGTCTATCTGCTGGCCTATCACCGGCGGGAGGAGTTTCGGCTGCTGAAGCGAAAGGGGCTGGAATTATTAAAAAGATCGCACAAATAGAAAGCGGAAAATTTGTTGAAATCGTTGAAAATATTTCTAGGAAAATTGTTGAAATAAATCCGGGAATGGAGTACAATAATTCTAACTAGATTTGTATCGGAATATTCCATGAACGGAGGAGGTAATATTTATGAAAAATTATGAGAAACCGATTGTTCTGAGCAGCGAAGAACTCGCGGAGGGAGTATATCTGGCGAGCGGAAGACCCGGAGACGGGTGTTTCACCTATGTCGATTACAGCGGTGGTGATTTCTCTACTTCGGATGAGTATTATGAGTACAATGTCCGGTTTAAACATGCGGACGAGGCTCATATGAACTGCACGCACAAGATCACGATTTATTTCAACGCGACTCCGCTTGATGCGCAGTGCGTCACAAACTGCAGCGGCGCTACGATCAGTGGAAACGCTGTCACCGTCACCTGGGCGCAGGCGCAGGCTAACGGCGGCGGAGAGTATGCGGATATCGGAATTAAGGTGAAGTGGACCGGTGCGAAGGGAGTGCCGACCGGCGGATATGGCTGGAAAGAGTAATTGAACATTTGATTGAGAGAGCCGGCGCCGGAATGGCGCTGGTTCTTTTTTAGGAGAGTCCTGGCTATGCATAAGAAGATCGGATTTTATTTAACTCGCATCAGTGAAGGAAGGCTGCAGGAGATGTGGCGGCAGACAAAGTGGATTTACGGGTATGCCCGCCGCTATTGGGCTGCCATGTTTTTTTATACCGTGCTCGGGCTTGTGGGGACGTTAGTCTCGCTGGGGATGAGCTTTGTCTCGAGGGATCTGGTCGATATTATCACCGGATACCGGACCGGGATCGTGGTGCAGACCTTCTGTGTTCTGATCGGGCTCAGTGTGGGCTCGACATTGCTCAACCAGATCTCTAACTATGCCGCCAACTGGATCAGCATGAGGGTGGACGCGGAGATCAAGGCGGACATCTTTGAAAAAATTCTGGAGACGGACTGGGAGTCTCTGACCAACTACCACACAGGTGACCTTCTGACCCGCTGGAGTTCGGATGCCTCAAACATCTCGGGCGGGGTGCTCAATTTTATTCCCAACATGATTATCTATCTGTTTCGTTTTGTCAGTGCCTTTGTGGTAGTGATCTGCCATGATGCTACCTTTGCGCTGTTCGCGTTTCTCGGAATGCCGGTCAGCATACTGCTGTCTAAAACGCTGATGCGGCGCATGATGAACAACAACCAGCGCAGTGCGGCATTGGGAGCCAGGATGTCGGGCTTTAACCAGGAGACATTCTCCAATATCCAGACGATCAAATCCTTTGACCTGATCCGCCTTTATGTCCAGCGATTAAAGCAGCTGCAGCAGGAAACCATCACCATGAAACTGGATTTTCAGAAAATGTCCATAGGAACCTCGCTCATTCTGACCACTGCGGGGCTTTTGGTCTCTTACAGCTCTTACGGCTGGGGAATATACCGCGTGTGGAGCGGGGCGATCGGCTATGGTACGATGACCATGTTTTTGAGTCTGGCAGGTACGCTGACCGGCACGCTCAATAACCTGACCTCGCTGGTGCCCACGGCGATCGGGCTGACCATCTCCGCGGGGCGGCTGATGGACATTGTCGAGATGCCCAGAGAGGACTACAGCCGCGTGCCCGAGGTGAATGATTTCATGAAACAGAACCTGCATTCGGGAATCGGGCTGCGCCTGTGCGATGTCAGTTATTCCTACCGCAACGGAACGAAGGTGTTTGAAGGGGCAGGCATGGATGCGGCGCCTCATGAGGTGGTGGCGGTTGTGGGACCATCCGGGGAGGGTAAGACAACCCTGATGCGCCTTCTGTTGTCGCTGATTACACCGCAGGGCGGGACGGCGGAATGCACTGCGGGAGAAAAAGCGATACCGATTTCCCCCGCGACGAGGAAGCTGTTTTCCTATGTGCCGCAGGGAAATACGATTTTTTCGGGAACAGTCGCCGAAAATATGAGAAATGTCAATGAGGATGCTACGGACGAAGAGATCGTGGAGGCGTTGAAACGTGCCTGTGCGTGGGATTTCGTAAAAAAACTGCCAAAAGGAATTCACAGCGAGATCAAGGAGCGGGGCGGAGGGTTCTCCGAGGGGCAGGCCCAGAGGCTTTCGATCGCCCGCGCACTTTTGCGGAATGCGCCCATTCTGCTTTTGGACGAGGCGACCTCCGCACTGGACGCGGCTACGGAGTGCAGGGTTCTGAAAAATATTATGGAGGATGCCTCGCCGAGAACCTGCATTGTCTCTACCCACAGACCCTCGGCTCTGCGCCTGTGCAGCCGGGTGTACGGCCTTCGGGATAACCGCTGCGAGGTTCTGACGCAGGAGGAAATTGAGGCGCTGATCAGCGGCCGTTGAGGGAGACGCCGTCCGGACAGCCGTCGATGGCTTGTTTCATGACATTTGCCGCAGCTATTTCCTTGGTACAGCAGAGCCGGAAAATCGGCGACAGAGAGGCCAGGCGTTCACAGAACGCTTTTGTCTGCATCAGCTGCGCAGCAGTCCATGACGGGGAGATCATCCGCTGCATCAGGCAGAGAATTTTTCTGTCTGCGGAGGGAATGGTCACTTCGTTCTTTGGGCTTTGTTTAAGGAACGTGATACCGCCCAACGGCCAGCTCCCCACCGTGCGGATGCCGGAGGTGCCGTTCCAGGGAAGTCCGTAGCACACGGGCTTTTGCTCCTCGATGCCGATCAGGTTGAGGTCACCGTTGAGGACAGGAGTGCCAAATGCCTCCCTCCAAAGCCCCGTGTGGGTCGATTTTCCGGTGCCGGACGACCCGGAGAACAGCCATGCTTTGCCCTGATAGAGCAGGGATGCGGAGTGGATCACGAACAGATTATGCCGCATCGCCGCGACGAGAAAGGCAAAACGGATCGCGTGAAACAGATCATCCGTATCGGCGTCCGTGAGGGAGGGGCAGTAGAGTTCGGCCGCTGTGCCGTCCTTTGTGACATGCATTTCCCTGAGTGCAGGACCCATATGGGGGAGAAAGAGGTAAGAGGTTTCGTTCTCCGCGATGATCAGCTCACGGGAGCGGACCAGAATGGTGCCGTTGATGTGCGAGGTCGGAGGCTGAACATAGAGAGAGATCCGCTGGTGCGGTATGCCGTCTTCGCGGCAGGCAAAGTCACGGAAGTGCCGTTCCCACAAGGAATCAGGGACTTTCAGGGCAATGCGCAGAGGTCCGATCTGTATCAGGTGTTCCGCAAAGGGGGAGACCGGTGCATGCACTGTCACTCCGTGCCGGGAGAGAGTTTCCAGAAATTCGTCCAGATCTCTTCCAAGTTCGGGAAGATCGGCGTCTGTGGCCTCACAGCCGGCGCTTAAAACGGCGAGAAGGGTTTCACGGCCAGCCCCTTGGGAGATTGCGTCCCAGAGACGCGCTCCGGTCGGGTTGATCCGCAGTCCTGCGGCGAAGTCGACGGTACTCTGCCCATAGGGGAGCAGATAGGGGACATCCGCCAGTGTACAGTTGAGATAATCTTTTCGGAATTGCATGGCATCTCCTTTGCATTATTTACTGCAATCAGTATACCATTGCTTAACCGAAAAAACCAGAACGAATGTTGCAGGATTGCGGGAGCTGCAATCCGTTGGTATCAGTCAGGGTCAAAAAGGAGCAGGAAAATCGTCATGCAGACAGGAAAAGCAGATGTGGAACAATTGATACAGGCGGGCAGAACAGTGCAGATTTTTCCGGAGGGCTTCAGTATGTATCCGATGCTGGTGCCGGGCAGGGACGAGGCCGTCATCAGCCGGGCGGACATCCGGAAACTGCGCCGTGGAGCAGTGATCCTCTACCGCAGGGAGACCGGCCTTCTGGTGCTTCACCGGCTGGTGCGAATAGACGGGAGCGGTTTCTATGCGGTGGGGGACAACCAGACCGAGGTCGAGGGGCCGCTGTCCGCAGATCAGATCAAGGGAGTGCTGATAGCCTTTGTGAGAAAGGGCAGGTATATTCCCGTATCCAACCTTCTGTACCGAGCGTCTGCTTCCCTCTGGCTGTTCCTTCTTCCTGTGCGGGGGACAATTTTAAAAATCGGCACAAGGCTGCGGCATATCCGCTGAATATTTCTGGAAAAAATACTCCATTGACAAACGCTGAAATTACGCTACAATTTGAGTAAACGGAAAAGAAACTGACACAGAGGGGTTTCCATGAGTACAAAGGTAAAAAACATTGTATTATATGTTCTGACTTTAAGCGCAAGTATGCTGATACTGACAATCGTTATCTTTTCTCTCATTTACAGTAATTTTTATGTGGAAATGACATTGAACGGCTCCGCAAAAGTGGTTGTCCCGTATGGGGAAGATTATCAGGATGAGGGTGCGACGGCTGTTTTGCGGAACCGCTTTACCAAAACGGTAGTTCCCCTGAAAATTAACGAGATAGGCATCGTTGACAGCACTCGTCCGGGAACCTATGAGCTGTGCTATACTTCCCATAAATATTCCAGTCACGCGGAGAAAAAGCGGACGGTGGTGGTTGAGGACAGGGAGGCCCCGAAACTGGAGCTTTTATACAAGGACGGATATGTCACGAAGGCGGGCACTTCCTATGTGGAGGAGGGATATACCGCATTTGACAATTATGACGGGGATATCACGGATAAAGTTACCAGCTATGAAAGAGACGGCGTGGTGTACTATTCGGTTACAGACTCCTCCGGGAACACGGCAACTGCACAGCGTGAAATTCGTTACTGGGATACTGAAAATCCGATGCTGGAGCTATTGGGGGATGCCGAAATCACGATCAATGCCGGCGGGACATACACGGAGCCGGGATGGAGGGCAGTCGATGACAGGGAAGGAGATCTGAGCGACAGAGTTGTGGTCAGCGGTACAGTAGATCCATACCGGGCAGGAACCTACCGGATCGAATACACGGTAGCGGATGCCGACGGAAATGAGGCGAGCGCAGTGAGAACTGTGGAGGTATGTCCGATCCGCCAGGCGGAAACCGTAAATCCGGGCGATAAAGTGGTATATCTCACCTTTGATGACGGACCGAGCGCCTATACGCAGCAGCTTTTGGATGTGCTGGAGCTGTACAATGTTAAGGCGACATTCTTTACGACCTCTGCCAGTTCCAGATACCGCTATCTGATCGGAGAGGCGGCGCGGGCGGGGCATACCGTGGCGATTCATACGGCAACCCACGTCTATTCGCAGGTCTATGCGAGTGAGGACGCTTATTTCGAGGATTTAAGGACGCAGGCCCGTGTGATCGAGGAGGAGACCGGCACCTGGCCGATGCTGGTTCGTTTTCCGGGCGGAAGCTCCAACAAGGTGAGCCGGAATTACTGCGAGGGAATCATGACAGCGCTCACACAGGCTGTCCAGGATCAGGGTTATCAGTACTTCGATTGGAATGTGGCGAGCGGTGACGCCGGAGAGACCACGGATACCGACCAGGTGTACCAAAATGTGATCAACGGCATCAAACAGCACAATGTATCCACGGTTCTCCAGCATGACACACATAAGTTCAGTGTGGATGCGGTAGAAAGAATTATCATCTGGGGGTTGGAAAACGGCTATACGTTTCTGCCGCTGGACGAGACGAGCCCGGCGGTGCATCATAGATTAAATAATTAGTATATAGAAAATGATAATAGAAAATTTTGGGAGGGCATCCGTGGGATGCCCTTTCTTTGAGTAATTTCGGTGAGTTTTTTTTTTTAAACCGCCCCCACTTCCATGACAACATAAAGGTGTAGGGCAGTGAAGACTGTATCTGTCAAAAAGCTTTTTGATATACAATTGGAGATAATATGACACGCGAGGAATTTGAGCATTTGGTGATTCATACCGGGCCGGAGGTATACGCGTTCTGTCTGCAGCTTACGAGAAGCCGTGAGGAGGCGCAGGAGCTGTATCAGGAGACGATGCTTGCGGCGACGGAGCGCCAGAGAAAAATTGATGCGTCAGGTAATCCGAAGAGTTATCTTCTGGGAATTGCAGCAGGTCTTTGGAAAAACAGGAGGCGCAAGCTGGCGAGACGCAGCAGGATCTGTCCGCAGGCCCCGCTGGATGAACAGCTTGAGGAGGTTTATCCGGCGGCTGAGGGACAGATTCCACAGGATGAGCTTGTGGAAGCGCTTGCCGAGAGCGAGCGGGTGCGGCTCATTCGCAGACTTGTCGCAGAGCTTCCGGAAAAACTGCGGATTCCGGTTTATCTGTACTATTCCAGAGAGCTGACGGTCGAAGGAATTGCATCAGCGCTGCATATTCCCGCAGGGACAGTCAAAAGCAGGCTTCACAAGGCCAGAGAGGTCTTAAAGGACCGTCTGGATTGGGCGGATGCCTAAAATGGAGGTTGATGAGTATGAACAGAGACGAAAGAGAACTAGATATCCTCTTAAGCCGTGCCCTGAAACAACAGGCAGAGCCGGACGAGATGCTTCAGCGGAAGGTTCTAAGTAAATGGAAGGAGAGACAGGAAATGAGAAATAATAAGAGATGGACGGCGGCAGTAGCCGCAGCCGCATGTGTACTGGCAGTATCCGTGAGCGTGGGAGCGACGGGGCATTATTTGAGCAGCCGCGAGGTAGCGGAACATTTTGGTATGGAAAATATGGCAAAAGCATTTTCCGAAGGAGATGGCATTGAGATCAATCAGACGCAGTCATGGGGGAATTATGATGTCACTCTGATGGGTGTAGCGAGCGGAGCAAACCTCGGATGGGCAGTGGACGGCGCACAGTCGCTGGATGAAAGCAAGACCTATGCGGTCATAGCGATCGAGCGGGCGGACGGGACGCCGATGCCGGATGGTACAGACGATAATGAGGAACCGGAAGAATTTTTCGTATCGCCGCTCATCAAAGACTTTAATCCCGTAAATTTCAACGTGATGACGATGAACGGCGCAGCTACGTGGACTGTAATCGACGGTGTGCGGTATCAGTTGGCGGAGTGCGACAACGTGGAAATTTTTGCGGATCATGGGCTGTACCTGTGCGTGATGAACAAGTTGATGTATAACGGTGCGGCATACAACTACGATTCGGCAAGCGGCGTCATCCGCCCGAACGCCGGTTATGAGGGGATGAACCTGCTCTTTGACCTGCCGCTGGATGCGGGCAAGGCAGATCAAAAGAAAGCGGAGGAATACCTGAGTACCTTTGAGATTTCGTTTCCGAATGCGGATAAGTGAGGAGGAGGGAAACTAAATTAATTCCCCCGCAGCTCCACCATGCACGCGAGTGCGGCGAACACCTGTGAGATCAGCATGCTCCACAGATAGGCGTCGATTCCCGAGGTGGGCACGAGAAACCAGATCATGCTGATGCGGATCAGGCATGCCAGAAGGTTGATGGCGAGCACGCGGCCGGGCATGCCGAGTCCGTGCATGATGCTGCTCAGCAGGCTTGTGATGTACATGAGCGGGCACAGAAACGAGAGCCGCTGGATGTACAGTCCGGCCAGCGCATTGTGGAACAGATGGTTTCCGATCCACGCTCCGCTGAGAAGAAACAGTACGGTGAATATCAGTCCGAGCAGCATGCCGTAGACGATCGCCTTGCGGATCGCCGCATGGATCGCCTGTTCCCGCCCGGCCGCCTTTGCCTCGGAGATCGAGGGCAAAAGCAGCACGGAGAAGGAATTTGTGAGGACTCCCGGAAAGAGGATAACAGACATTGTCATACCGCATAAGATTCCGTAAATGGCCAGTGCGTCTCCCGCGCTGTAGCCAAAAGCCTGCATTTTTTGGGGAATCAGCAGATTTTCGAGACCGGCGCTGGCGGCGACCAGAACCCGGTTGACGGTGAGGGGCAGGATCATGGCAGAGAGCGTGCAGCCCATGGCATAGAGATCCCCCTTCATATCCATATATTCGCCTGCAGGGAGCTTCGGCTCCCTCGTATAGGCGATCAGAGAAACAGCCAATCCAAAAAATTCTCCGATGACAAGGCCCGCGATCGCGTGCCATTCCGTCATTATTTTTCCCTGTTCGGTAATTACCTGCCAGATCACCCAGACACTTCCCACACGCGCCACCTGCTCGATGAGCTGGCAGAGCGAGGGGACAAAGGCCTGTTTTTTTCCGTAATAGTAACCGTTGATGCAGGCGTGGACGCTGGACGGTATCAGCGAGTACGCAAGGAGTGTAAGCAGCGGCGCACAGCGGGGCTCGCCTAGGATTTTTGACGCGATCCAGTCTGCGTTGCGGCTGACTATGATGCCGCAGAGCAGAGAGAGCAGCACAGACAATGCGAGTCCCAGATAGAGGTAGGTTCTCGCCTTTTTTTCTCCGCATGAGTCATGGGCGCACGTTCCCGTGGCATCCCCGACAAAGCGTGAAATTGAGGTCTGGATGGAGGAGGCTGTCAGCGCAAAACAGATTGAGAATACGGGCCCCATCAGCTGGTAGACACCAAGGGATTCTGCACCAATCGTCCGCGATAAGAATATTCTATAAAAGAAACCGATGATGCGGCTGATGACACCGGCAGCGGTCATGAGAAGTGTGCCGGTGATGAGTTTATTTTTGAGTAATTGAGATTTATTCAAGGAATGCTCCAATGGATGCCTTGATACTAATTCTATGAAAAAGGAGTGCAGAATATGAGCTTTAAAATATACATGGATCATGCGGCGACCACCGAGATGCTGCCCCAGGTGCGTGACGCCATGGAGCCATACCTGATGGAGGAGTTCGCGAATGCCTCCACCGCCTATGACATGGGCGCAAAGAGCCGTAAGGCCATCGAGCGGGCGAGGGCAGACATCGCCGGTGTCATCGATGCCTTGCCGGAGGAAATTTATTTCACTTCGGGCGGAAGCGAGTCGGACAACTGGGCGATCAAGAACATAGCGGGAGCGAAAAAAAAGGAAGGGCGGCATATCATTACATCGAAGGTCGAACACCATGCGGTGCTGAGATCCTGTCAGTATCTGGAGCAGCTCGGGTATGAGGTTACTTATCTGGATGTGGACGACTATGGACTGGTCCGGCCGGAGGAGCTGAACAGGCATATTCGGGAAGATACGACTTTGATTACGATTATGGCGGCAAACAATGAGATCGGAACGATGGAACCGATCGTGGAGATCGGCGCGGTCGCGAGAAAAAACGGGATCGTGTTTCATACGGATGCCGTGCAGGTGGTCGGGCAGGTGCCGTTGTCGGTCTCGCGGATTCCGGTGGATCTGCTGAGTGCGAGCGCACACAAATTTCATGGTCCCAAGGGTGTCGGATTTCTCTATGTCAAGAGCGATCAGGACCTACCGTCCTTTATTCACGGGGGTTCGCAGGAGAGGGGGAAACGCGCGGGAACCGAGAATGTGGCGGGGATTGTGGGAATGGCGGAGGCACTTAAGCTGGCTGCAGCCGAGATGCGCCTGGGAAGGACCCGCCTGATCCGACTCAGGAATTATTTCTGTGAGCGCGTGATGCATGAGATCCGCGGAGTGCGCTTAAACGGTCATCCGTACCGGCGGCTCCCGGGAAATGTAAATTTCAGTATCGAGGGCGTTGAGGCCACCGCTCTTCTGGTTCTGCTGGAGGAACAGGGAGTTTGTGCGTCCGCAGGCAGTGCCTGCAACACCGGAGAGACGAGGCTGTCCCACGTGATCACCGCGATCCGTGTGCCGGAGAGCTATGCCGCGGGAAGCGTGCGTTTTACGATGGGAAGAGAGACGACGAGGGAGGACGTGGACGCCACCATCCGCGCATTGCGCGAGAGCGTTGCCCTGCTCCGCTATGGCTCAGATCCGGTATGAGCGGCGGGAACCGTTTCCTTAGAATAATTCCGGGAGAAAATGCATGAGCGCGCGGGCGACCCCATCCCTTTCGTTGGTGTCTGTGATGTAGTCGGCCTGCGCTTTTACGGCATCGGTGCCGTTGCCCATGGCGACGGCGGTCCCGGCGGCTTTTAAGATGGCGATATCGTTCTCGGTATCGCCGACTGCCATGGTGTCAGCCGGATTGATATCAAGAATGCGGGCGAGTGTAAGCAGCCCACGCCCTTTGTCCACGTCGGCCCGCGTGAATTCGAGATTATGGAAACCGCCGCACACGCTGGAGATCGCGGAATTACTTTCCAGAAATTGCCGGACCTCTTCGCGGTCCACGTAGTCCCCGCCGGCGTTCTGGTAAAAATTCAGCGTCATTTTCTGGACGTGCAGCCGGTTCTCGCGGATAAAGCCCGGCAGGTTGTCCACGCGGATGCGGGTCTCGACGATATATTTTTTCAGCTCGTCCGGCACGCTTAAGCGTTTCCCGGCCGCGAGGCATTGCCTGGGGCTGTAGCCCTTGCCGCCGATAAAGGCGTCCATATGGATATCCTTTGAGAGAAGAAAGTCAAGGATCGGAAATATGGTTTCATCGTCAAGAGGCTCCTCGCAGAGGCATTCTCCCGTGGAAATCTGATAGATGGCGGCGCCGTTTGTCGTGATGGCGTAATCGATGCCGGTATTTTGTAACTGCGCAAAGGGGATTCCGGAAAAGGGGCGTCCGGTGGAGATTACCGCGTGGACCCCGGCCCCGGTGATCCGTCGGATGGCGGAGAGGTTCCCTTTCGATATTTGGCTGTTATTATTAAACAGTGTGCCGTCCAGATCCAGGGCGACCAGCTTGATTCCTGACATCTTTTCTCCTCCTGGTACAATCAAAACATGGGTTATTGGGGGCGCTTATGCGCGTACTGATTCTATCATAAGATTCATCCGAATGCAATCAGCCGGAATCATTGTTCCGTATTTTGGGTGCAATAACAGCCGCCGCTTTATTGAGAAGCGCAGCAGAATGTAGTATAATACCCTCTGTAAGTGAGGTGAGACTATGTTGCACATAGCGATTTGTGATGATGATAAAGCAACCGTAGAAAGCCATAAGAACATTACAGAAAATTATCTAAAGGACTGCGGCAGTATTGGAAAAATAGAAACCTATATAACCAGCGATAATCTGCTTTACGATATTACCGAGGACAAACTTTTCTTTGATTTGATTTTATTGGACATAGAAATGCCCGGAAGTACAGGCATGGAAATTGCGGAAAAAATTAAGCCCTATCTGCCGAATGTGAAAATCATTTTCATTACTTCTCATATCGAATATGCCATAGACGCTTTTGAGCTATCCATTTTTCGGTATGTGCCAAAAACCGATATAGATAGACGACTTTCTGCCGCTATACAGGACGCAATAAAATTGATTGAGTTAGAGGACGGAAAAACCTATACGATTCAGACAAACAGCCGCCTTGAGAAAATTCCTTATCGGGAGATTTACTATATTGAACGGGATGGGAAAAATGCAAGCATTACCGCCGCCGGCGGAATATCGAGAGTGCGGAAAAGTTTACAACAGGTTTATTCAGAATTAGGAGCGGACGAGTTTATTTTTACTGACCGGGGATGTATCGTAAATATGATACATATTATGCAGATTAAAGACGGTATGG